>JASEEZ010000010.1:0-27589 GCA_030019215.1 Actinomycetota bacterium
AGAGCTTGGCGGGACTTTCACCCGCTAGTCCCCTTAGCTGCAGGGCACACATTCCTAATTTCTACTCCCTGGCCCCCAGCCCTTCGTCCTTCGCCTTTCGTCCTTCGTCCTTCGCCCTTCGCCCCTCGCTCTTCGTCCTTCGTCCTTCGCCCTTCGCCCCTCGCTCTTCGTCCTTCGCCCTTCTCCCCTCGTCCTTCGCCCTTCGTCCTTCGTCACTGGCCCCTGTACCCCTGCCCCTGCGCCCTTCGGACAGACTCCACAGTTCACACAGGAACCCCACCGACAATCCTGGGTAGTAATTCCACTCAGCGCCCTCCGATATTCCTTCCACAAAAATTCCTTGCTCACACCGGTGCTCAAATGATCCCAGGGAAAAACCTCGTCCTGAGGGCGCTCCCTGTTCGCGTAAAAATCCATGGAAAGACCCTCGCTCTCAAAAACCTTTTGCCACAGATCAAATCTAAAATGCTCCGTCCAGGCATCTAATTTGCAACCCAGCCTCCAGGCCCTCTCCAAAGCTCCTGCCACCCTTCGATCTCCCCTGGCAAGGACCGCTTCAATGAAACTGAGCCTCGCATCACGCCACTTTAGAGCGATGTATCTTCCGCGAAGGTTCCTCTTCAAAAAATTCTGCTTTCGCTCCAATTCCGAGATGGTATCCTGAGCTACCCATTGAAAGGGGGTATGTGGTTTGGGAACAAAGGGAGAAACGCTGAAGGTCAGCAGAATCCTGCTCCACTGCTCCTCGGGGGCAATCGAAAGGGCGGTCTTCAAAATCTTTTGAGCCAGTTCCACTATCCCCTTCAAGTCATCCTGATTCTCCGTAGGCAGCCCTACCATAAAATAGAACTTGAGCTTTCTCCAGCCCGCCTCAAAAGCCTTCCTGACCGTATTCAACAGATCCCTCTCGGTCACACCTTTGTTTATTGCGTCCCGCAATCGTTGAGTCCCTGCCTCCGGGGCAAAGGTGAGCCCCGTCTTTTTAACTCTCTGGATCTGCTCCGCTAGGGAAACGGAGAAAGTATCAACCCTCAAGGAAGGTAAGGAGATGGAGACCCCCTTCTCGGCGCATCCCCGCATCAACTCCTCTACCAACCATTCGATTCGCCCATAATCGCTGGTGCTCAATGAAGCCAGAGATATGTCCTCATAGCCGGTTTCTCGAAGGAGCTCCTCGCCAACTCCCTTTAAGTATTCCGCCGAGCGTTCCCTCGCCGGCCGATAAATCATCCCCGCCTGACAAAAACGGCATCCCCTGGTACAACCCCTCTTTATCTCCAGGGAACACCGGTCGTGAATGACCTCCATATAGGGCACAATGGGGCGCATCGGAATCCTTGCCCGATCAAGATCGGAGACAAACCTCTTTGAAACCACTTGGGGAATATCCTCTGAAATCGGCTCAACTTTCCCAATCTCACCCGTAGACTCATACCCCACCCGATAAAAGGAGGGAACATAAATCCCAGGAATTCTCGCCAGCGTCTTCAAAAGTTCTACTTTCCGTCTTTTGTTTCCCATGCGCTGCCATCTTTTGACCTCCTCTATCAGCTCAAGTGTCACTTCTTCGCCCTCGCCGATCACAAAGAAATCAAAGAAGGGAGCCAGTGGTTCGGGATTGAAGATACAGGGCCCACCACCAATGACCAAAGGGTCTCTCTCGTCCCTTTTGGCAGCATGGAGAGGAATCCCCGCGAGGTCAAGGACGTTGAGAACATTGGTGTAGGTCATCTCATGCTGAAGAGAAAACCCCAGGACATCGAAGGAAGCGAGAGGAAGATGCGACTCAAGACTAAAGAGAGGGGTTCTCCTTTGTCCCAGCTTTTTCTCCATATCCACCCAGGGAGCATAAGCCCTCTCGGCCAGGACATCATCTTGGAAATTTAAGATCTCGTAAAGTATCTGTAAACCGAGATTGGGCATCCCCACCTCGTAGACATCGGGGTAGACCAGAGCGATCTTAAGCTGAACATCCCGGTGATCTTTGTGAATCGAATTCCACTCTCTGTTGATATATCTGGTTGGCCTCTGAACCTCCGGTAATATCCTCTCTATTTTTTTCCACAAATCCCTCACTCGTCACCACCAGAGAGAACTTGTTTCCAATCTCTAATAGTCAAACGCCCCAATCCTTTCTCAAAATACTTTCTGGCGGCTTTGCCCACGGCCGAGGTTCCCGCATAGGCGACACCACCTTTGATAACCCATCCTAGACCGGGCAAAAAGTCGAGGAGTTGTCGGGCGACGGCCCTGAAGGTCAAGCCACCCCAAAAAACGGTCAAAAGCTCCTTGGCTCGCTCCAGTGTAAGTTCCTCTCCATAAATGGCGGCGATTCTAAGAACCATCCTCATCTGATTGGCCATCAGGAGCGGCATATCTGAACCGGGAAGGATGGTGACTCCCCCTATAAGAGCATTTTGAAGGCTCGTCTTCCGAACCACCATCTCGGTGGCCACATCCCTAAACGTCTCGACCTTTGAAGCCAGGGCAACTTCCTTCCCTTCTGTCTCTTCCAAAATTTTCAACATCAAGCCTCGGAGGCCCACTCCCTCAGATGTAGAAATCGGCACAATCTTCGATCTGCGAACGTTCAAAAAGTTCTCAATGCGTTCAATCACAGAATCCAGACCAATTATTTTTTCAATGCCATCGAGCACGACCAAAAATGGTTTTCCAAGTTCCCGAGCGCAAACTGTGAAGGCAACCGTTTCCTCATCGAAATACCGAGTGGCATCCACCAAAATTAAGACGAGATCAACCGCCTGGATTTCTTCGACCATCTCCTCCAACGATACTTCCTTGTCCAGTTCAAGGAGGCAGAAAACCTGTCGGTCTTGAGTGGACGAGGTCAAGTTATCGAGCAATCCCTCTCCGTTCGCATCCTTCTCGCCGGCGATCAAAATCCCGACAGCCCGCTGAGCCTCTTTCCTCACCTGCCCCAAAACTCTGGGGATCCTTCTTATCAATTTAGATCTTCTACCTTTAGACCTTCTACCCACACAAACACCTTCCCTTCCAAACCAGTGGTCACTTAAATCTTCTCGCATAGACGCTCAATAATAATCCCGCCGCAATCAGATGGGTCATCATCGAACTCCCCCCATAGCTAAAAAAGGGCAGGGGAATGCCCGCAATGGGCATGATGCCGATGGTCATCCCCAAGTTTACAAAGATTTGAAAGAGCCACATGGAAACAACGCCGGCGGCGATGAGAGCGCCAAACATATCCCTGGCCGTGGTAGCAATCCTTATCCCCCGCGAAATGGCAATAAAGTAGAGGATCAAAAGAACCACCCCTCCAACAAAACCCAACTCTTCACCGACCACGGCGAAAATGAAGTCGGTATGGCGAGAGGGGATGAACTGAAGTCTGGTTTGAGTGCCCGAAAATAAACCTTTTCCTAAAAGCTGGCCCGAGCCGACAGCAATCTTGGACTGAAGCAAGTTATACCCCGCCCCCAAAGGATCCAGATTCGGGTTGAGAAAGACCATTAAGCGCTTCATCTGGTACTCCTTGAGCAAATTGAACTGGAAAACCAAAAGACAGATCAAAAGACCGACGGCTATTATCATCAGCAAGTGACGAATCTTAATGCCCCCGACCAAGAGCATTCCCAGGAGTATCATCATGATCACCAGAGCCGTCCCCAAATCCGGCTGCAGAAAGATTAGAAAAAGAGGAATACTCACTAAAGCAACGGCAAGAAACAAATCAATGGCTCTGGTGACCTCCCCCCTTCTGGTAGCCAAGAAGGCGGCAAGAACAATGATCAAAAAGACCTTGGCAAATTCCGAGGGTTGGAAATTGAAGGGGCCAATGGGTATCCACCTCCGAGCCCCCAATGTCGAATAACCGACGAAGAAGACGGCGATTAGAAGGGCGAGATTGAAAAGATAGATAAAGGTGGTGTAGTGACGGAGTCGATTATAGTTAAAAATGGCCGCGCCAGCCATGGCTACAAATCCAAGTATGACCCAAATGACCTGCTTTCTGAGGAATAACAGTCCTCCGGCATCGGCACGGGTGGCGCTGTAGACCATAAGAGTGCCATAGCTCACCAGAGCTAATATAGTAAGAGCCAGCACCAGATCAACTCGTCGCACCAGCTTGAATAGGTCCATTGGTCTCCTCAACGAGATGGGTCAACCAGCCCGGATGGAACTTCGAAGGGAACACCGTATATGTGGCTTAAAATCTGTCGGGCAGCCGGAGCAGCCGTCGATCCCCCGTGGCCCCCCTGTTCCACCATGACCAAAATCACATATTTGGGGTTGTTTGCCGGCGCATAACAGACAAACCAGGCAAAATCGTCTTTTCCCCTCACCTCAGCCGTACCGGTTTTACCGGCCACCGGAATGGGAAAGCCCGCAAAGGCTCTCTTCGCGGTACCCTGTGTAACCACCCGTTCCAAATCCTCTCTCAACGTCCGAAGAATATCCGGAGACAATTCTAATCTATCCACGACTTGTGAATCAAACTCGTGTGCAACCTTTCCACTCCCCGCAGAAAGACTCTTGGCCGCTCGGGGTCGATAAAGAGTTCCTCCATTGGCTATCGTGGCGAAAACGTTGGCCATCTGCAGGGGGGTCACCAGCAAATCACCTTGACCGATGGCCAGATTCACCGTATCGCCGGGAAGCCAGATCTGATTGCGCGGGTTGTCCTTATTCCACTCCTTCTTCCAGGCTTTGTCGGGAACTCTCCCACGAGCCTCGGAGGGAAGATCTACTCCGGTGAGCGAGCCGAGTCCAAACTCCCGCGCCCACTTTTGAAGACCCTCCTGGCCAGTCTTGTAAAACTTATAACCGATTTCGTAGAAAACCACATCGCAGGATTCAACCACGCCAAGATCGAAATCTATCCGGCCGTGACCGGAACGCTTCCAGCAGAATTTGGCCCAATGTTCCCCCATGCCCGTCCATCTGCCCCGGCAATCGAATACGCTACGAGGGGAAATGAGACCCTCTGCTAACCCGGCGATTCCAGTTATGGGTTTGAAGGTGGAGCCAGGAGCATAAGAGCACATCGTCGCCCGGTTAATCAAAGGGTAGTGACTGGCCTCATCGTTTAAAGCCAACCATTGCTCTTTCGAAATTCCACCTATAAAGACGCGGGGATCATAGGTGGGATGGCTAGTCAAGGCAAGTATCTCTCCATTCGTTGCATCCATCACAACAGCAGCTCCAGCCGCCGCTTTAGAATATCTTTGCTTGTGAGCAGACTGGACAGCCTCTGCTAATGCCATCTCAGTAGCCAGCTGTATGTCTCTATCTATGGTCAAGATCAGGTTGTGGCCGGGAATTGGATCCTTACTATTCAAGACCCTTAGGACCCGCCCCGTCGCATCGACTTCTACATGACGGCCACCTTTTTCTCCGCGAAGCAACGACTCGTACTCCTTCTCAACACCGGTCTTCCCAATAACATCGCCAAGGATATAACCCTCTTTCTCTTTCTTCTCAAATTCCTCCTCCGAGAGCTCACCTAGATAGCCCAGTACATGAGCGGCCAAACCGCCATTGGGGTACTCCCTAGCGAATTCCACCTCTATCGTTACCCCGGGGAAATCAGGCTGGTGTTCCTTTATATAGGTAATGGTCTGCATATCCACATCTCGCTTTATCGCCCTGGGCTTTAGGGGGTCGGCGGTCTTCTCCTGGAGTTTCTCCTCTACCTCTCGGAGCGTCACACCCAGAATCTTGGAGAGGCGCTCGATCACCCCCCTCTTATCTCCATTGAGGGAAGGATCGAGAGAAACGGTGAGGCTCGGTCTATTGCCCACCAGAACATGCCCGTTGCGATCGTAGATGATGCCTCGCGGGGCATCGACCAAAATCAATCTTATCCTGTTACCCTCAGCTAGCTCAGCGTATTTATCACCAGCTAATACCTGGAGAAACCACAACCTGCCCAGGAGCGAAACAAAGACCACCAAAGCAACAGCGCTTAAAAGAACTAGCCTTAGTTGGATACGTTCAATTGGTCTGGTCACTTTCCATCACACCACTTCACTTGAACCTGGGCACTCTCTCCTCATAAATGTTTATCTTACAAAGGAGGGGGTAAACCAGGAGGGTTAGGATGGCATTATAGATGGCAGATGGGATCACGATCCTCCACAGGGAAAGATCAAGCAGGACAACCTCTCCTAGAAAAACGGAAAAACTTAGATAGATTGCCTCGTGGAGTAGGCTAGCTAGGAAAATAGCGACCACGGGCAGCAAGATGCTCTCAGCAAAGACAGTTCTCTCCACAAGACCGGCTAGATAACCCACGATGGTTTTACAAAGGGCATTGAACCCCATATTCCTGATTAAAACCATATCTTGCAATAGACCACCGAAGAACCCGCCGATGGAGCCCCCGGCCGAACCGTGAATAAAGGCATAAGCAGCCACGACAACGAGAATAAGATCGGGTTGAGCACCGAAGATTTTGAGATGGGGAACCAACGTTGTTTGAAGAATAAAAGAGATAAGTAAAATAGAGAATCCAAATATGGGGAATCGCATCTTTTATCTCCCCTCACTGGAAGCAAATGGAGGAGTCAAAGGAAAATCAGTGATAATGAGAACCTCTTCCAGCTTGGAGAAATCGACGGCCGATTTTACCTTTATTCCCTTGTACAAATCATGTGCCCGCCCCTTAACCTCTACCACTCTGCCAATCGGAATTCCCTTGGGGAAAACTCCCCCTAGACCCGAGGTTATAATAATATCTCCCTTCCTGACCGAGGAATCCTTGGAGATAAACTGGAGCCCAAGCTCCCCGCCAATTTGTCCCTCAATAACTCCCGTCTCACCCGTCCTTAAGATTTGAGCAGCTACACCGCTCTTTCGATCTGTGACCAATTGAACTTGAGCGGCGTGAGAGGCTACCTCGATTACCCGACCCACGAGGCCTTCTTCGATCACCACGGGCATATCCTTGGCGATGCCATCGGCCGATCCTCCGTCAAGAATGATCGTGGCCTGCCACTCCGTAGGAGACTTCCCAATGACATGGGCAGGAATCGTTCGATATTCTAGTTTTTCCTTGAAACCGACGAGTTTCCTCAGGCGCCGGTTTTCCCTCTCCATCTCCCGTAAAGAAATGAGCTCTCCCCGAAGCTCGGCAACCTCCCCCTTTAGCTGTTGGTTCTCCTCCCGCAAGCGCCCGAGCTCAAAGATATACCCCCAGCCATGCCGAAAGGAGTTTACCACCCGCGAGACGCCAGATTGGAGAGGAAAGATAAGATTAGTCGCAAATCCCTGAGTGCGGTGCAGGAAACCTTCTTCGCCCTCTTTGTAATGGAGGGTTATAACCACTATGCTCAATAATATCAAGACAACGAGGATTATCTGGTTTAATCTATTCCTGGGCGGATACAAAAGAGGCAACTCTCCTTTAATTGGCGAGGGCAAACTTTACCGACGCGTACCTATGGACACCTTTCGGAGGATGCTCACCTCTTCCAAAGCCTTGCCGGAGCCCACAACCACGCAAGTAAGCGGGTCTTCAGACATATGGACCGGCATGCCAGTTTCCTGCCGTAGCCTCTCATCCAAACCTTTAAGCAGGGAGCCTCCACCGGTAAGGACTATTCCCCGATTCATGATATCGCTTGAAAGTTCAGGAGGGGTTTTTTCGAGCGTGGATTTGATGGCTAGGATAATCGCCGAGAGCGGTTCCTCAATGGCCCCGCGGACCTCCTCGGAGGAAATAATGATATTTTTAGGTAAACCCGTGAGCAAATCACGTCCCCTAACTTCCGCGTCCTCCTCGTCGGGAAGAGGATAAGCTGAACCTATCTCTATCTTTATTTCCTCAGCTGTTCTCTCACCCACCATGATATTGTACTCCTTCTTGATGTGAGAGATGATGGCCTCATCCAGCTCATCTCCGCCAATTCGAATCGACTCACTGCAAACGATCCCGCCCAAAGAAATGACCGCCACCTCGGTGGTCCCTCCCCCAACGTCAACGATCATATTCCCGGTGGGCTCCTGTATGGGAAGTCCCGCTCCTATGGCAGCAGCCATTGGTTCCTCGATTAAATAGGCAGCCCGGGCACCGGCTTGGAGGGTGGCCTCAAAAACGGCTCGTTTTTCAACCTCAGTGACGCCGGAAGGAACACAGACTATGACCTGAGGGCGCACGGCAAACCGCCTTTTGTGGACCCTTTGAATGAAGTAGCGGAGCATGTTCTCCGTCACATCAAAGTCGGCAATGACCCCATCTTTGAGCGGCCTTATAGCCACGATACTGCCGGGGGTTCTTCCCAACATTCTCTTCGCCTCCGAGCCCACCGCCAATATCTTTCCGCTATCTTTCTCGATGGCCACCACGGACGGCTCTATTAGAACGATCCCCTGCCCCTTGACATGAACCTTCGTATTCGCTGTTCCTAGATCAACTGCCATATCCTTCCCAAAGGGAAGTGCCAAAAAATCAAACATAAAACCCCTTCCTCTAATACTCACGAACACCCCCGCTTTTACCGCAGACTAAATAAAGATAATATCATTTTTTATCCGACAAATCACTTAAAAAAATTCCCGTTCTTTAAGACTGGTGAATTCACCATCCCCGACAACGATGTGGTCAAGGAAGTCAATACCCAAAACCTCACCGGCTCTGGCGAGACGCTTGGTCAAAGCTATATCCTCGGAACTGGGAGTAGCATCCCCGCTGGGGTGATTGTGGACGACGATCACCGCCGCACCGCTGTGTTTAATGGCAATTTTAAACAGTTCCCGCGGATGAACAACGGCCGAATTCAAGCTTCCTATGGAGATATCCACCACCTTTAATACTTCATTTTTGGTATTCAATATCAAGGCCTTAAAATGTTCTTTGTCAAAGTAACGCATCTCTGACATGAGCAGATCAGCCGCATCACGGGGAGTGGAAATAACGGGTCTTCTCGTCGAAATGGGAGTGGACAATCTCCTTCCCAATTCCAGGGAAGCCAAAATCCTGGCCGCCTTGGCTTCACCAATGCCCTCGATCAGCGAAAGCTCCTCCAAAGTAGCCCTGCCGAGAGTACCTAAAACCCCGAACTCGCTTAGAATCCGCTGACTTAACTGGATCGCCGTCTCTCCCTCCCGACCCGTACTTATCACTACGGCTAAAAGCTCAGCATCGGAAAGACTCTCAGGACCACAACCAAAAAGTCTTTCCCTTGGCCTAATTTCGGGAGGGAAATCCTTTATAGTTAAATAGTTTTTCTTTTTCATCTTAGTTTTTCTTTTTCATCTTGTTACCCAAAATTCGATCTACCCACCTACTGCTAGATGGATAAGGCCGCTGTTCTTTGGACCAGATAACCGGCGGCGACCCCATTAAAAACACCCGTGGGAATAGCGATCAGTATCAAGAAAGGCATCTGAAAAAAGACTCCCGGATGACCAACGAAAAAGACGGCCAGAATCAACTGCGCCATATTATGCGTTGTGGCTCCCGTAAGACTCACCCCCGCCAGGCTAAACTTTCCATAGAGCTTCTCATAAACAAGGATCATTACAAGGGCACTCATTAGCGCCCCAGTAAAACTAAAGAGAAAGACGGGTGTGAGAAAGGTTCCGGCGAGTACAGATCCAATGACGGTTCGGGCTACTACATGCAGAAGACATTCCCGCCAAGAGTAAAGTACCAAAACGATGAGGGTGGTGATGCTGGTTAAGCCGAGCTTGGCACCGGGCACAGGAAGAGAGGGCAGATAAAGGGCCTCTACAATGTAAAGAACAATGCCCGCAGCCAGCAAGAAGGACAAGACCATCAATTTTCTGGTGGATTTCATCCTAAAGCTCCCCGGACATCTACCTGCTAACGGCATCCAACTCGTCCCCTCGCCCCCCAGCGATTTTGACGATCACCCGATTGGGGGCACAAACTATCACCTGGTTGGGGCCTTCAATCCACCCTTGACCCACGCATATTTTGTTGGGGCAAGGGGAAGTAAGCATTCGAACTTTCCCTCCATTGATCTCAACCAGGCTGGTCCCCAAAGGACCCTCAATTTCTATCCTTTCCCTTTTAACCACCAAGGGATAGCGGGCCACCTCTCGACCACTGACAAAAATGACCACTTCCCGTCCACCAAACGTCTTCAATCCCTCAAATTTCACCCCAAAAGCACAGATCGCAAAGGAAAGAAGAGCCAAGAAAAGCAGGAAGCAAATCAATACCTTGTCGTATCGAGTAAGCATTCGTTCAACCTAAAATTTTCAACGGCACCGCCAGAGCATTGGACAGACCTAAGTTTAACATCGGTGTGTGGGATTGACAAGGTAAGCCCCGTTAGAGATTTATCTCTAAACAGGGTAAACCCTACCCTTTCTTAAAAACAAGGGGTTGGGATTATATTTACCCCGTTAGAAATCAGATTTCTCTAACGGGCTAAAAGCGGGGGATTAAGGCTTTGTAGCTTCCTTGGGGCACATGATAAGACACTTCGTGGGACACTTCTCCACGCACTTTCCGCAACCCGTGCATTTATCGTAATCGATGACGGCCAGGTTGTTCTCCACCTTTATGGCGTCAAATTCGCAGACCTTCTCGCAAGACTTGCAGGCGATGCAGCCCACCTCACACACGCTCCTGACTGCCTTTCCTTTCTCTGGGGAAGAGCAAAAGACACCAACCCGGCCGGTCTGGGGGACCAGGGCGATGATATCCCTGGGGCAAGTTTCGACACAGAGACCGCAGCTTCGACAGCGTTCCCAATCAATCCGCGGCAGATGATCTTCACCGATGGTTATCGCCCCAAAGGGACAGACTTCCACGCAATCGCCAAAACCCAGACAACCATAGGGACAGAGCAGAGGGCCACAGGCAACCTGCTGAGCCATACGACAACTGACTTCGCCGTCGTAGATATAACGAAGAGCGACCTTTCCTCTTCCCCCACCACACTCGACCTGGGCTTTTGATGGAACACCTTTCGCCCCTACTTCCTTCCCCAAAATTACAGCAACTTGCTCAGCCACCTCGTGGCCGCCGGCAACGCAAGCCGTAACAGGGGCTTCTTCCTTCGCAATTCCCTCAGCCGCCCCTTCACACCCAGCATAACCACAGGCACCACAGTTCAGCCCCGGAAGAACCTCTAATATCTTCTCAACCTTCGGATCGATCTCCACAGCAAAAAAATTTGAAGCCACAGCGAGGAGCGCACCCAGAATAAGGCCCATCCCGCTCAGAGCCAAACTTGCCTTTAAGATCAAGGAAACATCCATAAAGTCCCTACCTCATTCCCATCAGAGCCCGAATAAACCAGAGAAACCCATGAAGGCCAAGGAAGCCAACCCGGCCATGATAAAGGCAATCGGGTAACCTTTGAGGGGCCTCGGAACTGGAGCGACCTCCATTCTTTCACGAATGGCTGCAAACATCACGATCGCCAAAGTGAAACCAATGGCTATGCCCAGCGTGTACACGAGAGCCTCTGGAATCGCGTACCCATACTGGATGTTCAGTTTGAAAAAGCCCGGCTTAACGCTCTCAGTGGCCGCTGCGAGCACAGCGCAGTTCGTCGTGATCAGGGGGAGATAGATGCCCATGGCTTTGAAAAGCGTCGGACTAACCTTCCTTAAGACTATCTCCACGAATTGAACCAGAGCAGCAATGACCAGGATAAAAGCGGGAATGTACAGAAACTCTCCCAGATTCAGCGGGATGAGCAGAAAATTCCAGACCAACCAGCAAACCATCGTGGCCATGGTCATCACGAATATGACCGTCATGCTCATTCCAACGGACGTCTCCACCTTGCTTGAAACGCCGAAGAAGGGACACAAACCGATGAACCTGATGAGCAAAATGTTGTTGATCAAAAAAGCGGCCAGGAAAAGTAAAAAATATCTTTCCACCTACCGTCCCTCCCTACGCTGAATCCAGTTCAACAGCCCCATAAGCAACCCAAAGGTGAAAAAAGCTCCAGGGAACATCACCATTATCCTGGGCGGTTCAAAGTAGGGTTTCAAGCAGGAGAGGCTCGCACCAAAGACCACTATCTCTCCCGTCCCGGAAAGCTCCCTTATCATCCCCATAATGAGCAGAACAAATGTGTACCCCAGCCCTTTACCCAGACCATCAGCCACCGAGCGAAGGACGGGATGCTTGGAAGCAAAAGCCTCGGCTCTCCCAAGGATGACGCAGTTGACCACGATCAAGGGAATCCAGACGCCAAGCTCCTCATAGATGGGAGGAAAATAAGCCTTCAGGGTCAAATCGACGATGGTCACGAACGAGGCTATGACGACGATGAAGATGGGTATTCTCGCCTTCTCGGGCACAATCGGCCTGATGAAAGAGATGATCACATTGGAACAGGTCAGAACAAAGATGACCGAGAATCCCATGAAGAGGGTATTCTCCACGCGGGTGGAAACGGCCAGAGCGGAGCAAAGCCCTATCATCAGCCGAAGAAGGGGATTCTCCAAGATCAAACCACTCTTAAAATCCTCCCAGATTTGTATCATCTCTATCCACCCTTGAGATAACGATCATAGACCGCCAAGGCGTTTTTCACGCCGCCGGTCACACCGCGTGAGGAGATAGTGGCCCCACTGATCGCATCCACATCCTTCCCCACCCCCAGTGCATCAGCGGCCGTTTTTCCCTTGAACTGCTCTCGAAACGAAGCCCCTTCCGCCTCGGCCACTTTGGAACCAACTCCAGCGGTCTCACTGGGCACATCCAAAACCAGGACGCCGGCTACCTTTCCTTCAATATCTATTCCCACGGCGACTTTGATTGGCCCACCATATCCCTTGGGGGCCAACTTTATAACCACAGCCACTCTCTTCCCAGCCGACATGAACTCGAAGACGCTCTCAAGTTCGTCGAACTCTTTTCTCGCCTCTTCCAGAATTTCCTTTCTCTCGGTCAAATCACCCTTAAACCCGGGAAAGAGCTTCAGGAGTTCCTTGTTCTCCTCCAGAACCTTTCGGCGTTGCTGCTCCTGAATGACCGGCCAGGTCACAGCATAGGTAGCCGCGAGGCCGGCCGCAGCCACGGCGCAGACCATCATCAATGTTATGCCCAATCTGGCCATATCACGAAGAAGACTTTTCACGCCTCTTTCCCTTCCCGTAGATACGCGGCATGGTGTAACGATCTATCAGCGGGGTAAGTGCATTCATGAAGAGAATAGCATACGTCACGCCCTCGGAGACGTTGGAAAAGCACCTGAGCAATACGGTGATGAACCCGCAACCGGTCCCAAATATCAAAGCGCCCCTGGAAGTCATGGGTGAAGTCACGTAATCGGTGGCCATAAAGAAGGCCCCCAGAAGCAAACCACCGGCCAGCACTTGAAAGAGAGGATCGGTCTTGGTAAAAAGCGAAAGAACAAAAACCGTGCCCAGGAAACTGGCGGGAATTCTCCATTCGATGATCCTCTTATAAAGAAGAATGGTCACTCCCACGAGAAGCAGAAGGGCCGATACCTCCCCCAGACAACCTCCCGGATTGGTGAAAAGAAGTGGTTTGTAATAATACGCCGAGTGAAACTGGGCCAACCCCACTCTGGCCTGCTTCATCAGGGCAAGGGGAGTGGCCGTGCTCACAGCGTCCAATCTTCCCAGCGGAGAAAGCCAGCTCTGGGCCATCAGCTCCGCCCAGGAAACCATGAGAACAGCCCGCCCGACCAACGCCGGGTTGAAAACGTTATAACCCAAACCCCCAAAGACCTGCTTGCCCAGAGCTATAGCCACAAAGCCCCCAATTACCGGTATCCACCAGGGCACTTTGGGTGGGAGGATGAGGGCCAGGAGTAAACCCGTAAGAGCAGCACTTCCATCCCCGATGGTGATAGGGATTTTCCTCAACCTTTGTATAGCCGCCTCCGTCAGCACAGTCGTGCCAACACTCAAGATGATGATTTTAGCAGCGTAAAGGCCAAAGACATATACACTCATCAAGGTGACCGGCAACAGAGCCAGTATCACCCAGCCAATTATTCCGGAAACGGTCTCCTTGGCCCTTATATGAGGTGGCGCTGAGACAACCAGCTCCAAAGGCTCGCTCAAGAAATCTTCTTCCTCCTCGCCATTATCTTACCTTTAGCATACTTCATATACTGAACCATGGGTCTTCGAGCCGGACAGACATAACCACAAAGACCACACTCTATACAATCCATCACGCTGTAGGCCTCGGCCTTATCGATCATATCCCTCTCCACATATAACCCAATGAAATTGGGTATCAGAAAGACAGGGCAAGCCCGAATACACCGGCCACAGCGGAAACACGGATCATGGGGAGTAATTTTCACTTGATCTCTGGGAAACAAGATCACACCCGAGGTTCCTTTAACCACGGGTACATCTATGCTGAACTGAGCAAAACCGGTCATGGGTCCACCCATGATGACTTTGCCCGGTTCCCCCTCAAAACCACCACACTCCTCGATCAGGTGCCCGATGGGTGTACCTATCTTCACCCGCAAATTCTTTGGATTCTTAACTCCTGGTCCGGTTACGGTGAGAACTCTCTCCGTCAAGGGTTTCCCCTCTCTGACAGCCTCCGAGATGGCAATGGTCGTACCCGCGTTATGAACCAAGGCTCCTACATCCATGGGTAACCCTCCAGAGGGAACCTCTCTCTCCAAGATGGCCTTGATGAGTTGCTTTTCGGCTCCATGAGGATATTTGGTATCCAGGCGGGCGACTTTGACGTTCTCCTCGCCGGCCACCAGTTCTTCCACCTTTCTTATCGCATCCAGTTTGTTCATCTTGATACCGATGTAACCCTTCTCAGCTTCGACGGTGGCCATGATGATCCTCAAACCATCCAGCAGAAGGTCCGTCTTCTCAAGCATATTCCGATGATCGCAGGTGATGAAGGGCTCACATTCACAACCGTTGATGATCACACTGTCGATGGATTTCCCTTCAGGTGGACACAACTTCACATGCGTGGGAAAGGCTGCTCCTCCCAAACCAACCAAACCGGCTTCCCTAACCGCACAACGCACCTTTTGGGGAGTAAGTTTCCCACTCACACCGGCAAATTCAACGCTTTCCTGCTTGCCGTCGGGTGCTATCACCACGCTCAAAAGACAGTCTCCCGTGAAATGAGGGCGAGGTTCAACGCCGATCACCTCACCAGAGACGCTGGCGTGAATTGGGGCGGAACAAAAAGCCTCAGTGTCCCCTATTTTTTGGCCAATCAACACGCGATCGCCTTTCTCAACGAGAGGATCGCAGGGTGCACCGATATGCTGGCAGAGAGGAATTACAACCTCCGATGGCAAAGAGGCATCTTCTATGAGCCTACCGCTCGTTTTCTCCTTTGTTTCGGGTAGATAGGTTCCCCAGCGAGCAATTTTTACCAATATAACCACCGATCACATTTAAGCCAGGTTGTCCTCGAACATACGAAAAGCGAAAGGTGACAACAAATAATTCCCGATGAGTGGCTAATTTTGCCTTGGAAAGGTTAAAAAACAGTCTTAAGTGTCCAAATAATCACCAAAAAAGATGGGCATCTCGCGCTTCGCGCTCTCCTTAGAATCCGCGCCGTGGACGATATTCTCGGTTATCTCCAGGGCAAAGTCGCCCCGGATGGTCCCGGGCTCCGCGTCCTTAGGATTCGTGGCACCCATCATCTTCCTCACCGCATTCACAGCGCCTTTCCCACTTAAGACCATTATCACCACCGGACCAGAGAGGACAAAATCGACGAGCTCCCCAAAGAAAGCTTTGCCCCTGTGTATAGAGTAAAGCTCCTCGGCCTCCTTCCGTGAGAGCCGGATCAGCTTCAGGGCTTCAATGTTAAGTCCCCTGGCCTCAAAACGGCGAATGACCTCGCCGACAAGGCCTTTTCGAACACCATCCGGTTTGATCATCACAAATGTTTTTTCCAAAAAATCACCCCTCACACCTTATTCTTCAATCGGTATAAAATCAAAGGGCCGTTTTACAGTAGGGACAGATGATCCAGCCTATCTCAAGGGGACGATTGCAACTGGGGCAAGACTTTTTCAGGGTCTTTCGGCAGTAGGGACAGATCAAAAAATCACCCTCCACGGGCTTCAGGCAAGCTGGGCAGGTCAGGCCACTTTTCTTCAGACGGACCTCCTTTGTCCTTATTTCAAGCTCCCTATCTCGCGCATCATCGAGATATTCCGATGGTCTCAAGATTAAATAAACTGCCCAACCAAAGAAATTGAAGAAGAAAACCACGGCCGCCCAATAAAGCGCCAGAGCGCCTCTCTTTTCGGCATCTCTGTACGTCCAGTAGATGAGACTGGCCCACAAAACCACGACGAACAGGAAAAATAGCCTGATAGAGAGCCGAAAGAGGCCCGACTCAAAAAACTTTATTACAGAAGTGAATAAATCCATAACTTCTCCTTAAAGAACCTTTCTCCAAATATTCTCCCATTAAAGTCTTTTTCCTTGAAAAAGCTCAAGGTTTTTCCCGCAAAGCCGCTCAAAGTGATCCCTGGCCTCGCCTACGGTATAAAGCGAACCGGTAATACAAATGAGATCTCCCTCCCCAGCCCGCTCAATGGCAACCTCAATGGCTTTGAAAAGATCGGGCTCGCATATAAAATTTGAGCTAAACTTGGCCAACTTTTCCATCAAAACATTCACAGAGGCACTTCGGTAACTCTGATTCTCCGACAAAATGACAAGAGAAGCCAGGGGAACCAACTCCTTCAAAATTCCATCGATATCCTTATCTCCCAATATGGCAAGCACCAAAATCAAATTGTTGCAAGAAAACTCGGATTTTAATGCCCTGGCCAACTCCGCTGCTCCACTCGGGTTGTGCGCCCCATCCAAAACCACAGTGGGAAACTTCACGATGATTTCGAGCCGACCCGGGCATCGCACCCGTTCCAATCCCCTTCTCAATCCATCAAGGGAAAGAGTCCCTTTCAGAAATCCCTCGACGGCGGCCACGGCCAGAGTCAAATTTACCCCCTGATGGTGCCCGATCAAAGGAAGCTTCAAATCTTCATACCTTCCGTATAATCCCTTGATGGAAAGCTTCTGGAAACCATTAACCCCTGCCTGTCGGCAGACACGGCTTCTGCAGGAGAGCAGACAGAAATCCCGATCCACAATATTGAGGACGGCCCCCTTTCTCTCGCACCACTCTTGGACGATCTGCAGCGGGCGAGGATGGAGTTTTCCCGCGATGACGAGAGAGCCCTCCTTGACTATTCCCACCTTCTCCCGAGTGATTTCCTCAACGGTGGCACCCAGTCTGTCAGTGTGATCCAGTTCAACATTGGTAATAACCGAGACTCTCGAGGAGACAACGTTGGTGGCATCCCACCTGCCCCCCATCCCCACCTCTATCACACCGCAATCTATGCCGACGTTGTGGAAGTAAAGAAAGGCAAGGGCGGTGAAGATCTCAAAGAGGGTAAACCTGTCGGGATGGGTCTTCTTCTCCAATCTCTCAACGACGGGCAACAAATACATTAAAAGGGATGCCAGTTCTTCCTCGGGGATGAGCTCGCTGTCCACACTCACCCTCTCGGTATACGAGCAAAGATGGGGGGAGGTATAGAGCCCAACCTTCAGACCATGGGCCGAAAGAATAGCAGCAGTTAACCTGGCGGTGGATGTCTTACCATTGGTGCCGGTGATGTGAATGGCCGGGAAGGAGTTTTGGGGGTTGCCAATCTCTCCACAAAGAGCCTTTATCCTCTCCAATCCCGGATTGATCCCAAACTGTTCTATGGAGTCGAGATAGGCGACGGCGTCCTTGTAATTCAACCGACCCTTCCCCTCTCAAAATCAAGCATCCACCAGATGCTTCAGTTGCAAATTTAGCTTCTCAAGCTTGCTCGATAGATTGGCGAGCCTTTCCTTCTCTCTCCCCACGATCTCCTTGGGAGCCTTGCGGATAAACGCCTTGTTGGAGAACTTCTCCTGAACCCCTTCAAGCTCCCCTTGTGCGTTCGCTAACTCCCTTCTCAACCTCTCAATCTCCTGCTCCACGTCGATCAAACCGGCCAGGGGAATAAATATCTCGATATCGTGCTCAACGGCCATAGCCGACTGCTTCGGTCTGGCCATCTTCTTTTCCACCACAAGTTCAGAAAGGCCAGCGAGGCTGGAGATATAAACGGCGCCCCTCTCAACGATCTTCCGTTTTCCCTCATCCGGCGAACATAGTATGCCCTTTATTTTCTTATCGGGAGAAATTCTTAACTCCGACCGAATTGCGCGAATGGCCACGATGGTGTCCTGGAGAAGTCTAATCTCCCCCTCTATCTTGGGGTGGATCAGATGATCTTCCACCTCCGGCCAGGCCAACACCATGATACTCCCATCTCCCACAGGCAACTTCCGCCAAATCTCCTCAGTAATAAAGGGCATGAAAGGATGGAGTAACCGGAGCACCCTATCCAGAACATACAAGAGGACATGCTGAGCCGTCAGACGCCCAAGTTCATCACCCGATCCTCCATAGAGACGAGACTTGCACATCTCGATATACCAATCGCAATACTCACTCCAGAAAAAGTCATATAAGCACCTGCTCGATTCGCTAAAATCATAGCGGTCAAGAGCTTTGCTCACCCGCTTAATGATTCTGTTGCACCGAGATAGGATCCACTTGTCCGCCAAATTATATTCTGGCTTTTCGGGAATGGAATAGCCCTCGAGATTCATGAGAACGAAGCGGGAGGCATTCCAGATTTTATTTGCAAAGTTGCGGCTCATTTCCAGTCTCTCCTCGGAAAAGCGCATGTCCTGAGCTTGAGTTTGAACCATCAAACCAAAACGAGTGGCATCCGCTCCGTACTTCTCGATAAGATCGAGGGGGTCAACCCCCGTGCCCAGGGATTTACTCATTCGCTTACCCTCGATTGTCAAAACAGTGGGATGGATGACTACCGTATGGAAAGGAATATCTCCGCAGAATCTCAAACCCATCATGATCATCCTGGCCACCCAGAGGTAAATGATGTCCCTGGCTGTGCTCAACACCGAAGTCGGATAGAAGTAGGTAAGATCCTCTGTCTCCTCGGGCCAACCCAAAGTGGCAAAAGGCCAGAGGGCGGAGCTGAACCAGGTATCCAAGACATCACTGTCCTGGACAAGATTTTTACTCCCGCACTTGGGACAGACATCGGGCGCTTCAAGCTGGACGACAATCTCACCACACTCACAATACCAGACTGGAATCTGGTGACCCCACCATATCTGTCGGGAGATGCACCAATCCCTGATATTTTTCATCCATTCAAAATAAACATTCTCCCACCGCTTGGGAACAAACTTAATCCTACCTTCTTCCACCACCCCTATGACAGGGGCAGCCAGGGGCTTCATCTCAACAAACCACTGCTCGGAAAGGTATGGTTCCACGATGGTGTGACAACGATAGCAGTGGCCGATGGCGTGGGTGTGACGCTCGACCTTCTCCAACAACTCCCCCTCTTCCAAATCCATGACGATGGTCTCACGGGCACCATACCTGTCCATACCCATGTAATCGCCGCCATTCTCATTTATCTTGGCATCGGGGGTGAAGATATTCACTCGAGGAAGATCGTGACGCTCGCCCATTTCAAAGTCGTTGGGGTCATGCGCCGGGGTGACCTTAACCGCCCCCGTTCCAAACTGGGGATCAACATACTCATCAGCAATGATGGGTATCTCTCGGCCGACACAGGGAAGAATCAGAGTCCTGCCGATATATTCCTTATAGCGAGAGTCATTTGGATGCACCGCCACCGCCGTATCCCCGAGGAGAGTTTCCGGACGGGTGGTCGCGATGGTCAGATATTCGTTGGAAGCCTTGAAGGGGTACTTGATGTACCAGAGATGCCCCTCCACCTCCTCGTGTTCGACCTCAATATCGGAAAGAGCAGTTAAACAGCGGGGACACCAGTTAATGATACGCTTTCCTCTATAAATCAAACCATCCTTGTGGAGATCGACGAAGACCTTTTTGACCGCGAGAGAGTAACCGGGGTCCATGGTAAAGCGCTCTCTCTCCCAGTCGCAGGAACATCCCAACTTTTTTAGCTGCTCAATTATGGTATTTCCGTACAGCTCTTTCCACTGCCAAACTCGCTCCAAAAATTTTTCTCTTCCCAGCGCCTGTCTGGTGAGGCCTTCATTGGCCAACTGCTTCTCCACCACGTTCTGCGTAGCTATTCCAGCGTGATCAGTGCCGGGAAGCCAGAGAGTAACGAAACCCTGCATTCTCTTCCTTCGAACTATCACATCCTGCAGAGCATTGTTGAGAGCATGTCCCATGTGAAGGGAGCCGGTGATATTGGGAGGAGGAATGACGATGGTGAAGGGTTCCTTCTTGCGATCAATTTGCGCATGAAAGTATCCCTTGGACATCCAGAAGGAATAAATTCTGGGCTCCACTTCCTTGGGACTGTAAACCTTTGGCAGGATCTCCGGCTTCATACCGATGCTTTTCACTTCTTTTTCTTTTCCTCCAGGGCCCTTCTCAACTTCTCTTCCTGAACCCTGCCCTCCTTGTAGGCATCGAGGAGTCTCACGGCCAATCCGTCATCTCCCCGCCTTGCCCTGGGAGAATCGCACTGATCTATGTTTCTGCCGAGCAAACAAAAACCCCCCAGAGAATACCATCTACACTCTTCACATCGAGACTCCATCGGTCACCCCTTTCAAACTCGGCCAAAACTTCTTAGAGCTTACTCACAAACCAAGCGAAATAGGAATCCTCTTCTTCAAAGAGCAAAAGGGGGAAACAGCCCGCCCTTCCTTATCGCCAAACTTCCCTCTTCAGGCACTGAAATAATCTTAAGATTTAGGGAAACCACTGTCAAATGAGTACATCTCGAGAACAAAGGCAGGGTTTCTCGCCACATTTGGGACATCCTTCGGCATACTTGAGAACAGCTTCCTCCAGATCAACTCGACACAGAGAGGCAAGACTCACCAACCACGCAAAGACATCCGCAAATTCCTCTTCCAATTTCTCAAAATCTTTTTCCCTCAACGCCCTGGCCAGCTCACCGATCTCTTCCGTGAACCAGATGAATGTCCCCTCCAGGCCTCTTGAATCATCCCTTTGAAAATAGATGTCCTCGATGAGCTTCTGAAAATCACAAATCCCCATCTTCCTCACACCCTCCCGCACCTTTTTCTGAAAGATAATCGCCCATGATTAAACAATCGAGTTGCGTGGAAAGAAAACAGTCCAAAGCATCCTCCGGTGACCTCACTATGGGTTGCCCCCGGACATTAAAGGAGGTATTGAGAATCACGGGAAGACCCGTTAATTTCTTAAACTCTGCGATCAGTTTCCAGTAAAGGGGGTTAGCTTTCCGACTGACGGTTTGCACCCGTCCGGTGCCATCCACATGAGTCACAGCCGGAATAACGCCTCTCTTATCCTTCTCAACGGGCAAGACAATGAGCATGAATGGGGAGGGATAATAGTCATGAAAATACTCTTCAGCATCTTCCTCCAAAACTGATGGAGCAAAGGGACGAAAGCCCTCCCTGTGCTTTACCTTGTGGTTCAAGATATCCTTCATCTCCGGGGAACGGGGATCGGCTAAAATGCTTCTGTTACCCAGAGCGCGAGGACCAACCTCCATTTTCCCCTGAAACCAGCCCACGATCTTTCCCTCGGCCAAAAGTTCCGCCCCTCTGCGAGCTGGATCCTCAAGACGCTTAAAGGAAATATTGCGTCGGCGCAAGACCTCTTCGATCTCTCTGCTGGAAAACTCGGGGCCGTAATAAACCTGCTCCATCCGATAATTTCTCTCGTTTCCCAGCAAGATATGCCAGATGTATAATGCGCAGCCGAGAGCGGTTCCAGCATCATTGGCCGCGGGTTGGATAAAGACCTCCTCAAACGGGGTTTCCTTCAGCAAAAGGGTATTCATCACGCTATTTAGCCCCACTCCCCCGGCTATGCATAAATTCTTCGACTTAGTCGCCCCGTGGAGATGATCGGCCAAAAGGAGAGCCACCTCTTCCGTTATCTTCTGAACAGCGGCCGCGACGTCTTCATGTCGAGCATCGATTTCGCTCTCGGGCTTTCTGGGTTCCCCAAATTTCCTGACGAACTCATCCGAAAACCATTTCCCCGCCAGATGATGAGGGAAGAAGTCGAGATCCACTTCGAAAGTGCCGTCCTCTTTAAACCGAATCAGCTCTCGGAAATCTTCAAAATAGGTGTCCCTCCCATAGGGGGCCAATCCCATCACTTTTCCCTCACCGCTATTGGGTTTGAACCCCAGATAAGCAGTGACCGCCGAATAAACCTCCCCCAGGGAATGAGGATTGGGAACGGTTTTTAAGGCTCGAAGGCCCGTTCCCTCCCCAAAAGCGAGGAGGGTGGAAAGAAAATCTCCTCCCCTATCAATGGAAAGGATAGCCGCCTCCGAAAAGGGTGAGACAAAAAAGGCGCTGGCCGCGTGGGACTCATGATGACCAACGAAAACCACCTTGTTCTTATAGCCATATTTTCTCTTAAAATAGGAGACTTTCCCGACCAAATTCAAATCGACGAGTCCTTGGAGGGCAAACCTCTTGTAGGATCCGGGAAAATACTTGAGAAAGTGAAGAAAGCCCCGGTAAAAGTCCAGTCCTGGTCTGAAGGGGAACCCGACGTAATTCACGTCGCCCATGTCAATCCCCCCAGCCTTTAAACAGAACTCGATGGCTCCGTCAGGAAAACTCTTGGTGTGTTTCTCTCGATTGAACCTTTCCTCTTCGGCAAAGGCAACCGGCTCGCCATCTCTCAGTAAGCAAGCGGAGGTATCGTGAGAAAAACAGTTTATGCCCAAAATATTCAACCGCTCGTCTCCCCTCTCAATCTGAACTTCTTGTTCGTCAACAAATAACTTTAGCCCGATAACCCGGACTAATTAAAAACCCCGCCGATGGCGGGGTTTTTAATTCCATCGACTCCATTCGATCTTAAGCCGAGACACCCTCTTCCCCCATGCTTTCCGCCAGCAGTGTGGGTTCCAAACCCTTCTCGATGGTCTTCTTATTTACCACGCACTTTTTAACATCTGGCCTCGAGGGCAAATCGTACATTACGTCCAGAAGGACCCCTTCAAGCACCGCTCTGAGTCCCCTCGCCCCGCTGGCTCGCTTGAGAGCCTTCCTGGCAATGGCCAAAAGAGCATCGTCGGTGAAGACGATTTCAACCCCGTCCAACTCAAAAAACCTCTTGTACTGCTTTAACAAGGCATTCTTTGGCTCGACTAATATTCGGACCAGATCCTGCTGGGTCAAATTGTTGATGGCAGTGACCACAGGGAGTCTGCCCACGAACTCGGGAATGAGCCCATATTTGATGAGATCCTCGGGTAAAACCTGCGCCAGAATCTCCCCAATTTCCTTCTCCTCTCGCTTTTTAACGTCAGCGCCGAAACCGATGCCCTTCTTGCCAATGCGGGCTTCAATCATCTTCTCAAGATCAACAAAAGCCCCTCCACAAATGAACAGGATATTCGTGGTATCTATCTGAATAAACTCCTGATGGGGGTGCTTGCGCCCACCCTGCGGAGGTACACTGGCCTCGGTACCCTCCAAAATCTTCAACAAAGCCTGCTGTACGCCTTCCCCCGAGACATCCCTGGTAATGGAGGGATTATCCGATTTCCGGGCTATTTTGTCTACCTCATCGATGTAAACAATACCGGTCTCTGCCCGTTTGACATCGTAATCCGCTGCCTGGATGAGTTTAAGTAGAATATTCTCTACATCCTCCCCCACGTATCCAGCCTCGGTTAAGGCGGTGGCATCGGCGATGGCGAAGGGCACATTCAAGATCCTGGCCAGGGTTTGGGCAAGCAGGGTCTTTCCGCAACCGGTGGGGCCGAGGATCAAAATGTTGCTCTTTTGAAGCTCTACATCATCCGCATCCCGGTGTCCCGCCTGAACCCTCTTATAGTGGTTGTAAACGGCAACGGAAAGTATTTTCTTCGCCAAATCCTGGCCAATAACATATTCGTTGAGGGTTTTGTATATCTCCCTGGGCTTGGGTAAATCCTCAAACCTGAACTTGACTTCCGATTCAACTTCTTCTTCGATTATCTCATTGCAGAGATCTATGCACTCATCGCAAATGTAAACCCCAGGACCAGCAATTAGTTTCCTCACTTGCCTTTGGGGTTTGCCACAAAAAGAGCACTTCAGCTGGTCGGGTTCTCCAAATCTGGCCACGCTTGACCCCCTCTCTATCCCCAAGTCTTGACGTCTTACTTCTTGCGATGCATTACGACCGCATCGACGATTCCATACTCCTTGGACTGCTCAGCGGTCATGATAAAATCGCGATCCGTATCCTTTTTTACCTTCTCTATGGGTTGACCAGTATGCTTAGATAGGATCTCATCCAGAAGCCGCCGATTCCGCAAAATTTCCTTAGCCTGAATATCTATATCAACTGCCTGACCGGTAGCACCGCCATGAGGTTGATGAATCAACACACGAGAGTTGGGCAAGGCGAATCTCTTTCCCTTGGTGCCAGCCGCCAGTAAAACGGCTGCTCCACTGGCCGCCTGACCAATGCAGGTAGTTGAAATATCCGGCTTTATATACTGCATGGTATCGTAAATAGCTAGGGTTGAGGTGATGAGTCCACCAGTGCTATTGATGTAAAGATGGATATCTTTCTCCGGATCATCCGATTCGAGATGCAGCAACTGGGCTATAACGACGTTGGCAAGATGATCATCGATCTCGCCACCCACGAAGACTATCCTCTCGTTCAAAAGACGAGAATAGATATCGTAAGATCGCTCGCCCCTATTCGTCTGCTCTATAACGATAGGAATCAACTGATTTTTCATTTCTTCTCCCTCTTCTTGTCCTTTTTCTCTTTTTCGTCCTCTTTTCCTTTCTCATCAATAATTTTAGCATGCTCTACGACCCAATCCAGAGACTTTCTTCTCAGAATATCTTCCTTGAGAAGGCCCATGCTTCCCCTCTCCTCCAGACTCCTCTCCAACTCTTCAGGATTTCTGTTTATCCTGCCCGCAATAGCTTTGATTTCCTTATCGGTCTCTTCATCGGAAACCTTAAGACCCTCCCTCTGAGCAATTTCCCCCAAAACGAGTTCGTTCTTGACCCTTTTTTCAGCATCTCCCTTGAGGTCCTGCTTCATATCCTCCAGGGTACTCTTGGTAGCTTCAAGATAACTATCTAAAGTCAGGCCCCTTCCCTGAAGACTGAAGGTAAACTCTCGAATTATCTCCTCCGTACCTCGATTCACCATAACCTCGGGTATCTCTACTTCGGATTCGGCACTGACCTGCTCAAGGAGATCCTGGCGGATCTTTTCTTCAGCCTGAGCTTTCTTTAGTTCCTTTAGTCTCTCCCTAAAACTTTCTCGGAGTTCCTCGAAAGTATCGAACTCTCCTATCTCTTTGGCAAAATCATCGTTCAGGGCAGGTAAAACCTTTTGCTTTACCTCCTTGATGAGCACTTTAAATTTGACTTTCTTGCCCGCAATATCTGGAAAGTCATAATCTTTCGGAACATCCACCCAAACATTCTTTATTTCCCCCTTACGAACGCCTACCATCTGTTCCTCAAAGCCGGGAATAAAAGCATTCGAGCCAACCTCCAGCAAATAATCGGTTGCCGAACCTCCCTCAAAGGGTTTCCCATCAACGAAACCATCGAAGTCGATCAGGACGAAATCACCCTTGCGGACATTCCTCGTAATGGGTTCAAGTTGAGCAAACCTATCCCTCAAGATGGCAACCTGCAGATCAACCTCCTCCTCAGTCACCTCCGTGGGAAGCCTTCCGACCTCTACCTCTTTGTACTCACCCAACTTCACCTGAGGTTTGACCTCCACCGTGGCATTAAACAAGAGTGGTTGTCCCTCTTCAAATTTAGTGACTTCGATATCGGGCTTGTCGATGGGCTCAATGCCGGATTTTTCCACCGCTTGCAAATACCAGATAGGAATCACATCCCGCAGCGCCTCTTCCAAAACCGATTCCTTGCCAACTTTAGAATCGATCACTTTGCGAGGAATCTTGCCCTTCCGAAAGCCAGGGATATTTGCCTTTCTGGAAACACTCTCATAAGCCCTAACAATAGCCGAGTCCAGATCGTTGGCGGGGACTTCAACCTTCAATAAAATCTTGTTCTTTTCTAGCTCCTCAACGGTTGTTTTCAAGCACTCTCCTCCCTAAATAATCCGAGCAAAGTATTCTGACTCATCAAACCATACCAAACTGCCAAGTGCCGCGGGGGGAGACTCGAACTCCCACCCGAAACGGACGTGGTCCTAAGCCATACGCGCCCGCCTGCCGAAGCATGGTGCCGAGGGCGGGATTCGAACCCGCACAGTTTTTCAACTACGAGATCCTAAATCTCGCGCGTATACCAATTTCGCCACCTCGGCATCTGGGGGCAGGCCCGCCTGCCTACGCCCGCCTGCCTGAGCCAGTCACTGGCAGGTAGGCCTATTATGCCATCAGGCATTGGCGGGGAGATCTACCAGCTCCGCCACCGCGGCTAAAGTGGGTCGTACAGGACTCGAACCTGTAACCGCCTGATTAAGAGTCAGATGCTCTTCCAGTTGAGCTAACGACCCTCTTGGTTTCTTAGTAACATAGCAACCTAGTTACCAAAACCGCTTTCAATATGCCTATGTCACTATGTCTCAACGTCGCCATGTAACTAATGCTGGCACCCTCGGCCCGACTTGAACGGGCGACCTGCGGATTCGAAGTCCGACGCTCTATCCTGCTGAGCTACGAGGGCAAATAGCCTCTTGGTCTCGTAGTCTCGTAGTTTCATAGCTCAAGAAAATTTCTCATCACCAAGAGACAAGGTAACCAAGGGACAACGAAACTAATTTGGGGTGGCCTACGGGATTCGAACCCGCCTCAAAGGATCCACAGTCCCTTATGTTAACCACTACACTAAGGCCACCACATAATCAACAATTTAAAAATGTCAATTCCTTGGATTTTGACCACAGTCCAACGCTCTAACCAGTTGCGCTACGGTCACCACAAACTTCAGCTACATAGCTACGTAGCTACATTGCTACGTAGCTACCAACTTAGCGCGCCTGGAGGGAGTCGAACCACCCTCCAGTCGCTTCGCTCCTTCCAGGGGCTCCGCCCCTAGGACGCCCCTCGACAAGCTCGGGGCTGTACCCCGAAAGCCTGAGGGAAATCCTTCCCCCAAACCCCCTTGGTCGGGCGTTCTCTTTTAGTTGGCGCGCCTGGAGGGAGTCGAACCCCCGACCCTCGGATTAGAAGTCCGATGCTCTATCCTGCTGAGCTACAGGCGCAATTAGTCAAGAGTCTGTTAGTCGGGAGTCTCTTAAAACCAGTTACTCCTTACTATCAACCCCCAACTGTCGACTACCAACTCCCCACTACTCAAGTGGAGCGGACGACGGGATTCGAACCACGCTCCCGCGCTCCGCGCTTCCTATGGGGGCAGGCCCCCCTAGGACGCTCGCCCGCCTTGCGAACTCGCTGTCACCCCCCAAGCCTGGGGGAAATCCTTCCCCCAAACCCCCTTGTCGCGGGTTCTCAACCAGGAGCTCCAGTGCTAAACCATCGAACCCCAACCACCAACCGCTTCTCTGGAGCGGACGACGGGATTCGAACCACGCTCCCGCGCTCCGCGCTTCCTATGGGGG
>JASEEZ010000010.1:27687-57337 GCA_030019215.1 Actinomycetota bacterium
ACCATCGAACCCCAACCACCAACCGCTTCTCTGGAGCGGACGACGGGATTCGAACCCGCGACCAACGGCTTGGAAGGCCGTGACTCTACCAGCTGAGCTACGTCCGCAAAATTTTTCGTACGAAAAATTTTGAAATTTCCAAAAATCGAAGATTTTTGGATGGTCGGGGTGAGAGGATTTGAACCATCCTCCAGCGCTCTGCGCTTCCAGGGGCTCCGCCCCTAGGACGCCCCCGATGAAATCGGGGGCTGTACCCCGAAAGCCTGGGGGAAATCCTTCCCCCAAACCCCCTTGGTCGGAGTTTCAAATTCTCAGTATTCCTGGTCGGGGTGAGAGGATTTGAACCTCCGACCTCTTGCTCCCAAAGCAAGCGCGCTAAACCAAACTGCGCCACACCCCGCATAAAATCGGTCGGTGATCCATGGTTACATGAAGGTTAAGCGAAAAGAGTATAGAATAAATGGTCAACCCAGTCAAACCTCCAAACCCGACCACTATCCGGTTGACAAAGTGCGTAATCACTCCACCACTATATTATAACACCAGACGTTTATAGTACCCAGATGGGGATTCTCCTCAAGGGTCAATGTCTGGCTTTTTCCTCAATAGTCCCTTCATCCCTCTAAAAGCCTGCCCCCGATGGCTGATTTTATTCTTCTCCTCCGCCGAAAGTTCCGACATGGTTTTTTTGTAACCCGAGGGGATAAAGAGGGGATCGTAACCAAAACCACCAACACCCCGGACTCCGAAGCCGATGTGCCCCTCGCATACCCCCTCCGTGATTAAAGTGCGCCCCGCGGGATCAGCAAAAGCAGCGACACACCTATAGCGAGCCGTTCTTTCTTCAAGTGGACACCCCTCGAGCTCTCTTAGGAGCTTAGCGTTGTTTTCTTCATCGGAGGCTTTCTCCCCCGCATACTGGGAAGAAAGAATACCGGGTTTTCCTTCCAACACATCCACTTCCAATCCAGAATCATCGGCGAGAGCGGGTAGCCGAAAATAGCTCGCAATAGCCCTCGCTTTTAAAAGAGCATTTTCTCGAAAGGAATTCCCGGTCTCTTTAATCTCGGGCCAACTACAAAAATCCCGATACGAAAGGAATTCGATACCGGGCAGTTTAATAATCTCTTTTATCTCCCCTATCTTTCCATCATTCCGACTAGCGATTACTACCTTCAACTAATTCCCCGAACTCCTCACCGATGACCGATTTCTGATACTCTATTAGTTCCCTTACCCCCTTCTCCGCCAACTTGAGCAATTTATCCAATTCCTTCTTCGAGAAAGGGTGCTTTTCGGCGGTACCCTGAATTTCCACAAACTTGCCCGAGCTGCTCATGACAACATTCATATCTACCTGAGCAGAGACATCCTCTGGACAACACAGATCGAGACACGACACCCCATTCACAATGCCCACACTCGTCGCCGCCACATACTCCCTCAGGGGAAACTTGGTTATCTTCCCTTCTTTCAACAGATATTTTAGAGCATCGAAGAGTGCGATGAAGGCTCCCGTGATGGCGGCGGTCCTCGTTCCTCCATCAGCCTGGATCACATCACAATCCATCCAGATAGTAATCTCGGGCATCTTTTCTAGATCCGCCACAGCCCTAAGGGAACGGCCAATGAGACGCTGAATCTCATGGGTTCTCCCCCCAACCCTACCAGAAGTGGACGCCCTCGGTGTGCGAGCGGTTGTGGATCGCGGAAGCATAGCATACTCCGCAGTTATCCATCCCTGACCGGTCCCCTGCAGAAATTGGGGGACCTTGTCCTCGGCGCTGGCGGTGCAGATCACCCTGGTATTTCCCAGCTCGAAGAAGACTGACCCCTCCGCGTGGGGAAGATAATTTCTGACTATATTCACCTTGCGCAAATCGTTCGACTTTCTGCCATCGGCCCTCTTCATGGAAATCACCTCAGGAACTAAATCTCGTAGCTTTTATTTTCCTCCGCCAAAACCACTTCTCCCCCAAAAAACGCTTCTGCCTCCTTTTTCGACACAGAGGGATCATAGGCCGGCCAAATATGAGTCAAAAGCAACCGCTTCACATCCGCCTCCCGGGCAATCTTCCCAGCCAACCCCGCACTTAAGTGACCAACTTGGAGATGGGCATTCTTCTCTTGAAGCATCGCCTCACAGATGAGCATATCCACCCCCCGCGCTGCATCGACCAGACCGGAACTGTAGGAGCAATCGGAAGAATAAACCATCCTCGAACCACCCTCAATCACCACCCCATAAGTTGGGATTAGATGAGGCACCTCAAAGAACTCCAACCTGAAGTCCCCGATCTCCAAACTCGCTCCACCCCATATGGTCTCGAACTCAAATACCTCCAAAAATTTCTGCCGGCCGTCATTGGAGACGATCCTGACAAGAAATTCCTCAGCACCAGCGGGAACAAGGATGCGAAGTGGGAGAGCTCCCTCACCAAACTGCAGATAGTACCGCAGAGGATAAATATCAAGAAAGTGGTCTGTATGAAGGTGCGTGATTACAACGGCATCGAGATCGAAAGGATCAGCCCACCGAAATAGGTTGCCCAAAACCCCTGTACCCAGGTCGAGCAGAATATTTGTATTGGCCTCTCTCACAAGGTATCCACTACAGGCTTTCCCGGGAACAGGATAAGCAGCCGAACTTCCCAAAACGATTAACTCCATTTTACCTGCTTCCGCCTAACTTTCGAGCCAGGATATCTGCCCTCACAAACAACTTCCTTTTCAAAAGAAAGAGCAGTAGGGGGTAACCAAGGCAATAGACAGCTATGGTTTGCCCTGCCCCAATATAAAGAATTGCTATCGGATAGGAAACTTTGAGTGCATCAGAAATACCCAAAATATACTTCAGCATAAATGCTATCCCAATAGCGTTAATGACCACCGGGGGAAGAAGCGCCAGAATGGGCTTTCTTATCTTCCAGGTGAGGTAAGCAGCGATTAAAGTGAGAAAAGAGCCTCCAAGAATATCCCACAGTCCAAGCCCTCCATAAATGTTGGCAAGCACGCAACCGACGAAAAGACCAGGAATAGCTGCCGGTTCAAAATAGGCGAGAACAGTTAGCGCTTCCGAGATTCGAACCTGAGCCAAGTAATAACTTATCGGTGCAAAAACGATGGTTATCGTCGCATAAAGGGCCGCTATCATCGCTCCTCTGGCTAGGAAATTGACCTTCTTCACAATGCCACCCCCGCGTCCAAACTCACCCTCTCCACCCGCTTTATCTCTCTGCCAAAAAATCTGGTTCCCAGCTTGAGGAACTTGCTCTCGTCTCCGGTGGAGAGAAAACGATGAGTGGGAGAGTTCTTCTCCCTTCTCAAATGCCCTCGGCAAGTCAATATCTCCTTCACCTCTCGTGCTGCTTCCTCGGCGGAGCTAACCAGCCTCACATTCCCTCCCATGATCTTCCCGATCACCCCGCTCAAGAGGGGATAATGAGTGCAACCAAGGATCAAGGTATCCACACCCGCCGCGACGAGTGATTCCAAATATCCTCCAATGATCCGCTTGGCTATCTCACCCGTCACCATGCCCTGTTCAACGAAATCGGCCAGGTCGGGGCAGGCCTGAGAGAAGATCTTCGCTCCGGCATCGAGGGTATGAATGGCGCGATCGTAAGCTCCGCTGGATATGGTGGCCTGTGTGCCCACAATACCGATGCGTCGGTTGCGTGTAGCTTGAACCGCCGCTCTGGCCCCCGGCTCGATGACTCCCAAAATGGGGATGTCAAAGTGGGCTTGAGCAGCAGTGAGAGCGGCCGATGAGGCACTGTTGCAGGCTATCACCACCATCTTTACACCCCCCCGCTGCAAAAAGCTCACTATCTCAAAGGTGAATCTCTTCAACTCATCCGCTCCCCGAGAACCGTAAGGGAAGCGAGCCGTGTCCCCTAAATAAAGGAGGTTCTCATCGGGAAGTTGCTTCATTATTTCCCCAGCAACGGTCAGACCACCAACCCCTGAATCGAAGACGCCAATCGGTTTTCCGTCCAAATGCTCACCTCAACATCGCTAATTTATTAACGTAATCCACCCCGAGCAGGTCGCCTTATTATAAACTCAATCTCCTTAAAATTAAAACACAGGGCCCCAGAATCTGGCACCTTGAAGTCCTCTCTGGGATGGACAACAGAGGCATTAAGAAGGTTTTTTCTTGTTTACAAGTCGCTTGTTTCGAAAAGCTTTTCCGGAAGCAGTTTTCAGGTACTTCTCAAATAGAATTGCTTTTTCTCGATCTGAGAAAGCGCTATACCAGACTAAGCGATGCGGCCTGTATTTTGCTGTTGAAGGAATGCCCCCTTCGCTGTGTTTCTGTATCCTAAGCTTGAGGTCGCGTGTTGACCCGACATAAAAGATGCCATTTGAGAGCTTGAGGATGTAAACATAGTACATGCGGTTATTCTATCGTAATTTGGAAACGCAAGAAATGGCTTGCCCTCCTTCGCCTAGGGCTTGCCAAGCGTAGCTCCGAAAGGAGAAAATGGCCTCGCCGTCGCGTAGCCGCTCTGGCGAAGCACGGCTGCCATTCGTAGCAGTGAACCGAAGCGTACGGTACAAAAACCCCCTTTCGCTTCCTTCTTCGCTAAAGCTACGATTGGACAAGAAAGCTACGGGAGGGCATTCTTCGCTTAACAGCGAACACTTTTGAAGCTGTCCTCCTTCACATGAAGTTTCGGGAGGACATCCTTCGCCTCAATTCCAGCAATCGTCAGCTCTACTAATAATAGTCGAATGGCCTGCCATCTGAAGCTTCTCGCCGTCGCGTAGCCGCTATGGCGGAGCACGGTAGCGAAGGATGGTGGAGGTGCGGGGAATCGAACCCCGGTCCTGAGATACTCCTACGAGAGCATCTACGGGCGTATCCCGCCTTTGAATCTCACCCTCAAGAATCCGACAGGCGGGAACCTCTTGAGAGCTATCCCGTGTTTTTCCCTCGTCCTTACGGGAGTGGGAACAAAGTAGCTCACTCGCGACGCCACACCTAAGACCGTGAGCAAATCTTAGGGGACGTGACCACTAAATTAAGCGGCCAGTGCGTAATCGTTGGCGTTTATTTTAAACGCCCTAGTGGTTTTACGAGGAACCAGGACCTCGGCCCGCTTCTCTCGCTTCGGTACCCCAGTCGAAGCCTGTCACCCCCATGAGTATGCAGTTGTCAATTGTCAAACCTCGAGGTCTATCTACTTTTTTGTTTTTCCTTTACAGCCCTCTCGATTTCGCGCCTGGCTGTCCTTTCGGCAATCGCCCTGCGTTTATCGTAGAGTTTTTTGCCCCTGGCCAGCCCCAACTCTATTTTAACAACTTGACCGGAAAAGTAAACCTTGAGGGGAACGAGCGCGTAGCCCCTCTCTTTAATCTTGCCGATCAAACGCCCGATCTCGGATTTGTGCAATAGAAGTTTGCGCGTCCTCCTGGGATCCTGCTCAGATAACCTTCCGTACTCGTAGGGAGCAACGTGCATGTTATATAAGAAAACTTCACCATCTTTGACCCCGGCAAAACTCTCTTTGATACTTACCCTGCCAGCTCGAATCGACTTGACCTCCGACCCCTGAAGAGTTATTCCAGCCTCGTAGGTCTCATCGATGAAATAGTCGTGGTATGCTTTTTTGTTAGTAGCTACAACTTTTCCTCTAGTCATCTGCCCTCGTTCCTTGTTTCTTGTTCCTTGCGCCCGGTTCTTGGTTCCTAGTCCTTCGTCCTTCGTCCTTCGTCCCTCGCACTTCGTCCTTCGTCTCTTGACTCTTGACTGTTTTTCACCTCTGGTGACTGGCGACTGGTAGCTGGTAGCTAATTATACCAACTCAAAATCCATCCTTCTTTCCCCAACAACCACGTTAACCACTTTCACCAGAACCTTTTGGCCAAGCCGGAATGTCTTACCGGTGCGTTCTCCACGCAACAAAAAGTGTTCCGATTCGAAATGATAATAATCGTCGCTCATGCTGCTCACGTGAACGAGTCCCTCCGCAGAATTGGGAAGCTCAATAAAGAGCCCATACGAGGCAACCCCGGAGATTATCCCCCAAAAAGCATCGCCTATATGGTCCTTCATGAGCTCACACAGCTTTAGCTCAACTGATTCTCTCTCCGCCCCAGCAATCTCCCTCTCCTTCACCGAGCAGTGCTCGCAAACATCCTCCAGTCTCTCGGCCAAATCCAGGATGTCCGGACGCGACATCTCTTTTTTGAGCACACTTTTAACAAGATGGTGGATGACCAGGTCGGGGTACCTCCTGATGGGAGAGGTAAAGTGAGTATAACACCTAGAGGCCAATCCAAAATGAGGCAGACACCGTGCCGCGTATCTGGCCTGCTTCATCGCTCTAAGCATGAGATAGTTAATGAGGAGTCTTTCGGGTCTGTTGTGGGCAAAAGCTATTATATTCTGCAAAGTTCTCGAAGGAGCCGTTTTTATCCCCTTCAGAGGATAACCCAGTTCCTTGATCAACTCCCCTATTTGCAATAGAGCTTCGGGATCGGGTCTCTCGTGCGCTCGATAGATCATCGGCGCCCTTCGCTGATGCATGAACCCCGCGACGACCTCGTTGGTGAGGATCATCGCCTCCTCTATCAGCTTGGTGGCGGGGGTCTCCTCCCGTATCATCACCTCCACGGGCTTTAGCCGCTCATCCAGAATAACCTTCGGTTCTATAGTTTCAAAGTTGATGCTTCCCCGTTTTACCCTTCGTAGCTCCAAAATATCGCTCAGTTCCCTTAATGTCACCAGACAGTTCCTCAATTTCTCGCTCTCGAAGTCGCCCCCGACAAAGAGCTCATCAACACCCTCATAAGTCAAACGAGCATCGCTATTGATAACTCCCTCCACCAAAGTGAAATCCTTCACCACCCCGGCTGGATCGATGGCCATCTCCACAGAAAAGGAAAGCCGATCCACCCCCGAGTTGAGACTGCAGATCTCGTTGGACAATTTCGGGGGAAGCATGGGGATGACCCTGTCCACCAAGTAAGCACTAAATCCTCTCTCGGCAGCCTCTTCGCCCAAGACCGAGTCCAGAGAGACATAGCGCGAAACATCGGCTATGTGTACTTTGAGAAGAAAGTTGCCCCTATCGTCCTTGCCAGCGGAGACAGCGTCGTCGAAATCCTTGGCATCCAACCCATCGATGGTCACCGTAAACTCCGAACGATAATCTTTCCTGCCGGTGAGTTCACTCGAATGGACCTTATCCGGAATATCCGCGCACTCCTCGATCACAGCAGGGGGAAAGGCAGTCGGAAGGTCATGCTCCCTGATCACAACCTCTATCTCCACACCAACGACGGATTCGTCCCCCAGAATCTCCACAATCCTTCCCATCGGGCCGCGTCTTTTATCAGGGTATTGGTCTATCCTGGCTACGACGATATCGCCCCTCGAGGCGCCGGACGTGAGTCCCGGGGAAATGAGAAGATCATAGAAAATCCTTTTATCCGCAGGGACAACGTAACTGACCTTTCCTCTTTTCTCAAACCTACCTACTATCCTCTCCTGGGCCCTCTCCAGGATGCGAACGACCTCCCCTTCCCTCGCTCCTCTCCTCCGCAATCTCTGGGACAAGCGCACCACAACCTTATCACCGTGCATAGCCCCGTTCATATCATACGCTCTTATGAAAACATCGCCACCTTCGCTTCTGACGAAACCGTAGCCCTTCCTGTTAGTCTGAAGGTGCCCGACGATCAGGTTCATGTGCTCGGGCAATCCATACCTGTCAATCCTGGTCCGGACTACCCTGCCCTGCCTCTCCAGCATCTGGATAGCACTCTCGAGTTCCTTCCTGGAGATGCGCGCATCCTCCAACAGCTCGGAAAGCTCCCCAACGGTGAGCGGATGATAGGCCCTCCTTCTCATCAATTTCAGAATCCGATTTTGAACTCGCATTGCTGCACTCCTCTACCACTATGCTATTACAAAGCACCGCCAAATTAAAAATATGAAGAGACGAGGGTGGCTATGAATTAAGGATATCGCTTGCAAAAATAAGATGGACTATCAAAAGTTTGATTTACTTGCCTGTGGTGGGAATGTGCTTTAAGACATAAAAGCGAGGGAAAAGAGCAAGTCAGGCAGCTTTTTTCCAATCCTTCCCGGAAATGATATTTCTTAAAACTTCCTTCGCTTTCTCTAATTGATCGTCCTTTTCGTGTAGAGGTTTTTCTTCTTTGATGGAAACCACAATATCTGGCTTGATGCCCTTCTTGTGAATCTTCCTGCCCTCAGGGGTCAGATAAATAGCGGTTGTGATAAGGAGGCCAGAGCCATCGGAAAGTTCCTCGACGGTTTGCACAGAGCCTTTCCCGAAGGTTTGTTCCCCAATTAGAACACCACGCTCTTTATCCTGAATTGCGCCGGCCACTATCTCCGAAGCGCTAGCGCTCCCTTTGTTGATCAACACCACCAGGGGAATCTCCTCATCGGCTTCCCCATAAGCATTGTAAGTCCTCTCGCGACCGTCCTTGAACTTCTCCACGACGATGGGGCCGGATTCTATGAACTGACTGGCCACCGATACCGACTCCCTCAAAAGCCCTCCAGGATTGTTCCGAAGGTCCAGAATGATTCCCTGGGCTCCCTTCTTCTTTAACTCATCCAGAGCTTTCTCGAAATCCAACCCCGTATCCTCGCTAAAACTGTGAACCCTTATATACCCCAACTCATCCATCATCTTGGAAACCACATTGGGTATTTTGATCTCCTCCCTAACCAAGCTGAACTTCAAGGGCTCATCAACACCCTTTCGAGAGATGGTCAGGACGACCGTGGTCCCTTCCTCTCCCCTTATCGATTTAACTGCCCTCTCCAAACTCATGCCCTTGGTCGACTTACCATCTATTTCGACTATTTTATCCTCGGCTTTGATTCCAGCCCTGGCCGCTGGGGTTTCCGGCAAAGGGGAAATGACCGTGAGCTGATCGTCCTTGAGCCCGATCTCTATCCCCACGCCGTAAAAGCGGCCCCTCGTACCCTCTTCAAGCATCTGAAGGTCAGAAGGATCAAGGTACCGCGTATAGGGGTCACCAAGCGCACCCAGTAGGCCTTTGATCGCTCCAATGACCAGCTTTTTCGTGGGAACACTCTCGATGTAGCTCTTTTGCACAATCCCCAAAACTTCTCGAAGCAATTCCAGGGATTCGGAGGGAGCCATCGCCGGTCTCCGCATTTCCAAATGCCTGCCCACCAAAACCCCGGTGGTAAAAACCCCAGCAAAAAATATTAACAGTACGAAAAGCCCCACTATAATCGCCGTCGTTCTCTTCATTTAAAGACCTTTCAAATCACAAAGGTTAAACTCTCAGATAACGCCGGAGAGCCACGACGCTTCCCAGCGCCCCAATGACTGCTCCTGCCAAAATGAGATAACCGAGCAGCAAATAAAATTGGTGGGTAAGCTGGGGGTAGTTGAGGGGAACCCGGAGCCAGCGAAAGAATTGCGTCACGGATTCAAGGGAAAAGACCTTGATGAGGTATAACGCACCAATGGCGAGAAGAGAACCTATCAAACCCTGAAGAACCCCCTCCAATATAAAGGGCCATCGGACAAACCAGTTAGATGCACCAACCAGCTTCATTATGGCAACTTCTTTTCGCCTGGCGAATATGGCCAAACGAATGGTGTTGACTATAAGAACCAGAGAAGCGAAACAAAGAAGGAAGGCAAAGATAACACCAGCCCATCGAATGACCTTGGTGACGACGAACAACTTCTCAACCACGCCTTCACCATATTTAATCTCCTCGATCGCAGCCCGGCCATCGAGTCTCTTGGCAAGGGTCTTGACCGTCTGGGGATCCTTCAAGCTAATCTCGAGGGAAGCAGGAAGAGGATTCCCCGACATGGCCTCGAGCATCTCGGGCTGACCCTTGAGTTCCTCTTTCAACCGCTCCAAGGCTTGCTCCTTCGAAATATACTTGACCTTGGCCACCTCGGGCCAAGAAATCAATTCATTCTGGGTGGATTGAACCTCCTCTGGTTTTGCGGAATCTTTCAAAAAGGCAACGATCTCAACCTTGGACTCTTGAATCTTGATGACACTATTCAAGGTAAAGGCCGCTATCGTAAACATCCCAATAATGAAGAGAGTGAGGGCAACCGTGCTCACAGCCGCGATGCTCATCACCCAATTTTTTCGGAAACTGGCCAGAGCCTCTCCGATGAAATAGAAGGGTCTAATCTTCATGCCCGTAAACTCCCCTAAGCTGATCCCTGACTACCTTGCCCTCCTCGAGAGCGACAACTCTTTTTCTCATGGAATCCACGATCTCCCTATCGTGAGTGGCGACCACCACTGTGGTACCTGTTCTGTTTATTCGGTCCAAAAGCGATATCAACCCCAGAGAGGTAGCGGGATCGAGATTGCCGGTGGGCTCATCGGCTAGGAGTAAAGGTGGGCGATTGACGAAAGCGCGAGCGATGGAGACCCTCTGTTGTTCTCCACCGGAAAGCTCATCGGGATAACTGTTCATCTTCTTTTCCAACCCCACCAGCTTTAAAACTTCGGGAGCCTGGGAACGGATAACCCGCTCGGGGCGGCCAATGACCTCGAGAGCAAAAGCCACATTCTCATAAGCCGTCTTGTTGGGCAAAAGTTTGAGATCCTGAAAGACGCAGCCAATGTTTCTCCTCAAGAGCGGAACCCTCCGCAATCGAAGATGCACCACATCCTGACCGGCAACGAATATCTCTCCCTTGGTGGGAAGAATCTCCCTGATCAAAAGCCGAATAAAGGTGGTCTTACCAGATCCGCTGGGACCGACGACGAATACAAACTCCCCCTTCTCGATATCCACATCCACATTGTCGAGAGCAGGCTTATTATGCTGCTCATAGGTTTTGGTAACCCCTTTCATCTTTATCATGTCGACCAACTCCTAGGCCAAACATCTTAACAAAAAGCGATGGGGAAAGCAAAAATAGTGGCCGGTTGACTTTCGAGAAAGCTCTAATCCCTTTGCAACAAATCCTTCGCCTCTCTAACTATATCCTCGCTGGTGAGCCCGTAATGTTTGAGAAGTTCTTCGGGAGCACCCGAAAGACCAAATCTGTCCTTTATACCAACTCTCCTCATGGGAGTGGGAAGATTTTCGCTCAAGCACTCGGCAATGGCACTGCCCAGTCCCCCTATTATGCTATGCTCCTCCGCCGTCACCACGGCGTGTGTTTTGGCAGCGGAGCCCAAAATAACCTCGGTATCCAGTGGTTTCAGAGTCGAGACATCTATCACTTCGGTTTCTATCCCCTCTTCCGCCAGAGTGGTGGCCGCCTCTAAACTCTCTCCAACCATCAAACCGATGGCAAAGATCGTGACATCCTTCCCCTCCTTTAATTTGACCGCTCTCCCCAGTTTGAATTCATAGTGCTCGTCGAAAATCAGGGGAACCGGTAAGCGACCCAGTCTGATGAATACAGGGCCTTCAATCTCGGCCACCGCTTTTATCGCTGCTTTTGCCTCAAAGTAATCCGCGGGTACGACCACTCTCATATTGGGAATGGCTCGCATGAGGGCAATATCTTCCACAGTTTGATGAGAAGAGCCATCCGCTCCAACAGTAATCCCAGCGTGGGTTGGACAGAACTTTACATTCAAGTTAGAATAAGCGATGACATTTCTGACCATCTCCAGGGCCCGTTGAGTGGCAAAGATGGCAAAAGAGCCTGTGTAGCAAATCTTCCCCGCAGTTGCCAAGCCAGCGGCCGTCCCCATCATGCTTTGCTCGGCCACCCCACACTCTACAAATCGCTCTGGAAAGGCTTTGGCAAATTTTATGCTCGTGGTCGACTTGGCCAAATCCGCATCCAAGACGACCACATTAGGGTACCTCTCGCCCAATTCCAGCAGGGCTTCCCCGTAAGCCTGTCTCGTCGCCTTCTTTTCCACCATCTCTCCTCACATATAGTGCCGATTCCTGGTTCCTTGTCCGATGTTAGATGTCACTATTCGTTATTCGGAATTCGTAATTGGTTATTAGTTGACAGATGACAGTTACCAGTTGACAGATTCCGTCAGCTTAGAGCTTAGAGCTCGGAGCTTAGAGAAAATTCTTCGTCCCTCGCCCTTCGTCCCTCGCCCTTCGTCCCTCGTCCTTCGCCCCTCGTCCTCCGTCCCTCGTCCTCCGACCCCTGAACCCTGGCCCCTGGCAGCTGGTTGCTGGTAGCTGGAAGCTGGTGGCTGTCAACTGGCCCCTGGCCCCTGTTTGCTAAGCTCCTTAAGGGCCTCTTCCATCTGTTCTTTGGTCGGTGCCTTCCCGTGAAAATCAACCACATTCTCCATGAAGGAAACACCCTTCCCCTTGATAGTATGGGCAACTATCATCGTTGGTTGGCCTCGAGTCTTATCCGCCTCAACCAAAGTATCGGCAATGTCAAGAACTTCATGCCCATCTATCTCCAAAACACGCCAGCCAAAGGCACGCCATTTGTCAACCACGGGTTGTATCTCCATCACCTGGCTCACCGGTCCATCGATCTGAAGACCATTGTTGTCGAGGATGGCAACCAGGTTGTCCAGCTTGTAATGAGCCGCAAACATGCTGGCCTCCCAGACCACCCCCTCCTGGCTCTCACCGTCGCCGATCATCACGTAGACCCGGTAATCTTTCCCATCCATCTTCCCGGCCAAGGCCATCCCGTTGGCCGCCGCCAGGCCCAAGCCCAGTGAGCCGGAGGATATTTCAACCCCGGGAACTTTCCGCATATCTGGGTGGCCCTGTAAAATGCTGTTAAACTTCCTGAGAGTCCACAAAATTTCGCGAGGGAAATAGCCGCATTCGGCTAGGGCAGCATAAAGCACGGGACAGGCATGGCCCTTGCTCAAAACGAATCTATCTCGGTCGGGCCACTTTGGATTATCCGGCCGATGCCGCATGTGATAGAAATAGAGGACAGCCACGATGTCGGCGGCCGAAAGCGATCCACCGGGGTGCCCGGAGCCCGCCTCTCCGGTCATCTTGATGATATCCCAGCGAAGGACTCTCGCCTTCTCCTCTAAAAATTGTCTAAGTTTCTTGCGATCCAAAAACCCTCCAGAGACCTAAGTCAGCTTTATTTATATTCGCAGCTCTATTCAAATTCCCTTCCCTTTTTTTCGCTGAGAAACTTAAAAACCCGCTCGACGGAGGCGTTCAAGATCCTTTCCTCGGTGAAGCCAACTTCTTCTGCAAGCTTGCTGGCCTCGCCAAACTCTCCCACCCCCGGAGCAAAATGAGCATCGCTGCTGATGATTATGTTCAGACCTTGTTCATAAGCGGCAATGGCAATAGGTAAATCGCATTCATAACTCCCCGCGCGGCTGGTGGTGGTCAGAAAGGAGCTGTTGTTTATCTCCAGCAGTACTCCATGCTCTTTGGCCACCTCCACCACGCGCTCGACCTCGATGGGGAAAAGAGGATTTCCAGGATGGACGATCGCATCCACCAGAGGGTTTTTGAGCGCACCGATCAGCGCTCTCGTGTTTTCCTCCTTCGTCTCCCCCTCATAACCACAACGAGGGTGAAATCCGACCAAAACGATGTCCAGAGTTTCCAGGAGATCATCGGGCAAATCGAGACCTCCCCGGGAATCCACGATGTTGGCCTCGGCTCCCTTCAAAATCTTGACGCCATGTATCTCCTTCGGCAAAACCCTCAGATTCCAGAAGTGATAAAGATGGGCTCCGCCGGGCAAGGCTGGGCCATGATCGGTTATAGCCACCAGCTTCAACCCCTTTTCAGCAGCAACCCTGGCTATCTCATCCACCGTGCTGAAAGCATGGCCGCTGGCAACCGTATGAACATGCAAATCAGCCACTAACTTCATATTTTACCTTTCTCTCATTCCTTTTCCGCTACTCTCCATCTATGGTAAGCCACGACGAAATCGTCCAATTCCCCATCGAGCACCGCCTGAACGTTGCCCTTTTCCACACCCGTCCGGTGGTCCTTGGCAAGACTGTAAGGATGCAAAACATAAGACCTGATCTGGCTCCCCCAGGCTATCTCCTTCTGCTCACCCCGGAGCTCCTCAAGCTCTCGCTGTCTCTTCTCCTGCTCCCTCTCAAAAAGCCTCGCCCTCAAAATTTTCATGGCTCCCTCACGATTTCTAATTTGAGAGCGATCACTTTGACACTGAGCGACGACTCCCGTGGGAATGTGGGTTACTCTCACCGCAGAGTCCGTCACGTTGACATGCTGTCCACCAGCACCCGTGGCGCGATAGGTCTCTATCCGAAGGTCTTTGGGATCGATGACGATCTCCACCTCCTCCTCAATAGCGGGAATAACACCGACAGAGGCAAAGGAAGTATGCCTGCGTTTCTGAAAATCAAAGGGAGAGACTCTCACCAGGCGGTGGACACCCTTCTCGGCCTTCAGGAGTCCATAAGCATATTTTCCCCTGACGGTGAAGGTAACACCTTTAATTCCAGCCTCTTCACCAGGGGAAATGTCGTTTATGTCGGTTTGAAAGCCCCTCTTCTCTGCCCAGCGAAGATACATCCTAAGCAGAATATTCGCCCAATCTTGGGATTCGGTACCCCCAGCACCAGGGTGAATGGAGACGATGGCATCGTGAGAGTCAAGCTCTTCCGTAAACCAGCTTGTGACCTCTAGATTTTCCACTCTCTTGCCGAGATCAGCCGAGGATTTTTCAACCTCCCGACTTAGAGATTCATCCTGTTCAGAGACGGCCAACTCATTCAAAAGGAGAAGGTCCTCGCACTCCTTGTGAAGCTCTTCCCAGGAAACGATCTCCTCCTTTACGCCGGCAAGTCGAGACATAACCTTCTGGGCATTTTCGGTGTCACCCCAGAAACTCGGGCGACTGGCCTCCTTTTCTAACCTCCCAACTTCCTCTCGCTTCGCATCTAGGTCAAAGGTACTCCTTTATCTTCGTCAACTTTTCATCAAGCCGTCTAAGTTCCTCAGAATAATCCACTATCACTGTTGTTCCTCCCCATTGTCAACTTAGCTCCTGGTTTCCAAACTCGTCGGATGACAGATGTTACTATTCGTTATTCGGAATTCGTCTGTCAGCTTAGAGCTCAGAGCTTAGAGCTCGGAGCTTAGAGAAAATTCTTCGTCCCTCGCCCTTCGTCCCTCGCCCTTCGTCCCTCGCCCTTCATCCTTCGCCCTTCGTCCCTCGTCCTTCGTACCTGGTTCCTGGTGCCTGGTTCCTGGCAGCTGGTAGCTGGCCCCTGGCCCCTGGTAGCTAGACTATCTTCCACAACACTTCTTATATTTCTTTCCGCTTCCGCAGGGGCAGGGATCATTTCTGCCCACCTTTTTGCCTCTCCGCTGGGGAGAAGCGGCAATCTCCGAGCCGCCCCCCGCAACAACTTTGAGCTGCGGTCTGGCTGGCTCCTCCACAAACCGAGCGTGAAATATAAACTTGACGAAATCCTCTCTGATGTCGTCCATAACTTTCTGCCACATGGCATAAGCCTCTCTCTTATACTCCACGAGAGGATCCTTCTGACCAATGGCCCGCAGTCCAATGCCCTCTCTTAGATAATCCATATCGCGAAGGTGCTCTCGCCACCTCTCGTCTACCACCTGTAGCATAACCAAGCGCTCCAGCTCGCGCATCATCTCCGAGCCCAGTTCTTTCTCTTTTTTCTCATAGGCATCCTGGATTGACCCCCGGAGCCTCTCCAACAACTCCTCCTGGGTCAACGTGCTCAAATCAAGGTCTTCCCTTCCCCACGAAACAGGATAGAACTGAGTCACGTATTTGAAGAGGCTGTCCAGATCCCACTCCTCGGGGTAGGTGCCCTTGTCGGTGAAGTTCTCCACCGCTTCCCGCATAATATCCTCCATAATGCCGAGGACCCGATCGCGGAGGTCTCTTTCCTCCAAGCATCTTGTCCGCTGTTCGTAAATGACCTCCCGCTGTTTGTTTATAACATCATCGTATTCCAAAACATGCTTCCTGAGCTCGAAGTTCTGAGATTCTACCTGTCGCTGGGCAGTTTCGATGGATTTGGATACCATGGAGTGCTCGATGGGCATATCATCCGGTACACCCAGTCTCTCCATCATCCGGCTAACTCTATCCGAGCCGAAAAGTCTCATGAGATCATCCTCGAGAGAAAGATAAAACTGGGAGGATCCGGGGTCCCCCTGTCTGCCGGAACGACCCCTCAACTGATTGTCGATACGCCTAGCCTCATGTCGCTCTGTCCCGAGGACATGCAAACCCCCTAAAGCTTTAATCCCCTCGGCCTCCTTCGCATCCGGAGGGTTACCCCCTAAGATTATGTCCACACCTCGACCGGCCATATTGGTGGCGATGGTGACCGCTCCCTTGCGCCCCGCCTGAGCGATGATATGAGCCTCCATCTCATGATACTTCGCATTCAAGACCTGATGAGAGACGCCTCTTTTGCGAAGCATTTTGCTCAAACGCTCCGACTTCTCTATGGAAATCGTGCCCACGAGGACGGGTTGCCCTCTCCCATGACGTTCGGCGATGTCATCGACGACCGCTCCGAACTTTGACTCCTCAGTCTTATAAATAACATCGGACAACATCTTACGGATTAGTGGCTTATTGGTGGGGATAACAACAACCCCCAACCCATAGATGTGCTCGAACTCGTCCGCCTCAGTCGCCGCCGTGCCGGTCATGCCCGCTAACTTCTCATACATCCTGAAGTAATTCTGAATGGTGATCGTCGCCAGCGTCTGATTCTCCTCCCTAATAGTTACCCCTTCCTTGGCCTCGATCGCCTGGTGCAGACCCTCGCTGTATCTTCTACCGGGCATCAAGCGTCCGGTGAACTCATCAACGATGATCACCTCTCCATCCTTGCACATATACTCTACATCTCGTTTGAACAAGGTATGCGCCTTTAATGCCTGAACAACATGATGAGCCAAATCCATATTTCTTGGGTCATAGAGATTTTTTACCTTAAGTAATTTTTCCGCCTTGCTTACCCCCTCTTCAGTTAAACTGGCCGTTCGCAGTTTTTCATCAACCTGGTAATCCTTTTCCTTACGAAGATAAGGGATAATTTTATCGACGAGGTAATATTTATCTGTAGATTCCTCGGCGGGACCTGAGATGATGAGTGGGGTTCTGGCCTCATCGATCAAAATGCTATCCACCTCATCTACGATGGCATAATGGTGGCTACGCTGAACTCTATCCTCCAACCGAACGACCATATTATCTCGAAGGTAGTCGAAGCCGAACTCGTTATTCGTCCCATAGGTGACATCGGCAAGATACGCCTCCCGGCGCTCCACAGGACGAAGGTCTTTGAGACTCTCATCCTCCTGAGAGTATGCGGGATCGTAAAGATATGCTGCCTCATGCTGGAGAACACTGACGGAAAGCCCCAGAAAGTGATAGATGGGACCCATCCACTGGGTATCGCGCTTGGCCAGATAATCATTCACGGTGACCAGGTGGACGCCTTTCTCTTCGAGTGCATTGAGATAAACGGGAAGAGTCGCCACGAGAGTTTTCCCCTCGCCCGTGGCCATCTCGGCGATCTTACCCTCGTGAAGAACGATGCCACCCATTATCTGTACATCAAAGTGGCGCATGTTGAGGATGCGTTTGGCGACCTCCCTGACTACAGCAAAAGTCTCGGGCAAGAGATCGTCCAACGTCTCACCGGCCTGGAGGCGCTCCCTGAACTTGCTGGTCTTGCCCTTCAGCTCCTCATCGGAAAGGCGACTTACCTCGGCTTCGAGGGAATTTACCGCCTCCATTTTATCCTGTAAAACCTTTAATTTTTTGCCCTCGCCGGCGCGAAGGACCTTCTCCAACAGTTTAAAAACCATACCTTTCACCACACAAACAATATTGTATCACGGGGTTTATCGCCTCGTCACTTGCTATTGGCTACTCGTCGCTTAAAGCCAATCGGTCTCTTCAAAGCATGCCTTCCTCTGTATACCATTCCCCGCTGAACCAGAAGAAAAACACCCACGGAAAGGAAAACATCCCCGAAGCTGACGAGGGCAAAGCTAGGACGAGGCAAGAGGGCAGGGAAAGGGATTAAATCACCCAGGAACTTCAAGTGGGTGCCCTCCACCATGGGAATGTGAAGAAAGCCTTGAACATTCTCAACATATTCGTAACCCTGAGGACAAAACTTCTGCACCAGAGTGAGGGGAACCGGCATCCCCCCATTTAAGAGAATGACCAGAAAGTTTAAGACAATGCCAACTCCCATAACTTGAATGTATCTATCCCTTCTGTTAAACCAGATGACGGCGAGAAGTAGAAGGTAAGAGACTATAAGCGCATAAAAAACGTAAGCTCGGCCAAATTGGAGAGATCGTCCAACAATGGGCACAAGAAAGAAATGAACGAGAAAAGCCAGAATGACAAGCCAGGGAAACTTAAACTCAAGGGAAGTGAGCCTCCTTAAGCTTCCCCCTCTCAAATATCCAACGATAAGCGACAAAAGTAGAGCATCTACGAGCAATTCTTCTCCGAAGACAGATGTTTACCCTGAGCTTGTCGAAGGGACTACTTCGTCTATTATGGGATATAAACCCCCGGCGGTCAATTTCGTGAGTTGACTAATAGCGATATTTGAACAAGAGGAATTAAACGGCGGTGAGGAGCTTTCTCTGCCTGCGCAGAACGTTGGCGAAGGCTCGGACCACCTTCGGATCAAAGCGCAAACCCTGTTCCTTCTTGATCCGCATCATTGCCTGATGAGGAGTTAAACGCTTCTCCGGTAACTCCATTTGCGTCAGTTCATCAAAATAGCTGGCGAGATTTATGATGCGCGAACCGATGGGAATATCCTTCTCAGGAGACTTGCTCCCGTCGTCGAAGAGATGGTGATGTTTTCGAACGATGTCGGAAGCGTCCCTGAAGAACTCCACCTGTTCAAGTATGTCTGCACCCATCTCGGAGTGGGACGCCTCTCCTCTGCGAGCCTCAGCCAATTCAAGGACAGAATCCAGCGTGCCCTCTTCAATACCCACCTTTCCGATGTCGTGAAGAAAAGCGGCATATCCGACCAGCTCCAATTGGCGGCCGCGGATGCCGAGCTCACGAGCAATATCGAAGGAATAATTGGCCACTCTTTCCGCATGACCGAGGCGATTTGGATCCTGAGACTCCATCGCCGCTGTCAGCGCCTTGATCGTGTCATAGTAGGTCCTCTTTATATCCAAATAGAGCTTGAAAGAATACCTGGTCACCAGGAGTGGGAGGAGAAAAAGGGGAGCGCTCCAAAAGCTCATGGCCCGATACAGCAAAGCCACGAGGGTAGCCGTAGTAAACGAGGCGATGTAGGTGAGGCCCAAGAGTTGTACCGTCCCGACCCAGGACGAGAAAAATGATATCCCTCGCTTGAAGCTGAAAACAAGCTGATCCAGGCTCACCTCTGTGAAAAAGTAAGTTAGACAAGCACCGAAAAGGGGGATGGCGTCTCTGAACAAATCTATTTTGCCGATCTCTCCACCGAATAAATGGAAGATAGCCGCGGTAACCGGGACCACTATTGAAATCTGAGCAAGCGGCAGAATAATATCGCCGGTGGGAACGATTTCCCCCCTCAATCTTCGCCTCACCAGCCCTCCGAGCAATACTCCAACCAGCGCAACCACCATAGCCTGGGGGAGAGGAAACAAAAATAAAGCAGAGAGTATGATGGCCGAACTAACCGAAACTGAACCGCCCTGGGGTAAAGTCACATCGAAATATTCCGCCACGGCCACGCAAAGTACGAAGAAGATGATCGGGATTAAATTCTGAAGGGAGAAAGTCAGCAAATAGTAACCGAATAACCCGAAGCCGATCAAAATGATGCCGAGTTTTGTGGCAACCACCTCAAGCCTAGCTCTATTCACCCTTCGAACGCCCCTCCCTAGCTTTCGATATTATCTCCTCAAAATCGGCCTCCACACCCAGCACTTTCAGGAAGGCTTCAATCACAGTCCTGTCAAACTGCTCACCGCAACAGGAAATGAGTTCCTCTACAACTTCATCCTTACCCAGAGAGACACGATAGGGACGAGTAGAGGTCATAGCATCATAGCTGTCGGCAACGGCCAGTATTCGTGCCATAAGGGGTATTTCCTCCCCTTTAAGTCCATCTACATAACCCCTCCCATTCAAATGCTCGTGATGGTGAAAAACGGAGGGAATAATGCTTTTCAAAAACTCTATTTCCTTAAGAATGTTCGCCCCTATTACGGGGTGCTCCTGGACCTTTTTATATTCGGTATCAGAAAGCTGACCGATCTTATTTAAAATCTTCTTGGTTACTCCCATCTTGCCCACATCGTGAAGGAGGGCCGCATATTTGAGCACCTCCACCTCATCCTCCCGCATACCAAGTTGCCGAGCAATTTTCTCCGCATAATCAGCCACCCGCTCGGAGTGACCAGCGGTGTAGGGATCCTTAGCCTCGATGGCTTTGACCAGAGACCTCACTGTGCCCTCGTAAGCCCCCCGCAATTTCCTGTACACGTTGAAGGTCTCGCGGGCGACCAAGAGGGGCATGACCAGCAAAACAATACCGGCCGCCCCGGCCATGACATAGACCTGAGCCAGGATGACCCCCAACGCCGCAAGGGCAAAATAGTTGGGTATGAGCCATTTGAAATTGAACAACCAGGCATTGATCGGCGATAGATCTTCGGAGAAAGCGATAGCGATGGATATCGAGAAGGTGTTCAAAATAAAAAAGGTGAGAGCGGAGAGCAAAAGAGGTAGAAAAATCCCGGGGAAATCAGCGAAGCTTAGTCCTCTATCGAAAAGAAGAATCCCACCGGCATTAACATAAACCAGACTGGCCATTCCCGTGGACAGAACGAACTGGCTGGCATTAAAGATTACTCTATACCATGGTACTCGTCTTCTTATATCTCTAAGGGCGATGGCGCCAAACAGGGATGCTAAAACTGCGACTTTGGGCCCAAAAACAAGAATCGCCGCAAATAGAATGGTGAAACTGACGGAGATAGCCCCCGTCCGAGGGAGATCCACCGTTAACGACTCCGATAAGAGCACCAACAAACCGAAGAGGAGAACCCCCGGCCAAAATATCTCGCCGGCCGCCAAAGCCAAACAGATAAACAAAAGGGCAGCAACTACTGCAACGGCTAAAATATAAACCTTCAGTTTTGCCGGAAGCGCCACCTTAATTTACCTCTTTAAAAACGAATAGACCGATGCCATAAAAGTTTTTCTACCACCTCGCCGCCGCACCACCACTCAAAACTAATGTGGCGAGGGTGGTCAGCAACAAAAAAATTCTCTTCATCGGGGGGAAAGACCTCCATTCGACCTGAATATTCGACCATCTATCGAGGTCTTCCTCTCCACTTCCCGCTAAATGAATGGAAAGGGTCTTGTCTTAACCGCTCCACTTCGCCCCGCCCTCGGCGGGGCTGGCCTCTACGGCAGTCTCCGCTCCTATAAACCGGATAATGAGTCCTTCGAAGGTTAAGAAAACCTTCCCACCCCGCCACCGGCGGGGCCAAGCAGGTTAACCTTCCAATGTGCTTACCTATGACATCGGTCTATTCACAAAAAACTTTAGGGAATCACCCTCGCTATGCGGTTGTCAAGAAGCCAAAACGCCTGTTTATGGCATCAAGGGTTGCCCGCACTATCGAATCCTTCTCGTTCTGCCTAACTATGGCGGAACCACAAAGGCCTTGCTCCCCCAGCGGTGTCACCATGGTAACACAGGCCACGGCAACTCTCTCCCGCCCAAGGGGAACAACGCTCACATCCTCTAAAGCAAAACCATAAGGCGTCTTTGCAAACTTCTCAACCGCATCGAGAGTAGCATATGCCACAAGTCTTAAACGTCCCGTCTGCGAAGCTGGTCCCTCCGCTTCACCCTCGTATTCTTCGCCATCTACTTCAAGTAATACTTTGACCCTTGCCTGAACTCCAGTAACCTCGGTACTTACGCTTGCGATCTTTGGTCTCGCCTTTGGTTTGGCTATCTCCTCCTCTGCACCCACCTGTGCGATACTGATCTTTCGATGATTGATGGAAAGCCCATATTGAGCCATCAAGGCCGATTCGATGTCACGAACCAGCTGCTTGGGACCCTTGGTGGGAGCCGCCAGTACATGAATCTCCTCAATGGCATTATTTTCCCCTGTGACGATCCGCGCTGCCTTTACCTCACTTATCTGGCAGAGCGTATTTTCAACTTCCTCTATATCGCAACCCTTTAAACTATCTTCCATGCCCGGGTCCCTTTATCTTCAGTATCTAATTTATTCTATTGTATCGGCAATATTTCCTCTTTTTAAACCCAAATTTTGCATTAGCGAAATTTGCCCAAAGGGCCGCCGTTGGCGGGGTTTAACCCCGCTAGCTCCGTTTTTAGCGGAGCGTAGCGGCTCCTTTAGAGCGAAAATTGTATTCCAGAAAAGATTAATAGCAAAATTAGCCGATATAATAAATTAGCTTGATCTTAGCACATGTTACAAGTTTCTAATGCAATTTTCGGGTTAAATAAATTTTTACGATGTCTCCTCTTAAGAAAATTCGGGCGTCGGCTCAATAAGCCCGTAGTTTTTATCCTTTCGCCGATAAACCACGTTTACATCCTCAGTCTCCGAATTCGTGAAGACGAAAAAATCGTGACTCAAGAGTTCCATCTGCAAGATGGCCTCTTCAGGGGTCATCGGCTTTATGAGAAACTGTTTTGTCTTGACTATCCTGGGGTCTGCCTGCCGTTTTTCCCCTTTGGTCTTCCTCAAAAACAACTCCGCGAGTTTTTCGGCATTTTTGTTTGCGCTCGCATAAATCTTCCCCTTGTATTTCTTTATCTGTCTTTCGAGTTTGTCGATTACCATATCAATGGAGGCATACATGTCGGTCGAGGATTCCTTCGCCCTTATCGCCGGTCCTTTAGTAAAAAGAGTAACCTCAACCATCTGATTTTTGGAAATCCTCCGATTCTTGGCCACGCTCAACTCGATTTCGATCTTCATTATCTGATTGAAGTGTCTGGTTACCTTCTTGATTTTATCCTCCGCGTGCATGCGCAGGGCATCCGTGACCTCAATATTCTTCCCTTTGATAATCACCTGCATTTAATCAGCTCCCTTAACCTGTCTGAAACATTAAACCCCATGTATATCTCTCAATTCGTGAGATATACATGGGGTTATGTTGTTGAGCACGTCGATAGATTACGAAACTTTGCGGACATTTGCCGCTTGAGGTCCTCGATCTCCCTCCACTATCTCGAATTCGACTTCTTGTCCCTCTTCAAGAGCCCGATAGCCTTCCTCTTGAATTGCAGAGAAATGCACGAACACATCCTCGCCATCCTCGCGCTGAATGAAGCCGTAACCTTTCTCTGAGCTGAACCACTTAACTTTCCCTTTCAACTGCCTGACCTCCTAACAAAAAGACTTCATTACCAAAACATTGCAAGATTAGCACAAATAAAGAACGAGTGTCAAGCACAATCCCTCCGCCTTAGAAAAAACCGTCTCGTTAGACAACCCTCGAGTTCATGACAGTGCAGACAACCTAGAATCAGATGCTCCGCGAGGGTTGCCGCCATCAAAAGGAGAAGGACCAACAAATAACCCAGCCCAAGATAGGTGAAATCTTCGATGAGCAAGAAGATGACGGCCACCAATGGGATGAGGGGAACGAGAAAGAGAAGGAAATTATAGGCCAGTCCTTCGACGAAGCGGTGCTTGGTATCCCTTGGATAGAGAAAACCCGCCAGCTTGCCAAATCCGGTGCTACAGAGCCGACCGTGATGGTAACATCTTGTGCACCGCAATTTGGTGAGAAGAAAGACAACAAACAATACGTAAAGAACGTAGAAAAGCACAAGTCCGCTTCCAAGTCGCATCAGGATAAGAACACCCACACCAATGATGGAAAGATTGAGGATTTCCCGCAAAAGGGGTACGTAAATGGGGTAATCTTCCCAAACTTTCCTCTTCAGCAAAAGTTCAATGCCTTTCCGTCGTCACCGCTCTATAGAATCGGGGCTTTCATCTAGCTGACCTGGTCTTTGTCCCCACACTTGCCCCCCGATGGACATCGGGGGGACTTACACCTAAGCCGCACCATGCTCCCCCCGACGAGTCGGGGGTTACGTGGGTCCTTTTGCCTGCGGCTGGCATGGACTACCCCCGACGAGTCGGGGGGCAACCACAGACCTAGACGAAAACCCCGATAAACATGAGATCGATCTCCGATTTAATTCTATTCCCTTTGCAATCGATAGACAAGCAGTTCGATTCCCAAGCTAAAGTTCTTCTCCACTTTTAGTAAGCAAACTTTTAATCTTGTTCTTTTCTCAAAAGAGTTGCTCATAGAAGGATTCAAGGGTTCAAGGATTCGAGGATTCAAGTGTTTTTCACTTGACCCCTTGACCCCTGGAATCCCTGAATCCTAAAGCTCTCTTTGCACTTTACCCTGCCGATGGCGGGGCGGTTTCTACCCACTATTTTTGGGGAAGAGCTCAGGTCAAAGAGACCTGGCAAGCGTGAGAACATGAACATCCTTGGCACCACCGGCAAGAAGTGCTCTGCTGCACTCGTTGACCGTCGCTCCAGTAGTAAAGACATCATCGATTAGAAGCAGAAATCGCCCCCGAATATCCACTCCTGCGGCACTCAAAAATGCCCTCCTGACATTTTCCCTTCGCTCCCGAGGAGAAAGCTTGCTCTGATCCACCGTCTCTTTGATCTGAATTAAAGCTGGGATGCAAGGCTTGCCGATTAAATCGGAGATCTCGAGGGCCAGCAACCGAGCCTGATTGTAACCCCTTCTTCTCTCCTTACTCAAACTCAGCGGTACATACGTAACTAAATCAATGCCCAAATCCTTCTCCATCTTCTCTACCATCAAACGAGCGAATATGGGAGCCAATTTCCGGCCATTACCATATTTAAAGCTGTGGGTGGCTTCCTTCAAGTTCCCTTCGTAGAAGCCAGCCGACCTCGCGGTGGAGAAATAACACTTTCTGCCACGGCACTCGCGACACTCGTCAACCGCCAGGTGACAGGGTTTTCCACATCTTCGACAAAGAGGTGAATCAATCAAGGGAAGGGAGGAAAAACAATCCGCACAAAGTGACTGCTCCGAAAAGGAATCGCAGACGTGACAGGTTGGAGGAAAAACCAAATCCACAAGCCCTTTAAAGATCTCCCCTAACACTATCTCCCCCTATCATGTCGGATGTCAGATGCTTCTGGTTCCTGGTTCCTGGTTCCTGGTTCCTAGTCCTTCGCCCTTCGCCCTTCGCCCTTCGCCCTTCGTCCTTCGTCCTTCGCCCTTCGCCCTTCGCCCTTCGTCCTTCGTCCTTCGTCCTTCGCCCTTCGTCCCTCGTCCTTCGCCCTTCGTCCTTCGTCCTTCGTCCTTCGCCCTTCGCCCTTCGTCCCTCGTCCTTCGCCCTTCGTCCTTCGCCCTTCGTCCTTCGTCCTTCGACCCCTGGCCCTGGTAGCTGGAAGCTGGCAACTGGTTCGGCATCGCTCATCCCCTCATCGCCATCCTCAGCAAATATTGTCCGGTGGGAACGGTAACCATACTGATCAACGTGGTAAGCAATATAGCCGCAGATAAAAAAGCGGTATCCAACTTGTATCTCAAACCAAATATCAATGAAAGTATGACAGTTGGCATTGAGGCTTCGAGAACACAAACACCCAGGGAAAAAACATCCGCGGCGAGGATCGCTCCTCCGATGAAGTAAGCAACCAGCGGTGACAAAATTAACTTCAGCAAACAAGTGAGAGCGAGAGGCAACTTATACCGGCCCACCTCTCCAAGACGAAGGGATAAACCGATGGAGAGCATGATAAGGGGAATGGTCGCTGCTCCAAGATGTTCTATGGCCCTCACCAAAAAAGGAGGGAGTGAAAAGCCCCGCAACAAGATCCCCGCAACCAGAGCTATGAGGGGAGGGAAGGTCAATATCTCCTTCAATCTATTTATTTTCGCACCCTCCTCACCATAAACCTCGGCTACGTAAAGACCAATGGTGAAGATGAAGATAACGGTACCGAAAATATCGTAGAAGAGAGCCTTGATGAAATGCTGGCTCCCATATATCTCCAGAGAAATGGGATAACCCAGGTAACCGGTATTGCCTATGGCGGCAGCGAGCAGGAAGGCCCCCAGGGTCTTTGCTTTTAGGGATATGCCCTTCCCCACTAAAAGGGCGACAAACAAGCAAACGGACATCACTACCAAGGCCGTGACCGGAACCTTCCAAAGATTGAGAGAAATGGTGGAGACCAGAACCTTCTCAAAAATCATCGCGGGGAGCGTGAGATAGATGATGATATTGTTCAGAATGGAAGCATCCTCAGCCTTGAGTAAGCCGCTTTTCTTGGCGACGAATCCCACGGATATGAGAATCACGACCGAAAAGGTGATGGAAAATAGCTCTAACCCCGAACCCGCCACTCAAGTCCCCTCCTGCCCCCGATAAAATCGGGGGCGAGCCCACCCGTCCTACCTTAGATGATCCTTGATTTCGGTATTCACATCGATTATCCGATTGGAGGAGATGGTCACGCTCGGATGGATGACGCTTCCCCCGCCGATAACACATTTGCCTCCTACAACCGCCTTCTGCAAAACCAATGCCTTGTCCTTGATGTGCGTTCCGCGTCCAATTATTCCACCGATGACGCTGGCATCCTTACCAACGTAGACATCTCCCCACTTTATCCCTTTATAAAGAACAGCACCCTCATCGATTATGGTATTATCCCCGATCACCAAAGGACCCATAAGCTTGGCATTTCTTTTAACAAGACAGTTATCTCCCATGCAGATTGGGGGAACCAGCGTCACGCCCTCCTCAATTTGACACTTACTCCCAATCCAGATGCCCTCGCTGAGGAGAGTTCCGGGTATCTTCACCTTAACTCTGCCCTCCAGAGCGTCGAAATTTCCGCGCTGATACTCCCCAAACTCGCCAACATCGTTCCAATAATCATCGTGAGGATAACCATAGAGCTTTTCTTTCTTTTGAACGAGAGTTGGGAAAAGATTCCTGCCAAAGTCGTAAAAGGTGTTGGCCGGAATAAAATCGAACACATCAGGCCCAAACACATAGATACCACTATTGGCCAGCTTGCTTCTGGCCTCTTCCCGAGAAGGTTTTTCTTGAAACTCCAGAATGCGGTCCTTCCCATCAGTTATCACCACACCATACTTTGAGGGATCCTCCACCTCGGTGAGAACGATGGTGGCCAATGCCTTTCTCTTTTTGTGGAACTCGACCAGCTTCGTGAGATTCAAATCAGTCAAAGCATCCCCGCTGACAATGAGAAGAGCCTCGTGGTTAAAGAAATTCTTGACCTTCCTAACCCCACCAGCGGTGCCCAAAAGGCTCTCTTCGAAGGAGTAATAGAGATTCATGCCCCACTTCGAACCGTTCTTAAAATAATCGGTGATCACATCCGCATGGTAGTGAAGATTCACGATCACCTCGGAAAATCCGTGAGACGCCAGGAGTTCAACGATGTGCTCCATCACCGGCTTGTTCACGATGGGCACCATGGGTTTGGAGATCTCCTCCGTTAAAGGTCTAAGACGCGTGCCCAGACCAGCAGCAAGGATCATTGCCTTCATGATTTTCCTCCAGTCTCTTGTCTTGACGACAAACTTCTCAAACTCTCCGCGTAGGGCCCCCTGGCAATTCCCCTCTCAGTGACGATGGCGGTTATATAGCGATTTGGTGTCACATCGAAGGCGGGATTGAAAACGGGAACGGCCTCGGGAGCAACTTTCTTGCCACAGATGCGGGTTACTTCTTTTGAATTTCGCTCCTCGATGACTACTTCCTCCCCGGAGGAAATATTGAAATCGATAGTGGACATAGGCGCAACCACATAGAATGGGATTTTGTTCTCCCTAGCCAATACCGCCAGAGTATAAGTTCCAACTTTATTAGCGGTGTCCCCATTCGAGGCGATTCTGTCCGCTCCAACCAAAACTTTGTCCACCTTCCCGTGGCTCATCAAAAATCCAGCCATGCTATCCGTAATCAAAGTGACGGGAATGCCCTCCTTCATCAGCTCCCAAGTGGTCAAGCGAGCTCCTTGAAGAAGTGGACGAGTCTCATCCGCATAAACATGAATTTTCTTTCCCTGCTCATGAGCGGCTCGAATGACCCCAAGGGCGGTGCCGTACTCCGTTGTCGCCAGCGCTCCAGCGTTGCAATGAGTGAGGATATTATCCCCATCCGCAATGAGAGTGCTACCGTGCGCTCCCATCTTCCGACAGGTTTCGGCATCCTCTCTGGCAATGGAGATGGCCTCCCTCTCAAGCAAAGATTTTAGCTCCTCCACCCCTAAATTCCTGCTATCGAGGGCAACCTTCTTCATGCGCTCAATTGCCCAAAACAAATTGACTGCCGTGGGGCGGGTTTTAGACAGGATCTCGGAGATCACCTCGATCTCTCGAATTAACTCCGAACTTATTCCGGCTGAAGAGTTCCTGACCCCGAGGACAATACCAAAAGCAGCGGCGACCCCGATGGCCGGAGCTCCCCTGATCTTCATCATCTTGATAGCCTCAGCCACGCACCGATGATCTTCACACTCAAAAAACTCCTCCCGAAGGGGGAGTTTTGACTGATCGATCATTCTTAACTTTCCATCGACCCACTCAATTGTTTTCATCACACTTTGTTCAGCCATTCTTATCTTGTCAGGTGTTTCTGATACCTGGTGCGGTTAGCTTAAGGCTCGGAACACGGAGCTTAGAGAAAAATTTTTTATCTCTACGCTCTCTGCTCTGCGCTCCATACTCGATTATGATTTTCTAATTCCGAATTTCGAGTTTCTAGTACCGTTACAACTTAATTTGCCTAATTAGTCTCACCCGTTAGAAAAACGATCTTCCAGCAGGGTTAGCTGAAAATAGTGGTAACGGCACTAGTTTCGAATTTCCCTTTTTATCTCGGGTGCTCTAGTCTCTCCAAAAGTTCAACAAGATAACTGATCTTGGCCACCTCTTCGATCAACTCCGCGGTATAGGTGGCCCCCCATGGATTTTCTCCCACAGCCAGGACACCGTGTTGTTCCAAAAGGACCCCACGAAAATTCCCCAGACGCTCGCGCACGGCCTGGGCAAGCTCCTCGGTTCCGAATTTAAAATAGGGAACGATCGGGATATCTCCCAAGATATATTGGCTCTCCGGATTGACGGGTTTAAGGTGAATCTTCATATATGCAAGAGCAGAGGCGTAGATCGAGTGAGTATGAACTATCCCCTCCACGTCAGGACGAGCTTCATAGACAGCCAAGTGCATCCTTACCTCGGAAGACGGCTCCTTTACCCCCTCAAGAAGGTTTCCGTCCAAATCAACGATTGCCAGATCCTCGCCCTTCATTTTCCCCAGACAGACCCCCGTGGCTGTAATAAGAATTCTATCTCCCCTCAGTCGGCAACTTATATTTCCAGCCACGCTAACAACGAGCTTTCTGTCATACAGATGCCGGCCGATTTCCACCATATCTGATCGAAAATCCCTGGCTTGGCCTCTAGCCATCTTTCACCTCCACCGGTGCCTGGTGCCTTGTTCCCGGTTCTCAATCTTGTCGGATGACAGATATCGGATAGGAAATTAGTTATTCGCAATTCGTTATTAGGAATTCGTTTAATCTTTCCAATTTCTAGTCCAGAGTAGGAGATGGAATTGCTTCCATCGTCCCCTGCCTCAAACCGTGCGT
>JASEEZ010000011.1 GCA_030019215.1 Actinomycetota bacterium
CCTCTTGTTGCTGAGTTATTGGTCAAATCAGTACCAGATCGTTAGGTATTACCAAGAAAAATTTAAAAAGGAATTCAAAAACAGAGTTTATAGGTTTACTCTTATGCTGGTTGAATTTGTAGATAATCTCCCCAGAAGTACCAGTATGCAAATAATTGGGGGTCAGCTTTTAAGGAGCGGAACAAGCATCGGTGCCAACTATATTGAAGCTCAGTCTGCTAGCTCCAAGAAAGATTTTACTAATTTTTTCCACCACTCTTTAAAATCAGCTAACGAATCCGAGTTTTGGTTAAGGATTTTAAAAGATTCAGGAAAAGCAAGTAGAAAGGAAGTTGACATGCTTCTTGAAGAGCTTGCTGTGATTGCTAATATTCTTGGTTCAAGTCTTTTGACACTAAAAGGCAAAAAGTAAAATCCTGAATGAAGGTGAAGCAAAAACGCGATTAGGATTTTAAGATTTTTAATTTTACATTTTAATTTTTCATTTTTCATTTTTATTTTTTCATTTAAGATGAGCTAATAGCCAATTCAGAGGTGAAAAAATGGGGCGTCCCTCGTGGGATGAGTATTTCCTGAAGATAACCGAGCTCGTTTCCCATCGCTCTACGTGCTTAAGGAGACAAACGGGTGCCCTTCTTGTAAAGGATAAAAGGATATTGGCTACGGGATACAATGGAGCCCCCACGGGGCTTAAGCATTGTTCCGAGGTTGGTTGCCTTAGGGAGAGGCAGAACATCTCCTCGGGAGAGAGGCATGAGCTCTGTCGGGGGCTTCACGCGGAGCAAAATGCCATCATCCAGGCCGCCCTTCATGGAATCAAGATAGAGGGATCTACCTTATACTCCACTCATCAACCCTGCATTCTCTGTTCCAAAATGGTAATCAATGCGGGGATCAGAGAGGTCATATTCAGGGACGAATATCCCGATCCCTTGGCTGAGAGTATGTTGAAAGAGGCGGGGTTGGGGCTGAAGCAGTTGATTTCCTCGGGCATAGGGCAGACCCGCCTGCCAACGCCTGACGCCGCAGGCAATGGCGGGCAGGCTGAGCAAGAATCACTTTAAGGCCTACGACCTCGGAAGGTCTACGACCTGAGAGGCGAGATGTGAACGTGGAAAATTATCTGCGAATATTTGCCGTGGGAATGATTACCGCCTTTTTTATCACCCCCCTGGTGGAGATATTGGCTGATAGCGTGGGGGCGGTGGATCATCCCGCCGAAAGAAAAGTTCACGCGAAGCCCATTCCCAGGCTGGGTGGCGTGGCCATCTACTTGGGTTTTCTGCTTGCCTCGGTTCTATTTCTGGGCATCGATCGCGAGCTGATGGGAATTCTTTTGGGAGCCACTTTCATCCTAGCCCTCGGTGTCATCGACGACATGAAAGATCTCTCTCCCAAAGTGAAATTCTTGGGTCAACTTGGGGCGGCGGTCATTTTAATTCTTTTCGGTGTTCAGATCGAGTTTGTGGGAAACCCCTTTGGGAAGGGCCTTCTTTATCTGGGGGGATGGGGTGTTTTCCTCACCCTTTTCTGGGTTGTGGGATTGACCAATACCATAAACTTTATCGACGGGTTGGATGGTTTGGCAGCGGGTGTCTCCACCATAGCCTTGGCGACCTTGTGCTTCGTGGCTCATCAAACTGGGCAGTTGGAGACGGCGATGATCTCCATAGCTCTTGCCGGAAGTGCCCTTGGTTTTCTCAAGCACAACTTCCATCCCGCCAGGATCTTCATGGGGGATTCAGGCAGCATGTTTCTGGGTTTTATGCTCGGAGCCATAACGGTGCTGGGTGTGATGAAGAGCGTGGCGGCCATAGCCCTTCTTGTTCCCATCGTCATCATGGGGGTACCCATCTTCGATACTATTTCCGCTATCTTCCGCAGGTTTAGGGATAAACGACCAGTAACCCAGGCCGACAAGAACCACATTCACCACCGGCTTCTTTACAGGGGGTTCAGCCACCGGCAAACCGTTTTGATCATATATTTTTGGTCTGCCCTATTGAGTATGGCGGCTCTAATTTTGAAGTTCGCTACCTTCATGGAAAAGATCACCGTCTTCGTGGCGCTGGCCATCTTGAGCTTCTTCTTCGATAAGTTTGTGGGTTTATTCGAAGATTTTCGAAGAAGCTGATCCTCTTGATGAATTTTTTGTGGCAAACTATTGCGCAATAACCCTTCTTTTAGTAATATTTTGGCGATTGTTTTAGAAAAAGAAAACTCATAATTAAGTTAAAAATTTTTTATGGCCCCATAAAGAGTGATTACCACGAGGCCAGATAAGGAACCCAGACATATTTTTGAAGAACTTTCCTCTATTCATCTGGGGATACATTTGGTCTTGAGCACTTTGATTGGACTGGGGATTGGCTACTGGCTGGATGGTAAATTTGGCACCAGGCCGTGGTTGATGGTGGTAGGTACCTTTGTTGGGGCGGCGGGTGGATTTTTAGAGATCATCAGGGTCCTTCAGGTAGAAGAGGAAAAAAGTAAGAAGAAAAAAGAAGAGAGCTGATAGCTCTGCGAAAGAAATTACTTGCTCCTCGGCGGGTGGGGCTTTCTGCTGGCAAGACGGTTATTATAATATTACTGCTTTTGCCTTTGGTTGCTTTTGCGGTTTTTTATGAGAGAGGAATTTCTGCTCTTTACGGGGTGTTAGTTGGTTTTGGGCTCGGTCTGGCCAATTTTGTCGTCGCGGTAGGGCTGGGTGGATGGGGAATAAGGAAACAAACAACCAGTGCTTTGGTCAGCGTCATTTTGTCCAGTTTTGTTATCCGTTTGCCCTTATTGGTTGGGGCACTTTTCTTGGTTTCAAAGATTTCTTGGGTTGATTTTTATACGGTGGTCTTTAGTTTCATTGTTCTCTACACGATTTTGCTCTTTGTTGAGGTAAAGATATTGAGTAATTTGGCCGGTCTTCAGGAGCTTTCTTTAAAAAAGGAGTAGATTTAAAATTGGATCCGCTTCATCACTTTCACCTTCATCCCATCATTCATTTGCCCCACATCGGGCCCATTGATCTTTCTCCCAATATGGCGGTGATCTCCATGTGGATCTCCATGGTCTTGGTTTTTCTCTTGGTTTACGCGGCCTCGCGTAGAGTGAGCATGATCTCAAAAGGCGTTCATGCCGTGGTCGAGGTCCTCCTGGAGTTTGTTCGAGATGAGCTGGTTCTTCCAATGATGGGCAAGGAGGGGATGCCCTACATTCCCTTCATCGCCACTGTATTTTTCTTCATCTGGTTCTGCAATCTTTCGGGGCTTATTCCGGGTTTGTTCACGCCAACCAGCAATATCAATATTACTGCTACTCTGGCCATTATCGTCTTTTTCGCCGTGCATATAACGGGGATAAGAGAACACGGATTTTTCCGCTATTTCAAAGGCTGGGTACCAAAAGGGGTGCCGGGCTTTCTCTTCCCATTCCTGTTCATACTTGAGATACCCAGTTCTTTGGCCAAACCATTTTCTTTGGCTCTTCGTTTGTTTGCCAATATGTTTGCCGGACACGTCGTTCTCTTAATATTCCTGGGTATGATCATCACCTACAAAAGTATTCTCATCGCTCCTTTCCCCGTGCTCGGAGCGGTGATTATAATGGTTCTGGAGCTGCTCTTTACCGCCCTACAGGCATATATTTTTGCGATTTTATCCGCACTTTATCTTTCGGATGCAGTTCATGGGGGACACTAAATGGCAGATGGCAGATGGCTGATGGCTATCGAGCGAACGGAGTGAGCGGGCCATATGCTATCGAGTGAGCAAAGCGAACGAGCCATTTGCTATCAAGCGAACGGAGTGAGCGAGCCATAGGCCATACGCTATCGAGTGACCCCGCCATCGGCGGGGGAACGAGCTATCGGCTATCAAGGCCGCAAGGCCGGCTATTTAGCTGGTAGCTAGTAGTAAAACAATGAACAATGGACAACGAACAAATTTGATAATCAAAGAAAGGAGGAAGCGTTATGGATCCAAAGGTAATGGCTTATCTAATGGGGGCTGTGGCTATGCTTTGGGCTGCGATGATTTGTGGTTGGTCGATTGCCTGGCTGGGCAGAGGCGCAGTGGAAGGTTCGGCCCGTCAGCCGGAGGCGGCTGGCGCCATTCGTACTACAATGATCATTGCCGCTGCCTTGATTGAGGCTATTTCTCTTTACACTTTTGTTATCGCGATTTTGTTGGTTACCAAGTAGCATTGTTTTGAAGAGGTGATTAAACTGTGGAGGTATTATTCAGCCCTGATTTAGGGTTAATTATCTGGTCGGCGGTTTCTTTCGTTGTCCTCTTTCTCTTACTTAAGAAGATGGCTTACAAACCCCTTCTTGATATGATGAAGAAGCGCGAGGACACGATAAAAACATCCCTGGAGAAAGCCGAAGAAACGAGGAGCGAGGCCGAAGGGCTTCTTGGGGAGTACAAGCGGCAGTTAGATGAGGCGAGAAAAGAGGCTCAGCAAATAATCGAGCAGGGAAAAGTTGTTGCAGAGAACACGAGACAAGAACTCATCCAGAAAGCAAACGAGGAAGCGAAGAAAATACTCGACTCCGCTCAAGGTGAGATAATTGCTGAGAAGGAAAAAGCTTTAGCTGAGATTCAAGCTCAGCTTGCTGATTTAGTTATTGAAGCCGCCTCTAAGGTGGTTCAAAAGTCGCTTGATAAGAAGGATCACTTGCGTTTGATAGAGGACTACACAACGAGGTTGCGTGATCTTGCATGAAAGTGAATTCAGTTGCTGGCGAAGCTACAAATAAGGCTCTCGAGGATGTGATTTCTACTGCTCAAAAACTACAGGAAGAACTCAGCCGCTTAACAGGAAAGCTGATGGCTGTTGAAACGGTGGCTGAGGTGACAACTGCTGTTGAGCTAACCGATGAGTTGTCAAAAAAGCTACAAGCCGAGCTTTCTCACCTGACGGGCAAGAAGGTTTTACTGCGGCCCAATGTTGATGAGTCCATCCTGGGTGGAATGGTCATTCGCTTAGGAGATAAGGTCATTGACTGCAGCTTGCGCCATCAACTTGACCAAATGCGAGACAAGCTCGCTGGTAAGTAAGTTAAAATTGTAAGGTGTTAAAGGTCAAGGCGACGAGCCATACAATTTAGGGAGTGAAGTTGAACAATGCCAGGGATCACCGAGCTTCTCAGGAAACAACTTGAGGAATTCCAAGCCGGTGTAGAGGTCGTCGAGATTGGCACGGTTATCGAGGCCGGGGATGGTATAGCCCGCGTTGAGGGTTTAGCTGGTGCCATGGCCGGTGAGATGCTGGAATTTCCCAATGAGAACTTTGGTGTCGTTCTAAATCTGGAGAAGGACCAAATAGGAGCAGTACTCTTGGGCGATCCCATGGCTGTCAAGGAGGGAGACACCGTCAAGCGTACCGGCCGAATCCTTCAGGTACCCGTGGGTGATTCTCTCGTCGGCCGTGTCGTGAACGCTCTGGGAGCGCCGGTGGATGGTAAAGGGCCGATCGCTGCTGAGATTTTTAGACCAATCGAGTGGCGGGCTCCGGATGTCGTTGATAGGCAACCTGTCAAGGAACCCCTTCAGACGGGCTTGAAGGCCATCGACTCCATGATTCCAATCGGGCGTGGACAGAGGGAGCTCATCATTGGCGACAGGCAAACGGGTAAGACGGCTATCGTCGTCGACACCATCATTAATCAGAAAGGCGAGGATGTAATCTGCATCTACGTGGCCATCGGGCAAAAGGCGTCAACCATCGCCCAGATCGTAGAAGTGTTAGAGAAGTACGGCGCTATGGACTACACCATTGTGGTCAGTAGCCCGGCGGATGAGCCGGCACCTCTTCAATATATAGCGCCTTACGCCGGTTGTGCCATGGCAGAACATTATACATACAATGGCAAACATGCTTTATGCGTTTATGATGACCTGTCCAAACATGCTCAAGCTTATCGCCAGGTTTCACTGCTCCTTCGTCGGCCACCGGGTCGGGAGGCTTACCCAGGGGATATCTTTTATCTTCACTCTCGTCTTCTGGAAAGAGCGACGAAACTTTCCGATGCAATGAGGGAAGGTTCTTTGACGGCTCTCCCCATTGTGGAGACGCAGGCCGGTGATGTCTCAGCTTATATTCCCACCAATGTCATTTCCATCACGGACGGGCAGATTTATCTGGAAAGCGATCTTTTTTACGCGGGTGTACGCCCAGCGATCAACGTCGGGATATCCGTCTCTCGAGTTGGGGGAGCTGCTCAGATCAAGGCGATGAAGCAGGTGGCCAGTCGCTTGCGTCTTGATCTGGCTCAATACAGGGAACTGGAGGCCTTCGCGGCCTTCGGGACGGAGCTGGATAAGGCCACTCAAGATCAGCTCTCTCGGGGTAAAAGAATGGTCGAAGTTTTAAAGCAGGGCAGATATCAACCAATGTCTGTGGAGAAGCAGGTGATGATGATCTATGCAGGCGTCAATGGTCATCTGGACGATGTTCCCATCGAGCAGGTCAAGGATTTTGAAGATCATTTTCTCCAGTTCATGGATGGCACACATCCGGAGGTTGGTCAGAAGATAAGGGAGGAGGGTTTTATCTCCGAGGCAACGGAGGAGGCCCTCACCGAAGCCATAGCCGAGTTCAAGAGATCCTTCCTGGCGGCATTGGAAGAAGTGGCGGAGGAGACGATTGAGGAAGCCAAGGAGGCGCAGAGACCGGAAGAGGTGGACGAAGCCACGGGGCACTAAGGTGAGCAATTATGGCTAAGGTGCGCGAGATCAAAAGGCGAATAAAGAGTATCGACAGCACCAGGCAGATAACGAGGACCATGGAGATGGTCGCCGGTGCCAAGATAAGGAGAGCTCAGGCTAGGATAGAGGCTGCCCGTCCATATGCTTCAAAGATGATGGAGATACTCTACAGCGTGGCTGCTCATGCTGGAGGGGTCCAACACCCCCTCCTCGAAGTTCACAAACCAGTCGAGAGAGTTTTGGTTATTCTCTTTACCTCGGATAGGGGGTTGCGTGGAGCCTTCAACACCAATGTCATTCGTAAGGCAGAAAGCGTCATTGAAAGAGAGGTCCAGGAAGAACTGGAGGAGGTCATAATTCCCGCACGCAAAGCTTGGGTCAGAGGAAAGCTCAAGGCGTTGTTTAAGAAGAGAACACGGGAGATCGAAAAGAAGACCTTAGGGGAGACCACTGAGGAGGCTTCGGAGGAGAAACCCGCCGAGGGGGTTCAGAAGGAGATTGCCACGGAGGGTGCCGAACGGGAGGAAACACCCTCGGAAGAGACCCCCCAAGTCGAGGAAATTCCGGAAGAGAAGCCGGGAAGAAAAGTCGATCTTATTATCATCGGTCGCAAGGGAATAAATTATTTTAAATTCATTGGACGAGAGATTTTAGAGGAATATCGAGGGATCTCCGATACACCAACCATAGAGAATGCCCGAAAGCTCGCCCATGAATTGATGAATATGTATGCCAAGGGTGAGGTGGACAGGGTTTATTTGGTTTTCAACCACTTCAAGTCCATAGTGGAGCAACGACCTGTGGAGTATCTGCTTCTTCCCATTCAAAAAGAGGTGGTGGGCGAGGAGCCGACAGCCTCAATTGAAGAGGTCAAGTACATATTCGAGCCAAAGGCGACGGAGGTTTTGCAGAGATTGCTTCCCAGATATGTCGAGACGGTGGTTTACCGCGCCTTTCTCGAATCCGCCGCCAGTGAGCATGGGGCGAGGAGAACGGCGATGAAAAATGCCACGGACAATGCCAGTGAGATGATAGAAGGTTTGATTCGTGACTTCAATAAGGCAAGACAAGCCCAGATAACGCAGGAGATTTCCGAAATCGTCGGTGGCGCGGAAGCCCTGAAATAATTTGACATTGAGCCAAATTATTTCAGGAACGAATGACGATGAATGAAATGCATAAGAGGTGAGCGAAACGTGAACATAGGGAAAGTAGTGCAGGTGATTGGGCCGGTTGTCGATGCAGAATTTGCCTTTGGCAAACTTCCCGAAATTTATACCGCTTTGGTAATTGAACGGAAGGTGGATGGAGAAGAATTCAAGCTGGTTGCTGAGGTTCAGCAGCACCTAGAGGGGAATTGTGTGAGGGCAGTTGCCATGTCTTCGACGGATGGTTTGGTGAGGGGCATGGAAGTGGTGGACACTGGTAGGCCGATCACCGTTCCCGTGGGCGATGAGACTCTGGGTAGAGTGTTCAATCTTTTGGGGGAACCCATAGATAAAAAGGGGTCGGTTGAGACAAAGAAGAGATATCCTATACACCGCAAGCCACCCGAGTTTGAGGTCCTGGAGCCCACGACCCGGATCTTTGAGACGGGCATAAAAGTCATCGATTTGCTCGCTCCCTATGTGAAGGGCGGAAAAACCGGTTTGTTTGGTGGGGCGGGTGTAGGCAAGACTGTCATCATCATGGAGCTCATTCACAATATTGCCACTAAGCACGGTGGTGTGTCTGTTTTTAGCGGTGTTGGCGAGAGAACTAGAGAGGGAAACGATCTCTGGTTGGAGATGAAGGAATCGGGTGTTATCGATAAAACCTGCTTGGTTTTTGGTCAGATGAATGAACCACCCGGAGCACGCTTGAGGGTGGGGCTCTCCGGTCTTACCATGGCCGAATATTTCAGGGATCAAGGACAAGATGTTCTCTTGTTCATAGACAACATCTTCCGTTTCGTTCAAGCCGGTTCCGAGGTATCGGCTCTCCTGGGGAGAATGCCCTCGGCCGTGGGATATCAGCCCACTCTGGGCACGGAGATGGGTGAGCTACAGGAGCGCATCACTTCCACAAAAAAGGGTTCAATCACTTCCGTGCAGGCTATTTATGTTCCCGCCGATGACTTAACGGATCCTGCCCCGGCAACGACCTTCACCCATTTGGATGCGACCACAGTCCTCTCGAGGCAGATTGCTGAACTGGGAATCTACCCTGCGGTCGATCCCCTGGATTCCACCTCCAGGATTTTGGATTCAGCTTTCATCGGCGAGGAGCATTACTCCGTTGCCAGGCGGGTTCAGCAGGTCCTGCAGAGGTATAAAGAACTCCAGGATGTCATCGCCATCTTGGGTATGGATGAGCTTTCCGAGGAGGACAAAGTCATCGTCCACCGGGCGAGGAAAATCCAGCGGTTCCTCTCGCAACCCTTCTACGTAGCCGAGCAATTCACGGGGATACCTGGTGTTTATGTCTCTCTGGCCGATACTATCAAGGGATTCAAGGAGATAGTGGATGGTCTTCATGACGATTTGCCAGAGCAAGCTTTCTATATGGTTGGGACGATCGAAGAGGCGATCGAAAAAGGGAAAAAGATTTTGGGAACCCCTGAGGCTGAAGTAGAAGCAGCCAGCTGATGGCTGATGGCTGATGGCAGATGGCAGATGGCAGATGGCTATCGAGCGAACGATAGTGAGCGGGCCATATGCTATCGAGTGAGCAAAGCGAACGAGCCATTTGCTATCGAGCGAACGGAGTGAGCGAGCCATAAGCCATACGCTATCGAGTGACCCCGATGTAACATCGGGGGAACGGGCTATATGCTATCAAGGCCGTGAGGCCGAGCTATTAGCCAGGAGGGCTTAAAGGGTGGAGAAGGTTGTAAATTGTGAGGTAATTACTCCGGAGGGGCTCGTTTATTCCGGGGAAGTGAATATGGTTGTAGTTCCGGGTGAGGTGGGAGAGATTGGAATTCTTCCTCTTCATGCCCCCCTGGTTGCCCTCTTGACCGTGGGCGTACTCAGGGTCAAGATCGGGGATAAGTGGGAATATGTGGCTGTGCATGGTGGATACGTGGAGGTAAAGGAGGATAAAGTCATCGTTTTAGCCGATGCTGCTGAGATTGCCTCGAAGATTGATGTAGAGCGAGCTAGGGCTGCCAAGGAACGTGCGGAGAAGATGATGAAAGAGGCAAGGGAGGGCGAGGAGAATTTCTTCGAGGCTCAGGACGATCTTAAGAGGGCCTTAACCCGACTTCGCGTGGCCGGAAGGGCCGGTTAAGTATGCAAAGAGTCCCCATCTCATTATCAGTGAAGTAGCTCCGGGCCGACCCAACCATCCAGTTACCCAGCTTCTTATCTACCATCTTGGTTGACTCCCTTTTGGCACTTTTATATGCTTTAACCAATTGGGGAGGGTGAAGTTGGTGGAAAAATTCATCGTCAACGGCGGCAACAGGCTGGAGGGAATGGTCAATGTGGGTGGAGCCAAAAATTCCGCTCTCAAGCTCATGGCCGCCTCCATCTTAACCGAGGATGTTTGCGTGTTAAAAAACGTCCCTGAGATCAGGGACGTTTTTACTATGGCTGAAGTGCTGGAGGCGTTGGGGGTCCAGGTTGATCTGAGACACCCCGAGGGGATGGTGATTAAACCCGGAGCATCGCTAAAGTGTGTTACCTCCTACGAACTTGTCTCGCAGATGAGGGCATCGATTATAGTTTTGGGTCCCTTGCTCGCTCGGTTGGGGAGAGCGAAGGTGGCCATGCCCGGGGGTTGCAATATTGGTTCTCGAAAGATAGACCTCCACATCATGGGTTTGGAGCTTCTGGGAGCCCACATCGAGGTCGAACACGGTTATATTGATGCGCAAGCTGATGTGCTCAAGGGAACGGTTATTTCCCTCGATTTCCCCAGTGTGGGGGCGACTGAGAATCTACTTATGGCCGCAAGTATGGCTGAGGGAAGGACAATTCTTGAAAACGCTGCGCGCGAGCCAGAGATCGTGGACTTAGCCGATTTCTTGAACAAAATGGGGGCCAGAATCAAGGGGGCGGGTACGAGCACTATAGAGATAGAAGGGGTTCGAGAACTCCGCGGAACGGATCATACCATCATTCCGGATCGAGTCGAGGCCGGCACGCTGCTGGTGGCGGGGGCCATAACTCGGGGGGATGTGACCGTCAAAGACGCTCCTATCGATCACCTCAGACTAGTCGTTGCCAAGTTGAGGGAGATGGGGTTCACTGTCAAAGAGCTCCCCGATGGGCTAAGAATTTTGGCTTCTGAGAGACCGGAGTCTGTGGACATTGCCACTCTTCCGTACCCCGGTTTCCCCACCGATGTGCAGGCTCAGATGATGGCTCTCCTTTGCCTGGCTAGAGGCACCAGCGTTGTGACCGAGAACGTTTTTGAGAATCGATTCATGGTCGCCGATGAGTTGAACAGGATGGGTGGCGATGTCAGGGTTCAAGGACACCATGTCACCGTTAGGGGAGTGGAGAGATTGACCGGAGCCTCAGTTCGAGCCCCCGACCTTCGGGGTGGAGCCGCCCTTGTTTTGGCGGGTCTGGCCGCGGAGGGTGTTACGGAGATCGCCGACATTTTTCACATAGATAGAGGGTATGAGAACTTTGAGCACAAACTCAAGGCCTTAGGGGCAGATATAGTCCGTGTGCCCCGCCGCCGGCGGGGCTGAGAGGCTGGTCGTGGTCGGTTAGTACCGTTACAACTTAATTTACATGGGTCATAATTTTCAATGCAAAGTGCTCAGAGGACCGCCCTTGAGCTTCGGGTTCGCTTTGGGCTGCTCGCTTATTCTCGCAGTGCGAAATCGACATCCGCTTCGCTAAGTCAATTTGCCGCAGCTGCTTGAATTGCGCTCGCGACGCCGTCGCTCACACTCGCTCTGCAAGCGGCCCTGAGCAGTAGTTTATGGTTTTATGACCCACATGTAACTTAATTTACTTAATTAGTCTCCCCGATTATATCGGGGTTAGAAAAATGACCTTCTAACGGAGTAAACTAAAGATAGTTGTAACGGCATTAGTGGCTTTGGTGAGAAAGGAGGTTCCCATGCTTAACGTGGATGAGATCAAAAAAATTATCCCTCACCGGAATCCATTTTTGTTTCTGGATGGGATACTGGAGTTGGAGGAGGGCAAGAGGGTGGTGGGTGTGAAGAATGTCACTGCTGACGAGTATTTCTTTACCGGACATTTTCCCGACTATCCGGTCATGCCCGGGGTTCTAATAGTGGAGGCTCTTGCCCAGGCGGGGGCTGTGGCCATCCTGAGCCAGAAGGAACACAGAGGCAAGAAGGCTTTCTTTGCTGGCATAGACAAGTTCCGCTTCAAAAGACAGGTTTGCCCGGGTGACCAACTGAGACTTGAGCTCGAGGTGATAAAAACCAGGGGCCCGATCGGAGTAGGCCGGGGGACCGCCTATGTTGGTGACGAAATCGCCGCTCAAGGTGAGTTAATGTTTGCCATCAAATAGAGCAGATTTTTTCAGTTCTTCCCCATTTTTAGTGGACAAACTTTAATCTTGCTTTTTTCTCAAAAGAGTTGGTTATAGAAGGATTCGAGGGTTCAAGGGTTCGAGGATTCGAGTGTTTTTCACTTGACCACTTGACTCCTGGAATCCTTGAATCCTAAAGTTTTCTCTGCCTTTACCACACCGTAGTAGTTTCTACCCCTTATTTTTGGAGAAGAGCATTTTTTTCAAAAAAGAGGAATTTCCGGACATGATGTGGTAATATAGACGCGTCCCGCCAAGACCGGAAATTTGTCCCTGCCCAGACTAAAGCTTTTATCGAATTAAGCCGATTTAGTAAGAGAGGAACTTCGGGGGGCATCTGGTCGTGAGAAGAGCTAGCCGACCAAGAGACGGTTGCTCTAAAGCAAAAGCAAATGGCATACTTCAGGAGAGGCTGAAAGTGGCCTTTCGTTTTTTTATGGGAAGGAAAAAGTTTCCAGGCGTGTTTGGGAGGCCGGGATTTCCCACAGCAATTTCCCTTTTGATTTCACTCCTGCTTTTATGTTCGGTTTTTTTCTCTTTCCCCTGGGAGTGTGCTTTTGCTTATACGCCCGTTGTCTGTCTCGATCCTGGACATGGAGGCCGGGACCCAGGGGCTATAAGTTCCTCCGGTTTTCAGGAGAAGGAGGCCAATCTAGACGTTGGACTGAAGGTGAGAGATCAACTGCAGGCGGTCGGATGCAGGGTCGTCATGACACGGGAGAACGACTCTTACCCCAGTCTTCAGTGCCGATGTGATATAGCCAACAATGCCAATGCCGATATCTTCGTCTCCATCCACAGTAATTTTGCGGTTTCAAGCGATGGGTCTCCAAATTCACAGGCTGGTGGCACCGAAACTTATTATTATGCGGGGAGCACCAAAGGTAGTCTCCTGGCGGCCTGTGTCCAGGAGGAAGTGGTTAAACAGATCGATGGCATCGATCGGGGGACTAAAACGGCCGGCTTTTATGTCCTGGCGGGCACAAGGATGCCAGCTTGCCTTCTGGAGTGTGTCTTTCTCTCGAACACCGACGAGGAGAGGTTGCTTCAAGATCCGGCTTTCAGGCAGAGGATCGCCAACGGGATCTTCAATGGAATCGTCAGATATCTGGAGCAGACGACCGGCTTTCAGGTGTTCTATCCCTTGCCTCAATATTTCAGGATCCATGTGCCCAAGGTGACCTCCAATACCCGGATACAAATCTCCACTTATTTCACCTCGACCAAGTGGGTCTCTCAGCCCATTCTGGCACCGGGCGACTATCTGATACGGATCGACCCGGATGGTTTTGTGAGGAGCATCGATTCTAAGCTGGCCTTCGCGAAATCGCCCGATGGCACAAGCCCGGCTCTATCCATCTATATCCTCCACCCCGACCAGCGAAACGGCGCCGATTTTGCCAGCTATGCCTGGTCGACTACGTATAAACCGCAGGGCGCCATCCGGTGGTCATCGTCGGGCTATCTGAACTTCGATGACGGTTCCATCGTCGAATCGAATACCGGTAATACGATCGCCATCACCGGCACGAGGGAGACGATCTACCCCGATAATCTGATGCTCAGGGTACATCTTGAGTCGGTCACACCTCATACCTATCTTGAAATCCCCTTTTATTGGAAGCGGATAGTCTACAGGAGCCAGAAGCCCTTGCCCCCGGGGGACTACTGGATACAGGTCTGTTCGCCTGGCGGGGGAGGAAATCCCTATCTTTTGAGTCTGGATGGAAGGATATATTTCAGGCAGTTCGCCACGCTTACCAATCCGGATCCGGTTTTTGCTGTCTACATTGCTTTGCCCAACAGGCCCGAGGTTGGATTTGATGTGGTCGGTTTCGTGCGTGACTTCAAACTGCCCAACACTTACCAGACTATTCTGGGGGCCGAGCCAACCGGTCCTGATGTCGGTCTGGGCTTTGTCTCCTGCACGGGATTGACCAATCCGGCCAGGGCCAGCACCCGTTATCCCACCATTCCCACTCAAACCTTAACCGGTGGCAATTACATCATTGTAACCGACGCCGGTTTGATCAGGGGGAAAGTGACCGCGGATTTCATCTCCAATCCATTACCCGGAGCTCGGGTGACCATAAATGGATGCAGCATCTTCACCGATGCCAGGGGTGAGTTTGCCTTCACTCACATGGTGCCGGGAGTATATACCCTTGAATATGATGCTCCGGGTTGTAAATCTCAAACTCAGGTGATTCACGTCGGGGCGGGTAGACCAACCTATCCGCCGACTGTTATCATGTCTCACTGATAAAGTGATAGAATGGTTGGAAGATTTGGAGGAGGGATTGAATTGAGGAAGAAGAAGGTCGCCATCGCACTCTTGCTAACAACACTGGTGCTCATGAGTTTGAAAACGGGCGTCTTTGGTCAGCAGAGTGCCTCCCACGGGGTTGGCTTGTGCATGGCCGGCGTCAAAGTCATGGCCGAGGGAGGAAGGGACTACCAGAGCATCTTGACCTATTATTATACGGGAACTCAGATAACCAGCTGGAATACCAATGTGAATATTCGAGTGGGCGTGCACTCCGATCCCACGGCGATCACGGTCACCGGCACCGCTCCGTTTACCGTCGCGGCGGACAACGGCTCTTTGGGTGGCAACGCCAACGATTCGTGCACGGTGAGGTGGACTGGGAGTGGTTATGAGGTTTCTCTGTCCAATGGTTCTATTGGATCATCCACCAATTCCGTGAGGATCGATCCAGGCTCGGCAACGCTGAAGGTGAATGGCTGGAACAGTTGGGATGGTTCTTCTCGCCAGGTCAGGGGCATAATCGAGGTGCGTTTCATCACGGATTCCAAGAAGGCGGTGGACAACAATCGCTTGTGGGCGATTAACGAGGTGAATCTGGAGGAATATGTGGCCGGTATTTTGGAGGAACCGGACACCTGGCCGATGGAAGGCTTGAAGGTCCTCGCGGTGGCCGCCAGAACCTACGCCTTGAATAAGATATCGACCGGGGGAAAGCACAGTCCCTCCTTCCATCTCTGCGCGACCGGTTGTTGCCAGCAGTACATCGGGGTCTGGAACGGCCCCAATCATAGGATAGCTCAGCAGCAGACGGCTGGGCAGGTCGTTACCTACAACGGTTCGCCCATCGTTGCCGCCTACTCCGGGAGCTGTGGTGGAGCGACCAGGACGAATGAAAGCGTTTGGGGGGAAACGCCCCTATCCTACCTGAGGAGCGTGGTCTGTCCCTGCGGCCAGACTCCTCCAGGGGATATCTATGGTAGAGTGATCAGCAGGATAACTGGAGGGGCCATCCCCGGAACCTGCGTGCGGGTGGGCGATAAGATTATGCCCACGATACCCAGTGGGGAGTTCAGGTTCACCGGTATCCCCGTGGGCACGCATACCGTCTACTACGACGCCCCCGGCTATCAGGGCCAGACCCAGGTTATAGAGGTGAAGTCGAGGGCGACGATGAACTGTCCGACCTGCATTCTTTATCCGCCCACCGGCGAGATAAGGGGAAGGGTGGTAAATCAAGCCTGGCAGACGATACCCGGGACCTGCATCAGGATAAACAGCTCGCTCATGCCCACAAATCCCGGCGGAGAGTTCAGGTTCACCAGGGTTCACGACGGCATCTACACCGTCTACTACGATGCCCCCGGCTATCAGGGCCAGACCCAGGTGATAGAGGTTAGAAACGGTGCTCCGACACAATGTCCAACCTGTGTTCTCTCCACCCTGGGCGAGATAAGGGGAAGGGTGGTCAATCAAGCCTGGCAGACGATACCCGGGACCTGCATCAGGATAAACAACTCGCTCATGCCCACCAATCCCGGCGGAGAGTTCAGGTTCACCAGGGTTCACGACGGCATCTACACCGTCTACTACGATGCCCCCGGCTATCAGGGCCAGACCCAGGTGATAGAGGTGAAGGCGGGTTCGGTTACCGTCTGCCCAACGGTGATAATGTCGCCTTAGCGGAAAGGAGTGGGTGAAATGAGGAAGATATTTGCCGTCATAGTCGTCGGTTTTCTTTTGCTGACTCTCGCTCCCTTGGGTTGCAAGGGAAAGGGTCTCACCGAGAAGCCAGCCGAGGAGAAAGGAGTTGACGTCGATCTGGGTCCCTACGATGAGGCCTACGGAAAGACCTTTTACGTGACGGTCAATTACGAAACCTGCGGTGATTACGATGTGGATTATAAAGAGCTCATGGAGATAAAGTCGAGACTGGGGGAGGGCGGCGAGTACACCAAGGTTGGCTTCATGGCCGTCTGCAGGTACATGAACGAGACAAAAGGTGAGAAAGCCGACTTTGTCTTCGATCCGAAGAATCTTAGACACATATTTAAATTGTCGGAGGATGCTCAGATTCCGGTGGTGATCTGTCTGAATGGTGGTCCTTGGGGAGGGTTTCTGGCCGAGCCCAAGACGAGTGCCATCATCCATCTCGAGCAGGATATAAAAAACTGCCAGTGGCGAGATGATGATGTTGTTCCAGGAGACGATGAGGGATGGGTTCACGGTATCTACCGTATCCTGACCTACAACAACTTGAACAAAGAGGTGAGGTTCTATCAAAAGAGAAACCTCCAGGCGGCGGTGAAAGCGATCACCGCATTTTACCATGAGCATCCCGATCTCTTCGTGGCTATAACCGTCGATCCGGAGATCTTCATGAGCCCGTTCTACTACAGCGATTACAATCCTCAGACGATAGAGGAGTTTCAAGGGTTTGAAAAGGAAAAGTTCAAAGGGGACATCAAGGCCTTCAACAAAGCGATGGGGACGAATTTCTCTGACTGGGAGGACATAGATCCGCCCCGTCCGTGTATCCCCAAGGATAAGGCCAAGCCCGGGAATAAGTTCTGGGAGGAGTGGACCGATTTTCGAATTCATCTGGTCGATCGATATGTTCAGGACGAGGTCGATTGGGCCAGGGAAGCTGGATTACCCGCCGAGAGGATCTACACTCACCAGACCGTCCGTTACGACAACCCCGACTGGATGCGCTACATGCTCTGCAGTCCCTTGAAGACGGCTCAAGTAAAGGGAGGCTCCCTGGGAATAACCACTCTTCAGGATCTCTGTTTTGACGAGAAGCTCTATTCTGAGGCCAGAAAGGCCAGCTCCAACTGGGGGAATTTTGAGCTCAATCCGGGCTCTCCGGCAAAGCACGATTACAAGACCTTCAAGACGGCTCTGGAGACGATCCGTGAGTACAATCCCCATATTCTCTGCCCTTATATGTGGTTAAGTCCGGGCACCGAGCCCTTCTATATGATCAAGGACAGCGAATTCGAGAGGGCCATCAGGGATTTTGTGAAGGAGATAGGCGACGAACCAAGAGGGTAGGCAAATGATTATAGGGAGATAGCAAATATGGCAAAAAAAGTCTTGGTGATGTTGATCTTGTGTTTCTTGATATTCGCTGGTGTTCCCTCTTTTTCTTGGGCGGCCAGCTATGAGAAGACATTTTACGTCACGCCGGGGGTGGAGATATCCCGCGGCAGCTATGCCGGCGACCTCTCGAACCTTCAGGATATGAAGGCCAGGTTGGGAACGGGGGGTGAATATACCAAGCTTGGTTTCATGGCCTGTTCAAGATATATGAATGAGACTCATGGACGGGCAAACGATTTTACATTCGATCCCACTCTCTTGAAGAACATACTCCGTCTGTCCATAGAGATGAATCTGCCGGTGGTTATAACCTTAAGCGGGGGGCCCTGGGGGGATGTGGGTGTTCCGGAAAATCCGGAAGTGAATCTGATAGACCATCTCGAGCAGGATATAAACAACTGCCAGTGGCGAGACGACAACGCCGTTCCCTCCGATTCCGACTATCCCACGAAGGGGCTTGGGAGGCTCCTCACGTTGAACAACTATAATTCGGTGGTCAAGGCCTATCGGAAGCGGAATTTTCAGGCGGCCGTCCGGGAGATATACAACTTTTCACTGGAGCATCCGGATCTTTTTCTGGGCATCACCACCGATCCCGAGGTGTTCATGAGCCCATTTTACTTCAGCGACTACAATCCCCAGACGATACAGGAGTTCCGGGATTATGAGCGCAGAAAGTACGGTGGAAGCATCTCTGCCTTCAACAGAGCTATGGGTACCTCCCTTCGCAGTTTTGACGAGCTCGATCCCCCTCGACCGTGTTTCGGACAGGCGATGGGGGGCAATCCTCTGGGTGAGGAGTGGACGAATTTCCGGACATTTCTGGTCGACCACGACGTTCAATCGCAGGTGAATTGGGCTCGCGAGGTGGGAATCCCGGCATACAAAATTTATACTCATCAAACCGTCAGACGGGACAACCCAACCTGGTGCCGCTATCTTCTCTGCAGTCCACTTTATACGGCACATGTAGAAGGTGGTTCCATTGGCATCACCACCCTCCAGGATCTCTGCTTCAACAGCGAACTTTTCGCCGATGCCCTGCGTCTCAGTCCAAATTGGGGCATATTCGAGTACAACCCGTCCAAGCCGGAGGGAACCAGCTATGAAACCTACACGAGGGCATTACAGCTGGCCTACGACCATCGGGCTCACATCATCTGCCCTTATTTGTGGAATCACGAGAGCAACGAGCCCTACTACAACATCCAGGGCACGCCATTCGAGAGGGCGATTAGGGATTTCATCTCCCAGAAATCAAACAACCCCTTCAGCGTTACGATCAGTGGCTCTTCCACTCCATCCGGTGCATCCATTTCCAACGGCGAGATCTACGGGCGGTTGATCAGTCAAACCACGGGACGGATGATCGCCGGAACCTGTATAAGGATAAACAACTCCATCATGCCCACAAACCCCAACGGAAACTTCAGGTTCACCCTGGTTCACCCGGGAACTTACACCGTTTACTACGATGCTCCCGGTCATCAGGGCCAGACCCAGGTGATAGAGGTGAGAGCCGGGGCCACCACAACCTGCCCCACCTGCATACTTTCCCCGGGTTCGGGGACATCCACCACCGGAGAAATCTACGGGCGGTTGATCAGTCAAACCACGGGGCGAATGATCGCCGGAACCTGTATAAGGATAAACAACTCCATCATGCCCACCAACCCCAACGGAAACTTCAGGTTCACCCTGGTTCACCCGGGAACTTATACCATCTACTATGATGCCCCCGGTCATCAGGGCCAGACCCAGGTGATAGAGGTGAGAGCCGGGGCCACCACAACCTGCCCCACCTGTATACTTTCGCCCTAAAGGAGGTTGGTCTTGCGAGGGAGAGTTTTCCTTTTCATCGGATTTGTTTCCCTCTTTGCCCTGCTCTTTATCACCCCTGCTTTGGGTGAGTCACCCACCGGCGTTTTAACCGGCCGGGTGCTGAGCAGCGCAGATAACTCACCCATCGCCGGAACCTGTATAAGGATAAACAACTCCATCATGCCCACCAACCCCAACGGAAACTTCAGGTTCACCCTGGTTCACCCGGGAACTTATACCATCTACTATGACGCCCCCGGTCACGAATCCCAGATGCAGGAAGGCATCTTAGTCGGTGTGGGACAAACCGTTGTTCTTCCGACAGTCGTCCTTGGGACCGATACGGGGATCATCAAGGGGAAGGTGATCAGCTCCGCTACGAATCTACCCATCGCCGGTACCGCGGTGAGGATAAACAACATCGTCATTCCCAGCGACGCCGACGGAAACTTCAGATTCACCCTGGTGTATCCGGGAATGCATACCATCCACTACGATGCCCCCGGACATCTTTCGCAGACCCAAGAGCTCATTCGGGTTGAGAAGGGGAAATGTGTTGTGCCTCCCATGGTGGTCATGTCCGCCGATGGTCCACCCCGCATACTTCTAAAGGTTTCTGAAAATAGGCTCTATCTTTTTTACGGCAGTTATCTCGTCAAGAGTTATCCGGTGGCCACGGGAATGCGGGGCTGGCCCACGCCCAGGGGGACCTTCACAATAATCAGGAAGGATGTTAACCCAACCTGGTATCCTCCCAGCTGGGCCGATGTTGAGAAGCCTGTCCCCCCCGGCCCCAGCAATCCGCTGGGGACGAGGCGCTTGCTCCTGAGTGACCCGAGCTACGGGATTCACGGGACGAATAAGATATCATCCATCGGAAGATATATAACTCACGGTTGTATTAGACTTTACCCCTGGGATATCGTGGACTTGTTTGACAGGGTGACGGTGGGAACCATCGTCGATATCGTCACCTGAGCGATTTGGAAGCAAGGTTCTAAAGTTCCCCCTCCGCTTTACCGATAATAGGATTGGGAAATCAAAGTAGGGGGGAAACTTTATGTCGTCGCTCAAATTCAGGGCGTTGAGCACCGCTTGTGTCTTGTTCCTTTTGGTGGGTTTGTTCTCGCCGTTTATGGGAGGCGTAGCTTTTGCCTCCAACATCCTGCCGATCGAGGTAACCATAACCGTCAATTCGGCGACCATTCCCAAGACCCAGATCCAGGTGGCCACGGGTTGGGCGGGGCTATCGTGGATGAGCCAGCAGGGGATAGGAAGAAGTATCTATCGGATTGGGGTTTATCCCGATGGCACGGCGATAAGTCTCGATGGCCAACTCGACTTGACTCCCTGGCCTGATGTGAACGATCAGGCCCTCAGGGTTTATATCAGGTATCCCGATGCCCAGCACAGCAATGGCGCGGACGCCTTGCTGTACACGAAGGGCGGCAACGTAATCCACTACGGCAATCAAGGCTATGTCGACTTTGGTGGAGCATTTTATCCGGGCTCCCTCACCGCCGGCAACTCTATCTCTTTCACCAACTCGAGCGGGGCCTGGCAAAGATGGACCCCTCTTCCTCAGTATTTCCTGATTCACACCCCCTCCATCACGCCCGGTACCAGGATTCAGGTGTCCAACTACTACGCCGGCGTGAAGTGGGTATCTCAACCCATCCTGGCCAGGGGGGATTTCATCATCAGGGTGGATCCCGATGGTTTTGTGAGATCGATAGATTCGAAGTTGGCCTTCACCAAGTCGGCGGAAGCCAGGGGATCCGCTTTGGCCATCTATATTTTAAAACCGGATAACAACAACTCCGCCGATTACTATCGTTATACCTGGAGTAACTCCTCGACTCCATCTGGGGCGATAGCTTTTGAATCTTCGGGCTACGTTGATTTCAACACCGGGGCAGTGGGACCGTCTTCGACGGGAAACACGGTCAATCTGACCACCAATCAAGAGGTCATCTATCCTGAAAGCTTCATGCTCCGCGTTCACCTGGAGTCGGTTACCCCCTGGACCTTCCTTCACATGCCCTTCTACTGGAAGCACGTGATCTACAGGAGTCAGATACCCCTAGGACCGGGCGACTACTGGATTCAGGTGATGCCTGATCCGAATCCGGCTGATCCAGCCTCCGCGCCCTATCTTCTGAGTCTTGACAATAGGATTCGCTTCAACAGGATCTACTGCCCCGAGGCACCAGATCCTGTCTTTGGGGTGTTTATCGCCTGCCCAAACAGGCCCGAACAGGGTTTCGATACGGTTGGTTTCGTCCACAACTTCAGGCGCCCGAATACCTACCAGACCATGTTGGGCGAGAATAAGATTGGCCCTGACTTAGGGCTTGGCTTCGTCTTCTGTGATGTGAGAAATCCGAGGGACGCGATCACCAATCACCCGACCGCTCCAACGGAGACTTTAACTGGCGGAAACTACGTGGTGGTGACGGATGCCGGGATACTCATCGGAAGAGTCGTCAACGAGGGTGGCGCTCCCATAGCCGGGGCGAGGGTGAGCATCAATGGGTGTGTGCAAATAACCGATGTCAACGGCGAGTTCCGGTTCACCCACATGGTCCACGATAATTATGTGTTGCACTACAGTGCCCCTGGATATCGCTCCCAGGATCAGGTGGTGAAGGTGGCCGAGGGTGCTCCCACCTACCTACCGCAGACGGTTCTTTCGCGTCTCTGATGGTGGTTTTCTTTGACTATCTTCTTTGGAAAAAGCCCCCGATGTACATCGGGGGCTTTTTCTCTTCACAGCCTCACTTTGATGTTCCCTTTTCAGGGAAGATGTGCTAATCTCAGAGAAAACTTCTTTCGACTCTCCTCGAGGTTTACATGGGAAAACATGTCATGGTCAGGCCCTATAGAAAGCGGAGATCTCCCTTGAAAGGGTGTCTCGTTGCCCTCCTTATCTTTTTCATTTTGAGTGGGGTAGCAGCCTTTGCCTATGTAAAGGTGATCGAGAGGCGGTTGCGAAAGAACGGGCATGAGTTTAGGGAGGCTCAGGAGACTATCTCCAATCCCATCGCCGGCAAGCCGGTGAACTTTCTCTTACTGGGCATCGATGCGAGGGGGAAGAAGAGAGCTCGTTCCGATACTATCATGCTTTTGCACCTCGATGAGGCGAAGAGGAGGGCCACTTTAATCTCAATACCGCGGGACATGCGGGTGAAAATACCTGGCAAGGGTTACGATAAGATAAATGCGGCTACTGCTCTGGGGGGTCCGGCTTTGATGATCAGGACGGTCGAGGATTTCACCGGTTTCTCCATACACCACTATGTTCTGGTGGATTTCGAAGGGTTTGAAAAGATGGTGGATGCCCTGGGAGGGATTGAGATATATCTGGAGAAACCCCTGGTGGACGAGGCCACCAAGTTTGGAATCCCCGCGGGCAGGCAGATTTTCGATGGGGAGACGGCTCTAAACTACGTCCGTTTTCGCCGAGATCCCAAGGGAGATTTTGGGCGAATAGAACGCCAGCAGAAATTCTTGGGCGCTCTCATGGATAAGCTTTTGCGCTTGAGGATGGTATTGAAATTTCCCAAGCTTGCCAATATAGTCGCCGACAATACCCAAACTGACCTCACCATCTCCGAAATGCTCAAATTTGGCACCCTCTTCAATTCCATGGGGAAGGATGATGTGGAGATGACTGTCCTTCCCGGTAAGCCCAAGACGATAGGCAAGATAAGTTATGTTATTCCCGATGAGGAGAATATCCAGAAGATACTCACCTGCGTGAAAGAGGGCCGATCTCTCGACGACCTTAAGGAGCAAGAGACAAGGGAGGTATCGAAGAAGGACATTCACATCCAGGTCCTAAACGGTTGTGGGATGGCTGGTCTGGCTGAAAGGGCCAAAAACGATCTTCTTTCCAAGGGCTTCACGGTCGTTGGCACGGGGAATGCCGACAGTTTCAATTATGCCTCTACTGTGGTATCTTATCGCAGGGGTGAGCGCGAGAAGGCTGAGGTCGTTGGGCCTCTGTTCAAGGGAGCCACAATCAAGCTCTGGACGAAAGATCTTGAGCCCTCCGTGGATGTGGTGGTCATTCTAGGCAAGGATTACCCTTCGATGAACTCAAGGTAACCCTTCGATGAACTCAGGGTAAAGGAGTGGAAAGATGAAAGCTTTAATTCTAGCTGGCGGGAAGGGCACTCGATTGAGACCAATCACCCATACCAGCGCCAAACAACTCATACCCGTGGCCAATAAGCCCATTTTATTTTATGCCGTAGAGGCGATAAAGGACGCCGGCATCACCGACATTGGCATCATCGTTGGGGATACCAGGGAAGAGATTGAAGCGGCTCTGGGCGATGGGAGCGAGTGGGGAGTAAAAATAACCTACGTGGAGCAGGAGGAGCCTCTGGGGTTGGCTCATGCTGTCAAGGTCGCTCGCCCGTATCTCGGCAAAGAGCCCTTCGTGATGTTCCTGGGGGACAACCTGGTGAAAGAGGGGATAACCCCTCTGGTGAAGGGGTTTGCCGAGGAAAAACCGAACGCTCAGATTTTGCTTGCTCGGGTGAAGGATCCCCAGCGTTTTGGTGTCGCGGAGCTTAAAGGTGGTAAAGTAGCCCACCTGATTGAGAAGCCAAGGGAACCCCCCAGCGATCTGGCTCTGGTGGGCGTGTATATGTTTGACGAGCATATCTTTGAGGCGGTCGATAACATAAAACCATCCTGGCGTAATGAGCTGGAGATAACCGATGCCATTCAGTACTTAATCGATCACGATTACGATGTTCATCCCCACATCATCGATGGCTGGTGGAAGGACACCGGAAAGTTGGAGGATCTCTTGGAGGCCAACAGGATAGTCCTCCAGGATTTGGAGGGAGATTGCAAAGGATTCGTGGATAGCACTTCTCAGGTGATTGGTGATGTCGTCATTGAGGAGGGAGCGGAGATAATCAATAGCACTGTCAGAGGTCCTGCCGTCATCGGTCAGGATACAAAGATAATAAATTCCTTCATCGGTCCTTTCACCTCCGTCTATTTCGGCGTGATCATCACCGATAGCGAGATCGAACACAGCATCGTATTGGAGAATAGTATGATTTCTAACATTTCTAGGATAGAGGATAGTCTCATCGGGAAGAGCGTGGAGGTGTCCAAGTCTTCCTTGAAGCCCAAGGCGTATCGTTTGATGCTCGGCGATCACAGCAAGATTGGGGTATTGTAGAAAGCAGTCAGGAGACAAAGGGCATGAGTCAGGGGCCAGGAACCAGGAACATCCGACATCGGTCATCTGCCATCCGGCGAGGAATTTCTCTAAGCTCCGAACTCCGTGCTCTAAGCTAATAAATCTGTCATCTGTGAACTGCCTGCCCGCCAATGGCGGGGCGGGTCAACTAATTTCGAATAACTAATAACGAATTCCTAATAACGAATAGCCACATCCGACTCCGACAAAATTGAAAGTGGGGATTGATATGATCGAGGGTGTGAAAGTAAAAAAGTTGCGAGTCATCCCGGATGAACGGGGAAGATTGATGGAGATATTACGCTGTGACGACGATTTTTTCATGAAGTTCGGTCAAATCTACATGACCACTACTTATCCAGGGGTGGTGAAGGGCTGGCACTATCATAAGATTCAGACGGATAACATCGCTGTGGTCAAGGGGATGCTGAAGCTGGTTTTATACGATCCTAGGGATGGTTCTTCGACGAAGGGGGAGATAAATGAATTTTTCATTGGGGAACACAATCCCCTTCTCGTCCAGGTTCCCAAGGATGTCTATCATGGTTGGAAGTGCGTCAGCGAATCAGAAGCGATAGTGATAAATTGCCCCACTGAGCCCTATAATTATGAAAATCCTGATGAGTATCGTCTGCCCTACGATGCGAAGGAGATACCTTACGACTGGGCTATCAAGATGGGCTAGTGCCGTTACAACCTTAAGATAGAACATTTTGTCAGTTAAAAGAAGTGATATAGGAAATAGTTGTAACGGTACTAGGGCGGGATCTGCAACAGTCTGTCTTCTCACTGCTGTTTTTAACGGGGTTGAATATGAAAAAGATATTGGTGACCGGGGGAGCCGGTTTCATAGGCAGCAACTTCGTTCGATATATGCTCGAGCAACATCCGGATTACAGAATCATCAATCTGGATAAACTGACTTATGCCGGCAATCCGGACAATTTGAGGGATATCGGGGGCAATCCCCGCTACGAGTTCATAAAAGGGGACATATGCGATGGGACCCTCGTGGGGAAGGTGATGAAGGGCGTTGATGCGGTGCTGAACTTCGCCGCCGAAAGTCACGTCGATCGCTCAATTCTCAATGCTTCTGAGTTTATTCAAACTAATGTTTACGGAACCTATGTTTTATTAGAGGCAGCAAAGAAATATAGCCTTGATAGATTTATTCAGATTAGTTGTTATGATGAGAAAACAAGAGCATTAACAACAGAGGGACTGAAGACATATAAAGAATTGAAGGAAGGAGATTTTGTTTTTTCATTAAATCCTATAACACAAGAAATAGAAATTAAGCCTATTGAAAAAATTATAGTTCAGCCCCATAAGGGGGATATGATCCATTTTAATAATAAGCGAATTGATTTACTTGTGACTCCAAATCATAATATGTTTATTCTCAGTACAAATAAAAAGAAATTGCTCGTTGAAACAGCTGAAAAAGTTTCAAAAAGAAGTATTTTTTATATGCCAGATGGCTATTGGAAAGGTAAAAAAGAAGAATATATCGATGTAAAAGGTTATGGGAAAGTTAAAACAACAGATTTAATGTATATTTTAGGTATTTTCATCGGCGATGGATTTATAGATTATCAAGAAAAAACAGTTGAGACAAAAACAGGTTTAGCAAGAGAGGAATATTTAAAGAAGTCAAGAGATATTGCCAGCGGTAGATTTAAGAGAATAGAGAAGCAAGGTAACCATAAGTCTGTATGTCGTAGCTATAGAGTATTTTTGGATATTCCAGAAAATGATAAATGTCGCAAAAAAGTAGAAAAAACTTTACATAATTTAGGCATAAAATACCATTTCCATGAAGGAAAAGCAGGCACGCATTTGTATTTTACTTCGAAGGCATTTATGGAATTATTCGCTCAATGCGGCCAAGGGGCATATAATAAGCGAATTCCGCGATGGGCATTAGATTATTCTCCAGAGTATCTAAGCTATTTATTGGAAGGATTAATGGACTCAGATGGCCATAATGGCAAAATATATCATACCGTTTCAAAAAGATTACTCTCGGATATTTGTGAACTTTGTATAAAATTAAATCTTAAACCGAGCATACACAAAAGACATACTATATCTTTTATGAATGGCAGAAAGATAGAAGGAAAAGGATGGTATGTTTTTGTTGCTAATACTACCAAATCAATTAGCCGCCACAGAAATAAAATAATTAATTATGATGGCGATATTTGGTGTTTGAAAATCAAAGATAATAAAAATTTTTTAGTTGAGAGAAATGGTAAATTCGATTTTTGTGGAAATACTGATGAAGTATATGGGAGTATAGAAAATGGTTCATTCACCGAAGAGTCACCTTTGCGCCCTAATAGTCCTTACGCTGCCAGTAAAGCCGCAGCCGACCACTTAGTTCGCTCATATTTCGTAACTTATAAATTACCAGTATTAATTACTCGCAGTAGCAACAATTTCGGTCCCTATCAATATCCTGAGAAGTTGATTCCTCTCTTTGTCACGAACGCTCTCGAGGGCAAATCCCTTCCCCTGTATGGAGATGGAATGAACGTTCGCGATTGGTTGTATGTTTTGGACAACTGTGAGGCCATCGATTTTGTTTTACATAAGGGGAAGGAAGGAGAAATATATAATATCGGGGGCGACAATGAGTTGCCCAATATCGAGATCACTAGGGAAATTCTTAGGATTTTGGGCAAGCCCAGCAGTTTAATTCAGTTTGTCCAGGACAGACCAGGTCACGATTGGAGGTACTCCATTAACTCTGATAAAATAAAAAAGTTAGGCTGGAGACCACGCCACGCTTTCAAGGAGGCTCTCGAGCAGACCATCAGGTGGTATCAAGGGAACGAGTGGTGGTGGCGAAAGCTGACCCTTCGACTACGCTCAGGGTCACCTTGAGCTTGCCGAAAGGTGAAACATTGATGTTTTAAGGGGGAATCGATGAAGGTCTTTAGAAGTCTGGTTTTGTTTTTTTTGGTTTTATCCCTTTCCCTCACCGTGCTTTCCTGCACTAAAAGGGGGACGGAGGGGGAAGTTAAATCTGGGGTGAAGCAATCGGAGAGCGAAGAACCACCTCCACCCCCTACCTGTCCCATTTGTGGTGTGGAGGGGAAAGCGGAAGCTGTTTCACGGAGACCGGTGGCGGTCATGGTCGAGAATTTATCCTCCATTCGGCCACAGTCAGGTTTGAGTGAGGCCTGCATGGTCTTCGAGGCTCTAGCCGAGGGAGGTATCACCAGGTTTTGCGTGATCTATGTGCATCAAGATGCGGATAATGTGGGTCCCGTTCGGAGTGCCCGCAATTACTACGCCGCGCTGGCCAAAGGTTTTGATGCCCTCTACGCACACTGTGGCGGCTCGAAGTATGCCATGGAGGCTATTGAGCAATGGGGGGTGGCCGATTTGGATCAGTTCCGCTATCCAAAGGCTTACTGGCGGGTCAAGGGCATAGAGGCACCCCACAACCTTTTCACCAGCATCTCCAAGATCAGAGAGGTTGCTGAGGATAAAGGTTTTGATGGCAACATTGATTATGAAGGGTTTTCTCACAAGCCCGATGCATCTTTGGGGAGTCGCCCCCAACATCAGAGGATCGTCATCGAATACTCTTCGGCGCCTTACAGGGTGGAATATAAGTACGATAGCGGTTCCAATTCCTACTTGCGCTTTAACGGGGGCAAAGCTCATCTGGATAAGGTAACTGGCAAGCAGCTACAACCCAAAAATGTCGTGGTCATGTACTGTCCTACGGGGATGTTAGACGCCAAATGTCTCGATATTCAGGTCGTTGGGAGCGGCAGTTGCCTGGTTTCCAGGGATGGCAAGGCGGTTAAGGGAACCTGGGAGAAAAAGGGTGTTGATTCGCCGCTTATCTTTGTGGATGAGCAGGGCAAGGAGATCTCCCTGAATGTGGGGCAGACCTGGGTGGAGGTGGTAAAAACCGACACGCCCGTCACCGTCGAGGAAACTGCCACCGCCACCTCTCAATGAGTTGGGGAGCACATCGGTGAAGATTTTGATAACGGGGAGCGAGGGACAGCTTGGCAGGGACCTGGTTCGGGTGCTTTCCGATGAGCATGAACTCTTTCCCTTTGACTTGGACATGGACGTGACCGTTCTCGATGGGACGATGAAGACCGTGACTACCATCTCGCCGGATGTGGTCATTCACGCCGCTGCCTATACCGATGTGGATGGTTGTGAACTCAACCCTGATTTGGCCTACAAGGTCAATGCCCTCGGTACGCAGAACGTCGCGCTGACCTGTCAGAGGTGTGGGGCCGCCATGCTCTATGTGAGCACGGATTTCGTCTTTGATGGCAAGAAGGGAGAACCCTACCTGGAGTTCGATGAACCGAATCCCATCAGCGTCTACGGGCGGTCCAAGCTCGCCGGTGAGAGGTACGTTACATCTCTTTTGGACAGGTACTACATTACCCGAACAGCCTGGCTTTTTGGAAAGCATGGCAGGAATTTTGTCAAAACCATTCTCAAGCTGGCAGAGGAGAGAGAGGAGTTGACCGTCGTTGATGATCAGATGGGTTCGCCCACCTACAGCCTGGATTTGGCAAAAACCATCGCCGAGCTCGTAAAAACCGGCTGGTATGGTCTCTACCACACCACCAACAGCGGAAGTTGTTCCTGGTTTGAGTTTGCCAAGAAAATACTGGAGTGCGCCGGCAAGAGGGGGGTTAAGGTGTCCCCGATAACCTCTGAGGAGTTGAACCGACCTGCTCCCCGACCCACCTATTCAGTTTTGAAGAATTACTGCCTGGAGCTTCGAGGCATTCAACCCCTACGCCATTATGAAGAGGCCTTGAGGGACTATTTCTCCTAACCCCGCCATCGGCGGGCCAGGGCTGAATCCGGCGAAAGAGGCTTATATATGCTTGAGAAGGTAAGGGAACTTTACAAATACCGTGAGCTATTAGCGAATCTGGTCAAAAGGGAACTCAAAGTCAAGTACAAGCGCTCCGTTCTGGGCTTTTTTTGGTCGCTGCTCAATCCGCTTTTCACCATGCTCGTCTTCACCTTCGTTTTTGCCTTCGTCCTGCGCATTCCTCCCCCAGAGAACGCCTGGGGGCTGTCGAGTTTCCCGATGTTCTTACTGTGCGCCCTTCTACCCTGGAATTTTTTCAGTCTCTCCCTGGGTTCTTCGGTTGGCTCCATCGTTGGAAATAGCAATCTCATCCGAAAGATTTATTTCCCGCGAGAGATCTTACCCACCTCCTTAACCCTGGCAAATTTGATCAATTTTTTTCTGGAGTGTCTCGTGCTTTTCCTCTTTTTGGCTATTCTCGGTTACCCCTTTTACCTCTATTTGCCTTTTCTATTGCCCATACTCTTCATCGAACTTCTCTTCGTGATCGGGATGGCTCTCATCTTTTCTTTCTTGAATGTCTACTTCCGGGACGTGGAACATTTCGTGGGCATAATACTGATGATCTGGTTTTACGCCACTCCGGTGATTTATCCCTTCAGTATGATTCCCGTAGAATGGCGTGGTCTGCCCATTCAGTCCATCCTCAAGCTGAATCCAATGACCGCTCTGGCTCTCTGTTATCGAGACGTCCTTTATTTTTGTCGGATGCCAGATCTGAGTTTGCTTCTCTATACCGGCTTATTGTCTCTCGTGGTGTTGATCGTGGCCTACCTTCTTTTTAAGCGATATGAGCCTTTCTTTGCCGAAGAGGTGTAAAATGAAAGTCCTGGACTCCCTTGCGACATCGAAGAAAACCAGTAGTGTTATTGATGTGCAGGGCGTGTGGAAAAAATTTCGCATCTATCATGAGAGGAACCAGAGCCTGAAGGAGATAATCCTTCGCGGAAAAAGGGCGGATTACGAGGAACTTTGGGCATTGAAGGATGTTTCCTTCTCTATCCCCCAGGGGATGACCTTAGGGATCGTTGGAGAGAATGGTTCCGGGAAAAGCACTCTACTTAAAATTTTGGCGAGAATTCTAAAGCCCAACAAGGGCAGTTTTGTGGTGAACGGGAAGGTATCGGCCCTTCTTGAGCTGGGGGCGGGCTTTCATCCTGAACTGACGGGACGGGAAAACATCTATTTGAACGGTTCCATTCTGGGGCTCAGCCAGCGAGAGATAAGAGACAGGTTCGATGAGATCGTTGAGTTTTCTGAGCTGGAGAGATTCATCGATACACCCGTTAAGAGCTATTCCTCTGGAATGTATCTCCGGTTGGGTTTTGCCGTGGCCGTCAGCGTCGATCCCGATGTTTTGTTGATAGATGAGATATTGGCGGTGGGGGACGAAGCTTTCCAGCGGAAATGTTCGGATAAGATATTCGATTTTAAAAATAGAGGGAAAACCATCGTTTTGGTCTCTCACGGCTTGGAAGCGGTGAGAAGCATTTGTGATGAGGCAATCTGGTTGCACGAGGGGGAGATTCAGGCGAGGGATGAAGCCAGGAAAGTGGTCGATCTCTATCTAAACAAGGTAAACGAGGAGGAACAACAGCGAGCCGGCCGGGGAGGAGAGGAACAGCATCTCGGTACCAGGGTGGGTTCACGAGAGGTGGAGATAACCAAAGTGGCTTTCTGTGATTTGGATGGCAAGGAGAGGGATTGTTTTCAGACCGGTCAGGGTTTTGTAGTTAGGATATATTATCGAGCTCACCAGAGTATCGACAAACCGGTTTTTGGGGTAGCCATTTATAGAAGCGATGGGACCCACGTCACAGGACCCAATACCAGGCTTCACCGACTGGAGATAGAAACAGTAAGCGGGGAAGGGTGTGTGGAATATGTCGTCGATTCCTTACCCTTGCTGCCGGGAACTTATCTCTTTTCAGCGGCTATCTATGACTATGCCTGCCTTCACCCCTACGATCATCACGAAAAAATGTACACATTCAGGATTCTCCCTTCCGGCGAGGAGGAGTTTTACGGAGTTGTTCAGATTCCTTGCGCTTGGAGGCATGTAAAAGAGAAACCTTAACTTGGCGGGTGGGCTTTTGGAAGAACGTCTTTACGAGCTTCCCTTCGATCAATTTCAGAGATACAAGGTGGTCGAGGAAATCGTCAATCTGGCCAGGGACGACAAACCCCTGAAGATACTGGATGTTGGCGGTTATCCCGGTCTCATCTCGGATTTCCTTCCGAATGACGAGACCTACATTCTGGACGTCGCCTCCTGTGAGAGACCGAACTATATTCGAGGGGATGGAACCTCCCTTCCCTTCACGGACGGCGCCTTCGATGTGGTGAGCAGTCTTGATGTTTACGAACACATCCCCACTGGAGAGAGGGACCGTTTCATAGATGAGATATGCAGGGTGAGCAGAGATCTGGTCATACTCAGCGCGCCCTTCAAAAATAGGGATGTTGAACTGGTGGAGAAGGTCCTCTACGAATATGTGGCCCGTGTCTTTGGTGAATTCCCCACGCTCAAGGAACACATCGATCGAGGACTGCCCGATCTGGATGATCTTCTCCATAGATTAGAGAACAAGGGCTTGCTCGTCATCAATTTTCCCAGTGGATACCTTTATAATTGGTTGGTTATGATGTTGGTCAAACATTACATCATGGCGACGCTGAATTCTCAAAAGGTTCAAGCTCAGTTTGACAAGCTTTACAACGTGCATTTCTCTCATGATGAGTTCAGATCACCGAGCTATCGCCAGGTAGTCGTCGCCTCCAAGGTGGAAGGTGAGTCATTTCTAAAAAAACTCGCGGGGGAGTTTCGACCCACCGAAACCAGCGCCGAGGAGGTAGGATACAGACTACAACTTTTTCAAATGCTCCTTGATCTGTTAAACTTGCAGGTGAGCCAACAATTGACGGCCCAGGAGGCCTACATTAGGGAGTTGGAGCAGAAAGCAAAGGCTCAGGAGAAAAAAATCGCGCCGTTGGAAAAGCAGATTTTGGCCATGGAAAAGACCCTGGAGCTTAAAGAGCAACACATTGCCAATCTTGAAAAGTTTGCCATCAAAGTGAAGGCCACGTTGCTGTACAAGCTTTATTCGCTAATCAAGCGTTCTTTTAACCGTGCACGCGCTAGGAGGATCTGAACTTGGAAGAACGTCTTTACGAGCTTCCCTTCGATCAATTTCAGAGATACAAGGTGGTCGAGGAAATCGTCAATCTGGCCAGGGACGACAAACCCCTGAAGATACTGGATGTTGGCGGTTATCCCGGTCTCATCTCGGATTTCCTTCCGAATGATGAGACTTACATTCTGGACGTCGTCTCCTGTGAGAGACCGAACTACATTCGAGGGGATGGAACCTCCCTTCCCTTCACGGACGGCGCCTTCGATATGGTGGTGGCCATAGATACCTTGGAGCACGTACCTATCGAGAAGCGTCAGGATTTCATCTCCGAGGTGCTCCGAGTCGGCTCAAAGCTCACCGTAGTTATGGGTCCTTTCTATAGCGAGGACATTGAGCTGGCGGAGAGAATAATCTTTGAGTTTAGTCTGAAAACTTTGGGTAAGGATTTTGCCGAGGGTCATCCCCTCAAGGAGCACATCGAGCATGGCTTGCCCAAAATTGACGCTTTTGAAGCGGAGCTTAACCAGCGGGATTGCTCTTTCCTCATTTTCCCCAGCGGATATTTGTATCACTGGCAGGCCTTAAATTTTGTCAAGCATTTTCTGTTCACCATTCCTGACTCCGATGATCTTCTCAAGATGGTTGATAAATACTACAATTCGTACTTTTACGAGGAGGATAAAAGGGATCCCAGCTATCGACATATGTTTGTGATTGCCAGAGATCGTGATTCTAAGCTGTTGAGCAGGATAGAGAAAGGGTTTCACCGGACTCCACCAGCCTCTTTCAAGGATTTGTCCTATAAACTACAGCTTTTTGATCTCCTTTTCTCTCTCTTTGATCTGGGGAGCAGGAGGGAGCTGGATGCAGTCAAGAAAAGGAATCTACAGTTGGAAAAGGAGATCGAGGCCAAGGACTCACAGTTGGAGGCCTTGAGGGCGTCTCTGGATCAGTTGGAGGGGGAGGAAAAAGCTTTGCGGGCAATGATCGCCGACCTGGAGAGCCAAATTGAGCGGCTGAGAGGTTTGAAGGAAGGGAAAAGAGAGGGTGCGGTTAAATGATAGATGATCTTCTCTCCGAACGGGGAGTATCGCTGGTCTCGGTTGTAGTGGTCAATTTCAATGGGAAGGAGCATCTAGGGGCGTGCCTCTCCTCTTTGGAGAACTTGAACTTTCCCCGCGAGCATCTGGAAGTGATAATGGTGGACAACGCTTCTCGTGATGGATCTGTGAAGTTCGTTTCATCGAGGTTCCCTCAGGTAAAGATCGTTCGGAATTCAAATAATGTGGGCTTTGCCAAGGCGGTCAACATCGGAGTGGAGCAGGCCAAGGGGGATTATGTAGCCCTCTTAAACAATGATGCAAAGGCCGATTCAGGGTGGCTAACTCAGTTGCTTTTACCTGTCCTCTCCCAGAGTGACGTGGTTTGCAGCTCTTCAAAGATACTCACCTGGGATGGAAAGAACATCGATTTTGTTGGGGGCACCCTTGGATTTTATGGCCATGGCTTTAAGATGAAGGTAGGTTCTCCCGCCGTCTCTGAAGAGAAAGAAAAGCCGATCCTCTTTCCGTGCGGTGGGGCCATGCTAGTTGATAGGAGAATCTTTCTCGAGGTGGGGGGGTTTGACGAGGATTATTTTGCTTTCTTTGAGGATGTGGATTTCGGTTGGAGGCTGTGGGTGCTCGGCTATCGCGTCTTCTTCGCCCCGAAGTCTTTGGCCTATCATCGTCACCATGGGACAACCTCAAAGGTTGGATACGAAAGGGAGAGATTTCTCCTCGAGAGGAATGCCCTCTACACCGTCGTCAAAAATTACGATGAGGAGAGGTTCCAGCGGATTTTCCCGGTGGCCGCTCTCCTCGCTTTGGGGAGAGGCATGCTCGAGTCCGATCTCGATGTGAGTTCATATCGAATCGGCGATGAATTGACCTCTCACCCTGAGGGGACGGAGCGGATCACACGAATGACCGCCTGCCATCTACTGGCTGTTCAGGAGTGTTTAGAGAACTTGCCCAGGTTGATGAAGAAAAGACGGGCCATTCAGGAGAGGAGAAAGCGCAGCGATAGCACCATTTTGCATCTGTTTGGGGATCCCTTTCGGCCCAATATTCAAACGGAGGATTACGTGAAAATTCAGTCTTCCCTCGTGGACGCCCTCAATCTGGGAGAACTTTTTGAGAGGAAGAACAGGGTGCTGATCATCAGTAATGATATAATCGGTGAGCGAATGGCCGGCCCGGCCATCCGTTGCTGGGAGTTTGCCAATGCACTCAGTCGGGTACATGATGTAATCCTGGCTGCTCCAAATGAGACCGGACTTAACCCCGACGATTTCGTAGTGAGACAATACAACCGGCGTGTTCTCAAGGACCTGGTCAAATGGTGTGATGTCTTCATTTGTCAAGGCTTTGTTCTTCACCACTTCCCATTCTTAAAGAATGCGGGCAAGCCGATCGTGGTTGACATTTACGATCCTTTCACCCTGGAAATGCTGGAACTGTTCAAGTACAAAGATTTCCAGGAGAGAGAGGCCTTAAACGAGGCCAATCTAGAGGTTTTGAACGATCAGTTGATGGTGGGCGATTTCTTCATCTGTGCCAGCGAGAAACAACGGGATTACTGGATCGGCATGCTTTGCAGTCTTAATAGGATCAATCCCCACACCTACGATCGGGATAAAACCCTGCGAAACTTTATCGATGTCATTCCTTTCGGTCTCCCTTCCGTCAAGCCCTGCCACAATCGGGTCGTTCTCAAAGGGGTGCACCCCAAGATAGGCGAGGACGACAAGTTGATTTTGTGGGGCGGGGGTATCTACAACTGGTTTGACCCAATCACTCTGATCAAAGCGATGGATGAGATCGCGCAAGAGAGGAAGGATGTAAAACTCTATTTCATGGGTCTGAAGCACCCCAATCCAGATGTTCCGGAGATGAAGATGTGTCTGGACGCCATTAAATTGAGCGAGGAGTTGGGGCTGAAGGACGAGTTCGTCTTCTTCAATTACGACTGGGTACCTTATGAGGAGAGGGAGAACTATCTTCTGGAGACGGATATTGGCATCAGCACTCACCTGGAGCATGTGGAGACGAGCTATTCTTTTAGAACGCGGATCCTAGACTATCTCTGGGCGGGATTGCCCATAATCTCTACCAAGGGCGATTCCATGAGTGATTTGGTCGAGAAGTACGAGTTGGGGAGGACGGTCGAGGCGGAGAGCGCCGAGGAACTAAAGGAGGCCATCCTGGAACTGGTGGAGGACGAGGGTTTGTGCCGGAGGCTAAAGGAGAACATCGAGCGAGTGGTCCCTCAGTTTACCTGGGAGAAGGTGGCCACCCCACTCATCGAGTTCTGCGGAAATCCCGTTTTAGCTCCAGACAAAAAACCCGAAGGTGGTTCCCTTAAATCTCGCGAAGGAGCTGCCCAGAATGGTTTACCGAGGAGATCGCTCTGGTATTACCTTAAAAGGCTTTGGTTCCACTTTAGAAAAGAGGGTCTCGGTGGTGTCATTTTTCACGGCCGGAATTTGGCCTATAGGATGTTAAGAGGACGATAGGATTCGGAGGGAAGTTATGACTAAATCTCTTATCTTGATATTTCTGAGCATCGCCATAGCTGTCGCAGGCCAGCTTTGCCTGAAGGCGGGGATGGAGCGAGTGGGGAGAATTTCTGCCGCCAGTCTTTCTCGTCCGCTGGAGACTTCAGCAAGAGTTGTCACCACTCCACTGGTTGTTTTGGGGCTCTTCTTTTACGCTCTTTCGGCCGTTTTTTGGCTAGTTGTGCTGTCAAGGGTCGATCTGAGCTTTGCCTATCCGATGGTGGGTTTGAGTTACGTCCTGGTCCTGCTGTTTTCGTCGATCTTTCTCGGGGAGCAGGTCGGCTCCGCTCGTTGGATCGGTGCGGTAATCATTTGCGTGGGGGTAGCCCTGATCGCACAGACATAAATCCCGTATTGGAGACTGAACCGGTGCACAGGTTCCCTGGGCGCATTCGTGGACGCGATTGTTGTATCTTTCACCCAGGCGACTTATGAGGTGCACCTAATTTATGTTTGGGGCTCTTCTCCAAAAATGGTGGGTGGAACAACTAAGGCGAGGTGAAGTGTAAAGAGAGCTTTAGGATTCAAGGATTCCAGGAGTCAAGGGGTCAAGTGACCTTTCGACAAGCTCAAGGTCATCCTGAACAGAGTTGAAGGATGAAAATCTTATCTTTCGATGAACTCAAGGTAACCCTGACCCTTCGACAAACTCAGGGTCATCCTGAGGGATTCGAAGGATGAGGGATTCGAAGGGTTGGAAAATAAAACACTCGAATCCTAGAATCCTCGACCCCTTGAATCCTTCTATGAGCAAGTCTTTTGGCAAAGAACGAGTTAATGGTTTGCCTACTAAAAGCGGGGAAGAACTATATGTGGAGGGGTAGGGAATGAAGCTCGTTTCCGTCATCATTTTAAACTGGAACGGCAAGGAGCTCCTCTTGGACTGCATCGACTCGGTGTTGAAACAGACTTACCAGCCAATCGAGCTCATCGTGGTGGATAATGCCTCCACGGATGGTTCTTTGGCGTTGTTGAGGGAGAGGTACCCCGATTTGAAAACGGTCGAAAATCGAACCAACCTCGGATTCTCTAAGTCGATGAATAAGGGGATAGGGGAGTGCAAGGGGGATTACGTAATGCCCTTGAATTACGATGTGATCTTGGAGAGTAACTTTGTCGAGGAGATGGTCAAGTCCGCTGAAATGCGGGACGAGATCGGTTCTGTTTCCGGGAAGCTCTTGAGGTTCGACAGGGAAGGGAATCGGCCCATCATCGACTCCACAGGGCACATCCTCTTTCGCAATCGCCTCTCGGTTAACAGGGGGGAGAGCGAGGTCGACGACGGCCAATACGAGGAAGTCGAGTTCGTCTTCGGGACGTGTGGAGCTGCCCCCCTTTATAAGCGGGAGATGCTCGAAGACGTGAAGGTCGACGGCGAATATTACGATGAGGATTTCTTCGCTTTCTGGGAGGACGTCGATCTCGATTGGCGGGCTCAGTTGCGGGGGTGGAAGTGCATCTATACACCCAGGGCTGTAGCCTACCACCAGAGAGGAGGTCCGGCGATTCGTCGTTCTAAAATCGTCGAACTCCATAACTACAAGAACCGGTATCTGACGATGCTCAAAAATGACGATCTACGGGGTCTTCTAAGAGTTCTACCCCAGCTTCTCCTCACCGAGTTGTTGAAGGGGGGAGCATTGCTGGTGCGCTGCCCCTGGGCCCTCAGGGGATGGGTGGATGCGCTGAGACTGCTTCCTTCCTCCCTGGCCAAGCGAAGGGTTATCCAGAGAAGAAGGGTGGTCGGGCGGTCTGAGATGGAGAAGTGGTTCGAGAAGTTTGACTATTGGAGATGGATCAAACGTCATCTGAGGTAGGAAGTGGATTCGATGCTTACCGTGGCCATCGTCAACTGGAATACAAGGGATCTTCTGGGGCGATGTCTTTCCTCTATCTTCGAGGCCGACTCCAGGGTGGATTTCGAGGTCATGGTCGTGGATAATGGTTCCTCGGATGGCAGCGTTGAGATGATCAAGGCCAAGTTTCCCCAGGTGAGACTGGTGGAAAATGAGGTCAACCTTGGTTATTGCAGGGCTTCCAATCAGGCCATGAGGGGCAGTCGGGCGAAGTATTTGCTTTTGCTCAATAGCGACACCGAGATCTTCCCGGGAACTCTAGATTCGCTGGTCGATTTCGCCGAGGCACATTCGGAAGTGGGAGCTGTGGGACCGAGACTGGTGAATCCCGATGGGACACTCCAGTACTCGTGTCGGGGTTTTCCTTCCTTTGGACAAGCCATCATGCATGCCTTCATCGGCCCGCTATTTCCCGACAATCCCTACACCAGGGCATATAAAATGGTCGAGTGGGACCATTCCAGCGAGCGAGAGGTGGACTGGATATCGGGCGCCGCGATGTTTCTTAAGCGGGAGGTTGCGGAGCAGGTCGGTTTCTTTGATGAAGATTACTTCATGTATGTTGAGGATGTGGATCTTTGTTACCGTTTGTGGCAGGCCGGTTGGAAGGTTTACTATTTTCCAAAAGCGAGGGTGATGCACCACATCGCCAAGAGCAGCAGGCAGAGTCCCGGTATGATTCTGGAGCATCATCGAAGCCTCTATCATTTTTACACCAAGCGATATCAAAATTCCTACAAAAGATACCTTACTTTTTTGGTGGCGGTGGGCCTGTTTGTGAGGGCATCCGTGGTGATAGTGATGAGTTTTCTGAAGGGACGGCGGGCATCCAGATGAGAGAGCGTTTTAGAAGCTGGGATCGTCAGCGCAAAATTCTGGCTCTGATACTGTTGGTGACCTTCCTGAGGGGGACCATCTATGCTTCCATTACCCCTTTGTGGCAGGCGCCGGATGAACCCTTCCATTACGAGTATGTAGGGGAGTTGGGCAGGAAATTTGGAGCTGGGGAAGAACACACCTCTACGGAGACGGAGATTTTGATCTCCATGCAACGGTGGGATTTCTGGCGATACCAAAATCAGCTCACTCCAGAATCCACTCCCTGGGGCTTCAGCGATGTCCCCTTTTTCTCGACCATCAGGTACTTGGACAGGGCTCCTCTCTATTACTATCTTTGTCTCCCTCTTTATTTTCCCGTATCCAATTCGGCCACGGATCTTCGAGTCTATACCTTGAGACTTGCGAATGTCTTTTGGGGTGTCCTTATCGTTTTCATGTCTTATCTCATTGCCAGGGGAGTTTTTCCTCGCGATGAGGTGGTAAGTCTGGGGACACCCATCTTCGTTTCTTTTTTGCCCATGCACACCACACTCATGGCCTCAATCAACAGCGACAATTTGGTGAATCTACTTTTCTGCCTCTTTCTTTACCTGGCGATCAAGATTTTAAGAAAAGGAGCATCGTGGACATCGGTTGGAGTGCTGGTTCTGGTCATGATCCTGAGTTTTGCCACGAAGCGCACCGCCATTGCCCAGCTTCCGTTTGCTCTCCTGATCCCTGGATTTTTGTTGTTTCGGAGGAAATCACCGAGCCTTAAAGCTTGGTTGAGGAGGGTTGGGTTGACTTCTCTGTGGTTTTTGGCTTTAGCTGCTCTCTTCATTCCCGCGAGCAATTTGATGGAAAAGGTCTTAAAAACCCAGGTGAACACCTCTGAACTTTGTTTAAGGTTTTGGAACTTTCTACACTCCCCGAAACCTCTTGGCAGGTTAGTCTTTAATTGTGGGGTTATGTTTAGAAGTTTCTGGGGCCATTTCGGGTGGATGAGCATCCCCTTGAGCTCGAATTATTACAGGATAATGCTGGTTGTAACCCTTGCTTCGATAGTTGGTTTGTTCATCTGGTTGAGCCGTTTGGCGGCGAAGAGGGAGTCAATAGCTCGCTGGCAGGAGCTCAGCTTGCTGTTTTTGTTTCTTTCCCTCTCGCTCGTTGCCTTAATTGCCATCTTCCGTTGCACCATTTATGAGTATGTTCCCTTGCAGGGGAGGTACATTTTCCCTACCATCGCCGTCGCCGGCCTGTTCTTTGTTCTGGGGTTGCGGAGTTTGATTCAGATGGGGGGCGATTCGTTTAGAGGCAGGGTTTTTCTCTTTGTCCTGACGGCGGGCCTTGCTCTTTTCGACCTGGCCTGTCTTTTTGGCTGTCTTGTTCCCAGATTTTACTGTGTTTAGCCCATAAAAGGTATATTAACCACAGGTGTTGGTTACACTCTCTGCGGAATTCCTATAGTAATTTGGGGTTATCCGGGAGAGTGCATCTGCGAGAACCGCGGCGAGTAGGCTCGCAGCAGCTAGCACTCGGAGGGATGCCCCAAACAATATAAGTGTTACCAATGTGTGTAAACATTACACGTGTGAGGATGTAAACTTCTACGGGCTCAGGTAAGGGGGTGAGGTGGTTGAGAAAATTATTCCTGATTCTGGCCGGCACATTTTTGATCGCACTCTTTGTTTTAAGTGGGCATTTTTGCATAATGGATGCCTGCCAAACCATCCATAGTGGACCTACTCCCTCTCTTTCCAAAGTAGAGGTGGGCCAGACGTTTGTTTGTTCTTATGATAATCTTTGCCGCGTCGATGTTTTTCTGGCCACCCCTGGCGCTCGTCACCGGGGCAGGATTAATTTTCATCTGAGAAAGAATCTCGGAGATGATGCTGACCTGCGTTCGGTCTCCGTTGAAGCGTCGAAGATTAAGGATAATCACTACTGTTCCTTTGCTTTTGCTCCCATAAAGGCATCCAAGGGCAGATCCTTCTACTTTTTCTTGGACTCCTCCGATCTTACACCCCCGGATGTATATGTCTGGTTTTATTCTTCCGAGAAGGCTTATCGGCGGGGTAGGGGTTTTCTCGATGGAAGACCTTTGGGTGGCGATCTCCAGTTCAATACCCATTGCAAGGTTGGTTTTTTGAAGGGAACTGGTATAGCTTTGAGTCGGATTGCTCGGGGTAAGCCCTTTGTTTTCGGGAGCACCCTCTTTTATCCCATCCTTTTCATCGTCTACGGAGGACTCCTTTTGCTGTTGATGTGTACCTTCTTTGCCAAACCGAGGTCATAAAGAAGACTCTTCTCCATTTTTAGTAGGTGAACCATTAACTCGTTCTTTGCCAAAAGACTTGCTCATAGAAGGATTCGAGGGGTCGAGGATTCTAGGATTCGAGTGTTTTATTTTCCAAGATTTTCACTTGACTCCTTGACTCCTGGAATCCTTGAATCCTTGAATCCTAAAGCTCTCTTTACACCCTACTCACCGTAGTGGTTTCTACCCACTATTTTGGAGAAGAACCTAAGTATGTAATATAATAAGAGCTTGACATTAAGTGATTCCTTTTTCAGGAGGAAAGGCATGGCACAACGGGAAGAGATCAATGTGGTGAGGTATTTTCGCATTATTGCTCAAAGGAAGTGGTTGATTGCGTTACTCGTGATTGCCGCGATGATAGCGGCCTATGTCTCGAATCTGTCTGCCCTCCGCACCTACCAAACGTCAGCCGTGGTGAGGGTGACAAATCCTGGTGCTTTGATCTATCCAACGCCGGCTGCGCTCAACCCCGCCCAACTCAACCCGGGCGCTCTTTATCTGGTGGCCTTGAATCCCGCCGATTTAAAACCGGAGTCGCTGGCCGTTGCCGTCACCAGCGATAAGGTTTTGAAAAAAGTCATCTCAGAGCTAGGTCTAGGTATCTCCCTTGATGATCTCAGAGGGATCACCCAGGTTGGCCGAGTCGAGGGGACCGACACCATAAGAATCTCCGTCACCTATGCGGAGCCAGAGAAGGCCAAGACCATCGCCAATGCAGTGGCCGGGAGCTTTGTGGGGGTGCGCCAGAAAATTGATGCTGAGAAAAGAAATCTGCTGACTCAGAAGCTGGAGAGCATCGAGCAACAGATCAAAGACATCGAGAGGCAGAGTGAAAAGATCGAGGAGGCGCTTTCCAGGGTCAAGTCCGCGAGTATGGGCGAAGAAGATAGAGCGTCGGTCACCGCCTCAAATCTACAGGCCTTAAGTTCCCTTCAAGTACCGCGTTTCTCCTTAAATCAGGATTACTACAATGTGAAAGCTCAGTTGGATGAGATGGGAGTCACTGAGATGGTCTCGGAGGCACCCCTTCCGAGAGCTCCTCGGGAGGAACCGGGGACTTTTAAGGTGATCTTTGCGGGCGTATTGGCTTTGGTAGCCGGGGCCGTTCTGGCCATTTTCGGTGATTACCTGGCTGGCCTGAAATCGTCTCAGTGAATCTTATTGTCCGATGCGTTCTCCTCGCTTTTGATCCATTTCTTGGTTCGGAGAGATAAATGATGTCATATCATTTTGGAGATATCAAACAAAGGTTGAAGTTTGCGCTCGCCCGTTCAGTCGCGGGCTTTACAAATCTAATAAAACCCGTTGGCTCAGTGAGGGATGTCTTAGGTTCTCCCGGGCAAAAGATTCTCGTCATTATGACCTCTGGCATCGGGAACATGATTTTGTTCGTTCCCACCCTGCGCGAGTTACGCCGCCGTTTCCAAAAATCGCAGATCATCATCTTGGTGGAACCCAGAGGAACCAGGGAAATTTTGCAGGGGTGCCCCTATGTCGATGAGATAATCGTCATGGAATTTGACAACCGATTTGAGAGATGGCGTTTGCTAAAGCGTTTACGAAACGAACATTACAACATGGTTATCGTTTCTTTTACCTCCCAAAACCTTGACAATGCCTTTCTTGGTTTTTTGACGGGGGCCCCGGTTCGGGTGGGCTACGATATCCAGGATTGCGCTTTCCTTTATACTCACAGGATCCCCTTTGCCTACGGGAGGCATGAGGTGGAATTGAACCTGGATATACTGCGCGTCTTGGGGGCTGACGTCGACGAGGGCAAGAAAGAGCTGGAGCTCTGGATCAGTCCCGAGGAGAAAAAGGCTGGCCAAGAGATTCTGCGCCGATACGGAATACGGGAGAAAAAGCTATTGGTCGGGTTCCATCCCGGTTCTCACCACGATCTGGCCTATAAGCGTTGGCCTCAGGAAGACTTCGCTCAATTGGGCGATATGTTAATCGAGAAATATGACGCCAGGGTTCTCCTATTTGGGAGCTTGGATGAGCTCGAGGTCAGTCAACGTCTGGAATCGATGATGTCCAATCGACCGATTTTGCTTACTGGGAAGCTTTCTTTGAGGGAGACACTGGCTGTGGTGGCGGAGTGTGGGCTTTTTGTCAGCAACGACAGTGGGTTGATGCACGTTGCCGCAGCCCTTAAGGTTCCCGTGGTAGGTATTTTTGGTCCGACCATTCCCAGCAAGAATGCTCCTTATGGAGATGAGGATAAATGTGTTGCGATGAGCAAGAATTTACCCTGCAGTCCCTGTTACAAAATGTACGAGAGGTTTAACTGCGATACTCTCGAGTGCCTGAAGTCGATCTCTGCAAAAGAGATTTTGGACCTAATCGACCAGAAGTTTTTGGGTGCCAAGCGGAGAGCGGGATAGGCTATCTTGAGGTGATTTTGTGAAATTATTCAGAACCTTTTTGCGTAAATATCGTCGAGCCAGATCCATGCCGCCCAAGGAGCTAATTGCCGAGATCAGCAAGCGCGCCAGGCGCAGGATCAACCGTTTGTCGGGTCTAAAGCCTGGCTACATGTTTTACTTGATCAAGGACAGCGTTCATAAATCGCGGCACGATGGCGTCATGCAGTTTCCCCGGACCCTATCGGTTGGGGTCAGCGATGCCTGTAATCTGGACTGCATAATGTGTCCTCGCAGGGTTATGACCTGGAAGGGCGGTCTCATGGAGATGGACTTGTTTGAGAAGATAATCGATGAGTGCGCCGAGTATTACATAATTGAAGCGGCACTGATAGGTTTCGGTGAACCCTTGCTCCATCCCCGGATAATTGAGATGAGCAAGTATGCTAAGGAGCAGGGTATACGCTCAGTTTATACCAGTACCAACTGCACTCTCCTGACGCCGGAGATGTCGAAGGAGATATTGACCGACTCTGGCTTTGACAGGATTACGCTCTCCCTCGATGGAGCCAACAAGGAGACCTATGAAAAACTCCGGCTTAAATCCGATTACAAAAAAGTTACCGAGAACGTCGCCTATTTCTTGAGCTTAAAAGAGCAACTGAGGAAGAGAAAGCCAGTCGTCTGGCTGCAAATCTTGCGCATGAAGGATACGGAGGCGGAGATCAAGGAGTTCATCCGGAGGTGGACGCCCTATCTTGGCTTATGGGATGAAATTTTCGTGAAGGACATGGACACCATAGGTGGACTGGTTGAGGACATGCGAACTCAGGAAGCAATCGCTCTCAAAGCACAAAAAGAAAGGACTCCTTGCCAACAACTCTGGAAGTATATGTCCATCGCTTACAACGGGGATGTCACGGTCTGTTGCAAGGATGCGAATTACGTGTTGAAGGTGGGAAACGCGAAAGAATCCACTTTAAAGGAGCTGTGGTTGGGCAAAAAATGGCAGGCCATTCGTGATATTCATCGGCGTGGCGATTATGACAGGTTGTCTCCGTGCAGAGATTGTCTCACCTGGGATCTTTAGACGGGATGGTTAAATGAAAGTGGTCTTATCGACCAGACATGTGTATCCCTTTCAGGGTTACGGAGGAGCCCAGAGGTACACCTATTGTCTGGCAAAACATTTGAATAAACAAGGCGTTGAGGTGGAGGTACTGACCAATTCAAACGATAGTGGATTTCACCAGGAGACGTTTGAGGGTATTCAGTTCACTCTTTTCCCCCCACTGGTTGAGACCACACCGTGGGGGATGCTGTTGACTTTCGTTCCCTTCACAAGATTGATAGCGAAGTATTTAAAGGAAAAAGAGTTCGACATCCTTCACAGCTTTAGTGGCACGGCTTTTTACTATTCTTTCTTTTCCGACAGGGTTCCTATCGTCGCTCAAGGATTTGGAAACGAGCCCTACAAAGCAAAGAGGGCCTTTGACAAAATTTACAACTACATCACTTTTTATCCCAATGGCTGGTGGTGTTTTCAGAAAGCGGATGCCATAGCTTCTGAGGGGGAGGTGCAGTCAGAGGAAATAGTGAAAATCTTCCATGTTTCCAAAGAGAAGATAGTTGTTCTCCCAGATGGGGTGGATCTGTCCTTTATTCGGGAGTCAATCGCTCGCCCAAAAGTCTCCAGACAGGATTTGGGATTGAATGAGAAGGATTTTGTTCTCATCAACGTCAACAGGCTTGTTTCGAACAAAGGCGTGAATTATCTCATTGATGCGCTGAAGATGTTGAGGGGTCGTATCCCCAATCTAAAACTGATAATCGTTGGGACAGGCCCAGAGGAGTCGAGCATCATTTCGATGATTAAAGATTACGAGTTAGATGATGTCGTTTTGCACTTTAAAAATGTCGAGGATTCCTTGCTCTTCTCTTACTATGGTTTATCGGATCTTTTCGTCTGCCCGACTTTGTTTGAGGGCCTACCCTTGGTCGTGCTCGAGGCCATGGCCTGTGGGTTGCCCATAGTGGCCACCAATACAGGTGAGAATCCGCAGGTGGTCAAGGAGGACGTGAATGGGCACCTGGTGCCCGTGGCCAGCGCTCAAGGTCTGGCAGAGGGGATTTTTAAGGTTTATGAAAATGACAGCAGGGATTCGATGGGTAAGAAATCTGCGGAGATGGTTCGAGAATACGACTGGGGTATAATTGCTGGGAGGGCTATCGAGATATACGAGGATCTGGTGAGAAAGAGGAGGAGGCAGTGAGGGATTTCATACCGGTGGCGGAACCATATCTGGGGGGAAACGAGCTGAAGTATGTGAGTGATTGCATAGAGAGCGGCTGGATATCCTCGGTAGGAGAGTATGTTATTCGGTTTGAGAATGACTTTAGCAAGTTTTGCGGGACGAAATACGCCGTTGCTACCAGTAATGGAACTGTTGCTATTCACCTTGCCCTCGAAGTTTTGGAGGTGGGAGAAGGGGATGAGGTCATCGTTCCCACATTCACCTTCGCTTCAACCGCCTTTGCCGTGAGTTACACGGGGGCTAGACCCGTCTTTGTCGATTCTGAGCCCGCCACTTGGAACATAGATCCACAGAGGATAGAGGAGAAGATCACCCCCCGAACGAAGGCCATAATTCCGGTTCATCTCTACGGTCACCCAGTGGATATGGACCCCCTCCTGCAATTGGCTCGTAAGCATAACCTATATGTGATCGAGGATGCGGCGGAGGCCCATGGGGCTGAGTACAAGGGGAGGCGAGTGGGGAGTCTTAGCGATGTTGGCTGCTTCAGTTTCTATGGGAACAAGATAATTACCACCGGCGAAGGAGGGATGCTCACCACCGATAGTGAGGAAATTCTGGAGAAGGCCAGGCTCCTGCGAGATGTGGCCATGTCTCCCGAAAAAAGATACTGGCATTCTCGCATCGGATTCAACTACCGAATGACCAATCTTCAAGCAGCGGTTGGAGTAGCTCAGCTGGAGAGGATAGAGGAGTTAATCCAAAGAAAAAGAGAGATCGCTGAGATCTATGCTTCTCTACTGCGGGATTTACCCGGCGTTACTTTACCTCCCGAAGCAAGTTGGGCGAAGAACGTTTACTGGATGTACTCGGTTTTAATCGAGGATGATTTCGGACCAAAAAGAGACAAGGTAATGACCGGTTTGAGAGAGCGCGGAGTCGATAGTCGCCCCTTCTTCTATCCGCTTCACACCCTTCCTCCCTATAACGGTGGAGAGAAATTTCCCGTAGCGGAGAAGATAGCCAGGAAGGGCATCAACCTTCCTTCGGGCGTGACCTTAACCAAAGAAGAGATTGGAAGAGTTATCGAGGCGCTGAGGGAATTGAGGCGATAAGTTTTGGGTAAGCCGACGAGCCGAGGGAAACTTTACGATGATCAATGGAGGAGGGCCCCCGATGCCGGGATCGAGAGGCTGGAATTTGAAACCATTCTGGAGTGGGTGAGCCCCGGCTCCAAAGTGCTCGATCTGGGTTGCGGGGATGGTTCACTGGGTTCTCGATTGATTGAGGAAAAGGACTGCAGGGTTTGGGGTGTGGATGTCAGCGGATTGGCAGTGAATCTGGCAAATAAGAAGGGGGTCGTCGCTCAGGTTGGAGACTTGGACCACGAGAAGTTGCCCTTCGAGGACGGCTTTTTCGACTATGTCATCCTGTGCGATGTCCTGGAGCATGTTTTCTTCCCCAAGAAAGTATTGGAGGAGGCCAAGCGTTTGACTCGAGAAAGTCTTATCGTCGCCGCTCCAAATGTGGCTTACTGGAGCGGCAGACTCGACCTTCTGAGGGATTATTCCCCCCGCGCCCCTCTATTTGGATTCAACTGGTACGACTCGGATCATGTCACCCTCTTCTCCTACGGGGATTTTCTGAAGCTGATCCAAAAGATAGGCTTGAAAGTGGAGAGGAAGCATTTCATCGCCCCTCATAGAATCGAGAAAATCTCCTTTTTAAAGAGGGTGTTTCCGGGTCTGTTTGCCCTGGTCTTTGTAGCAGAGCTGAGAAGATTTGAAAGGGTGAAAACAAGATCAGCATAGTTCGCAAGGCTGCTGCCAACACCGGCGTAATTTTTTTGGGACAGGTTCTCACAAAACTTGTCTCGCTTTTTGTGATGGTTTGCCTGGCGAGGTACCTTGGTCAGGTTGGTTTCGGGAAGTTTGCCTTTGCCTTTGCCTATCTCGGTTTCTTTGCCATTCTCACCGATTTTGGTCTAGATCAGATACTCGTCCGGGAAATAGCAGGCACTGAAAGGTCGCCCGAGGTCTTGTTCGGGAATGCCGTTTTACTGAAACTGTCTCTGGCGGTGCTTTCTCTAATTTTGGCCTGCTCGATCGCCCTGTCGCTGGATTATCCGCTCAGTACCAAGATACTGGTTCTTCTTGCCTCGATTTCCCTGATTTTTTCCTACCAGTCGCCGTCCTTTGGGAATGTATTCACCACCATCTTCACGGTGAATTTGAGCCGGGTTTACGTGACCGCCATCGATCTGGTTAGCAAGGTCGTTATGGGTGCGCTGACCTTGCTGCTTATTTTGTTGGGGAGAACTTTGTTTGAGATAGTCGCCGTAAACGTCTTCGGGCTTATCCCCGGTTTCATTGCTTTAGTCTATTTGTCCAACAGGTTTATTAGGCCCAAATTTTCTCTTGATTTTGGCTTATGGAAATTTTTGTTAAGTGAGTCGCTACCCATTGCCCTTTCTTCGATTTTTGTTATGGTTTATTTCAGGGTGGATGTGATTTTGCTCTCTTTGTGGAAGGGGGAGGGAGCCATTGGACTTTATTCGGCATCTTTCAAGCTCACGGAGGCTTTCACGATCTTGGGTTCTGCCTTTATCATCACGCTTCTACCCCTTGCCTCCCGCTACTATAAATCAGCCAGGAAATCCATGGAGGTGGCTTATCAGGTGAGTTTGAAATATCTCCTTCTTTTGATGATTCCGGTTTCCATTGGAACCCTTTTTTATCGTCACCAAATCATAAACGTCCTGTACGGCGGGGAGTACGCTGCCACCAGTTCAGCGTTGTCCATTCTCATTTGGGCAACGACCTTCATGATGCTGAATATGACCATCACCACCTTTTTGATCTCCATATACCAGCAGAAGATATTTACTTTGATGGCCTTTTGCTTGATGGTGGCTAACTTGACATTCAACTTTTTGTTGATTCCGCGCTTTTCCTTTGTGGGGGCGGCCATCGCCACCGTCTTGACAGAAGGGTTATTCACAGTGTTTGGCGCATTTTATCTGGCTAAGTTTCATGATCTTTTGCCCTCTCCCTCCTTGCTCAGGTTGATTCCGGTCAATCTCGTCTTTATTTTGTTTCTCGTTTTTTTCAGTAAGTATTCGGTCTTTGTGATCGTTCCGGTTTCTATTCCTGTTTACCTGGCTCTATTAACTATTTTTGGGGGAGTAGGTCGGTTCGAGATTGACTTGCTTAAGAAGGTGTTTGCCCGAGCTTAAGTTCTGAATCGGAGGGCTGAGGTGTTAAAAGGGGAAGACATCATCTACGTTTGCGAAGGAGAATGGTCTTTTCAACGTGGGGGGCACATGTCAAGCATGTTTCCTCTGTTATTGGAAAATAATAGGATTTTGTATCTGGATTTGCCCACCTCAAGCCAGGTTTTTTACAAGCAGCCGAAACTTTTAATGCACAGATTGCGGCGGTGGCGAAGGGGACTGGAGAAAATAAAAGAGAATTTTTACACTTACTCGCCTTTTCCACCTCTTCCTCTGGGCAATAAATCATCTTTAAGCAACAGATTGAATGCCCTTTTCCTGGCTCCTTTTTTGAAAGGTGCTGTTAAGAAACTTGCTTTCAAGGAACCCATTCTTTTAATTCAGCGCTTTAACTCCGCTGATTTAGTGGGTATGTTTGACGAAAAAATTTCTTGTTATCTCTGTGTGGACGAGTACTCCTTCACCACCAACCCAAATGTCCGGGATGAAGTTATTAGAGAGATCGAGAAGCAGTTCTTGTCCAAGGTTGACTTAGTGTTTACGACTTCAACCCTTCTGTACGAGGACAAAAAGCGGTACAATCCTCGAACCTATCTAGTGCCCAACGCTGCCGATGCCTCTCATTTTCGGCGGGCGCTTTCGCACGAGACGAAAATTCCTGAAGATATCGTGGCTATACCTTCACCTATTATAGGATTGACGGGAACATCTCCAGCTCGTCTGGATTTTTCTCTTCTAGGGTATCTCGCCGAGAATGAGCCATCATGGTCCATCGTTTTGCTGGGGTATTTGGAATGTCCGGAGATGGAAAAGATTGCCAAACTTCCCAATGTACACTTTTTGGGCTGGAGGGATTTCGCGGTGATTCCCAATTACCTAAAAGCTTTTGACGTGTGCATAATCCCTTTTAAGGTGAACGAGCAGACAGACACGATGAATCTATATAAGCTGCACGAGTACGTGGCGGCTGGAAAACCAGTTGTCTCCACTCCTCTGTTTGAGGTAAAAAGATATGGTGAGAAATATCCTGGGATCGTGGGTGTAGCTGGTGATCCAGAGGGGTTCCGATCGTGCATTAAAAGTTGTCTGGATGAGAACGAGTCTGTAGTCGAGCGGAGGCTGGAGGTGGCTTTGGAAAACACATGGGAAGAACGATTGGAGAATATATCGAAAGTCATTTACGCTTGCCTAAAGGAACTTGGCAGAGATTAGGAATGGTAAGTTTATCTTGAAAAGGGGGGGATTATTATGGTGAACGAAGATTTGTTGAAGATTTTGGCTTGCCCGGCGTGCAAGGGAGATGTGGAGCTCAAGGAAGACAAGATTTGCTGTACCAAGTGCGGGAGAAGATATCCCATCGTCGATGGCATTCCGGTGATGCTGGTTGAAGAGGCCGAGCAGCCTGAGTCCAAATAAAGCTAAATCGGGGTTTGAGGGATGATCACGGAATCGCTCGGCTTCAAAAAACCTGCGCTATTTTTAGTTCTTCTCGTCGGATTGTTCGTGCTCTTTACCTTAGTGAGGGTCAACCACATCACGGCGGATCCGCCTCTCAATTTAACTTGGAGTAACTGCGCTTTTACCGATGAAGGGGCCTATGCCTATAACGCTCGAAACAAGGTGCTTTTCGGAAGCTGGGATGTGGATGGATGGACTGAGTACAATGGTATGTATCAAACCCCCATCGTCCATTTTCTAAACTACCTCGTCTTCTCCGTTTTGGGTGTGGGGTTTGTTCAGGTGAGGATAGCCCCCATCATCTTGAGTGTTCTTTCCCTCTGGCTTCTTTATGCTGCCCTTAAAGATAATCTGGGAGAAAGGGTAGCACTCCTCTCAGCGCTATTTCTGGGTTTTAATTATGTTTATGTTATGTATAACCGGGTGGGGATAACTGAGACGCCTGAAGTTTTTTTCATGCTTCTGACGTTTTACTTATACCAGAAGGGGGCAGCATCCAGGACTTTTAATTTCCTCTCGGGATTTTTCTGCTGGGTGACCTTTGTAACCAAACCCTATGCGTTCTTCTTTATTCTAGCTTTCTTTGCGATGTTTTTGGTCAAATTCTTACAAGGGCGTTCCGAGTCAGTGGCAAGAAGAAAGGTTTTATCCTCTTTGTTCATCTTTCTGAGCGGATTTTTGCTGGCGCTCATCGTCTCCCTGATGATCTGGTATATACCCTACTTTTCAGAAATCAGATACTATAGCACCTTTTCTCTCACTGATCAGGTTATTAGTCCTTTGGGGAGGGTGCGTAAAGTCTTCAGCATACTGGCTTTTCCCGATAGTCTATGGATTAGAGCCCCGATTATAACCATTTTCTCTTTCTTTTATGTTGTGGTTCTCACTTCGGCCGGCAGAAAGTTCTCCAGCGAAGATGCTTTCTTTATAAGCTGGTTTGCTTTGGGATTGGTTTTCCTATCCCTTTTGGCCTACCGCCCACTTCGTTATTTTGTTCCCCTCATCCCTCCGATGTGTGTTTTGGCGGCCCGGGCCTGGATGGGGTTGTGGAGAGCTGAGAAGGCCGCTTTATTGCCAAAAATCACTCCCGGTCGTCGTTTCTGGATATTCTTTTGGGCTTGGGTAATTGCTTTCATTTTGCTGTACAACTGCTTGGCTGGCTATTTTGGTTCGGCCACTCCTAATCTAATAAAGCTCTCTTTGGGGATATCATTTTTAGTGTCCGTTGGCCTTTCAATATCGCATGAGAGGGTGGAGAGGATGATTCAATTTTTTGCAAGGAGCTTTTCGGGAACGAGTCTTTCCAAAAGTCTGTGCGTTGGGGCAATGGTCGCCTTTTTTGCCGTGAACGGTGGGCAGTATCTGGCGTGGGCCATGAATCCCAGGTACACCCTATCCGAAACTTCTAAGGAACTGGAGCGAATTTTGCCCGGTGATTCGAGAGTGATGGGAAACTTCGCGGCCGAGTTGTGTCTGGGAAATCATCTTCGTTGCTTGCCCTATTTTAATATTGCTGATAGGTATAAACCGGAAAAAATCATATCCCTTGTCGAAACCCATGGGGTCACTCATTTGTTGTTGCCTTTAGAGGATGTTCTTTTTTATAACCCGGAGTTGTTCGAAAGTGATCTCATCGTGAAACACTCCAGGGTCGTTAAACAGTATCACATAAAAGAGCAAACGATTTTGCTTTACGCCATAGACTGAAAATTTAAAAGGTTTATTGAGATGTTTTTGGAGAAACCGATGAAAAAGGCAAAATTCTTTCTTGGTCAGCATATTGTTCCGCTTTCCCCTTTGGTTATTTTGGCCATCGCCCTGGGTGTGAGGGTCTATGGAATAAGGTTTGGACTGCCTCATATCTATCATCCGGATGAGGCAGCCATAGTAGGGCCCGTTCATTTGATAGTTCAGACGGGGGATTTTAATCCCCATTGGTTTAATTGGCCCTCCTTGTATATCTACATTCAGGTTTTCGTATATGTTGCCCGGTTTCTCTTTGGGGTATCAAAGGGCTCATACGCATCTTTAGCCGATGTAACGCTACCCGGTTTTTATTTCTGGGGTAGGTTAGTTACTGCTCTGTTGGGTACTTTTACCGTCTACGTTGTGTATTTGATCGGCAGAAAGATGTTTGATCGGGAAACGGGTTTACTGGCGGCGTTGTTTTTGGCCCTCTATTTCCTTCACGTCAAGGATTCGCACTATCTTACCGTAGATGTCCCCGCTACTTTTTTTGTGGCTCTGTCTTTCTTTTTTTCTTACCTGGTTCTCGAGAAAAATGAAACAAAGCACTATATACTGGCGGGTCTTATCGCTGGATTAGCGGCGGCGACAAAGTACAATGCCATACTTGTGGTTATCCCTCTGGCTCTTGCCTATGTGTTTCGTTCTTTAAGGGATGGCGTTTTTGGGGGCAAAGTATGGCTAGGCTTTTTCTTTGCTGCTTTGGGTTTTTTTATTGGTTGCCCGTATTCAGTTTTGGATTTACCTACTTTTTTGGATGGTGTCGCTTTCGACATATACCACTATAGGATGGGGCACGAGGGATTTGAGGGAAGCAATAATTGGCTGTTCTATTCGCGCTATTTATTTAGGGAAGGCGTAGGTCCGACTCTTTTCCCCCTCACCTGTGGAGGAGTTTTATTAAGTTTTGCTAAGCGTCGCGAGAAGGACTGGTTGTTGCTTTCTTTTCCCCTCATCTATTTCGTGCTGTTGTCTACTCAAAAGGTAAATTTTGTCCGGAATCTGCTTCCCATTCTTCCATTCCTTGCCATCTTTGGAGCCATTTTTGCAAGGAGAGCAGCGACAGTTATTTTAGATCAAGTTAAGCTGGCGAGAAGTCTAAGGATCGCTTTGATCGCTATTTTTTTAATCTCGGTTTTGACTCTTCCCGTAGTAAAGGCTCTTGAGTTTGGTTATGGCTGTTCTCAGAAGAGCACCCGCACCTTAGCTGCAGAATGGATCGAGGCCAATATCCCTAAAGGCTCTCGAATTGTCATCGAGGACTACGCTCCCCCGATTTCTGGAGACTTTGAAGTGATTGGGTTCAGGCTTCAAGATCACCCTCTCGATTTTTATGCGAAAGAAGGTTTCGACTATCTTGTTTTTAGCTCGGGCAGTTATGCTAGATTTTTTAAGGAACCCCAAAAGTACCCGAACCAGGTCGAAGGGTACAAGAAGTTATTTGAAAAAGGGATTTTAATAAAGGAATTTAAGGCCGATGATAGGGTTGAGGGTTTCTTGTCTCCCACGATCAAGATTTTTAAAGTGCCAAAGTTGAATAGGGGATGAAGGGGGGAATTTATGAAAAAAGTTTGGTCGATTTTAAAGGAGAATTTTCCTGGAATATCCTTGCTCCTCATCCTGTTGGTTGCTTTTGCAGTCAGGGTATGGGGTATCAGATTCGGTTTGCCCAACCTCTATCATCCCGATGAGTGGGCGATCGTCGATAGAGCTTTGGGGATATTGCGAACGGGCGATTACAACCCACACGATTTTGGCTATCCCTCCCTTTATATGTACATAGAGGGAATAACATTCATCTTCCACTTTTTCTACGGGGTATCCAAGGGATTGTATACCTCCCTGGCCGATATACAGTTGCCCGGTTTTTATCTCTGGGGGAGGCTGACCACAGCTTTCCTGGGCACTTCTACCGTTTACATAGTCTACCTAATCGGCCGGCGAATGTTTGGAGAGAAGGTGGGTTTACTCTCGGCGTTATTGCTTGCTTTTTCTTTCTTCCACGTGAAGGATTCCCATTACATCACCGTCGACGTCCCTGCCTCTTTCTTTGTGGCCCTGTCTTTTCTCTTTTGTTATCTCATTTTGGAGAAAGGTGAAAAGAGGCATTATATCCTGGCGGGGCTGTTCGCGGGACTCTCGATGGCCACTAAATGGAACGTTGCCCCCATCCTCCTTTCCCTGATCGTCGCCTATCTTTTGGCTTCCTGGAGGAACCGTGCCTTGACGGATGGTATATTTATCGGGCTTTTGGCTTTTGGTCTCGGTCTTTTCATCGGCACACCCTATGCCTTTCTCGATTTGCCCAAGTTTTTGAACGATCTCGCCGGGATAATGGTTCACTATCGGGGTGGGCATCCGGGTTTCGAGGCGAGCGTTCCCTGGCTGTTTTATTTGAAACATATGGCGAGTTCAGAGGGCCTTGGAGTTGCAATTTTTCTTTGTGCCGCCGGAGGTATATTGCTCTCTTTGATGAGGCGCAGCGATAAGGATCTTCTTTTGCTCTCCTTTCCCCTCGTTTATTTCCTGCTGGTATCTAGCTCGAAGGTTACCTTTCCCAGAAATGTGTTGCCCCTCTACCCATTTCTGGTGCTTTATGGGGGGTGTTTTCTCTCAGAGATTATAAAGTTCCTCTCGTCTAGATTCAGGCTCGAAGGTGGGAAGAAAAATTTGATCGTTGCTGGCCTGCTTGTTTTGGTCTTGACTATGCCTGTGATAAGGATAGTCCAGTTCGATTACGGTTGCTCCATAAAGGATACCAGAACACGAGCGGCCGAGTGGGTTGAGAAGAATCTTCCCAGGGGTTCAAAGATCGCTGCCGAGTTTTATGCCCCGCCTATCTCCAGGAACTTCGAGGTGGTTAAGTTCCCGTTTCTTGATCGGCCGCCGGAGTGGTTTCTGGAACAGAATTTTGATTATCTTGTCTTTGACGGTGCAGATTTCCAGCGATACTTTGATGAGCCGGATAAATATCACGAGCAGGTCGAAAAATATAATAAACTTTTCAGGCTCGGCACCTTAATAAAAGATTTTAAAGCCGACGAAAGAGTCGAGGGCTTTCTTTCCCCCGAAATAAGAATATATAAGGTTTCTTCATAGGGTGGAAAATACGACGGCGAGGCAAAGTGTAAAGAGGGCTTTAGGATTCAAGGATTCCAGGAGTCAAGGGGTCAAGTGAAAATCTTGGAAAATAAAACACTCGAATCCTAGAATCCTAGAACCCTCGAATCCTTTAATGAGTAGCTGATTGGTATCAAGAGATCGGTTACCCTTTTAGGCTCAACACATCGGTAACTCTTTGTTGTTAAATATTCCCCAAAAAGGGGGAATTCACATGGACAACAAAGAGACCGAATTAAGGAAAAGAGCCATTACCAGATATCTATCTGGCGAACAACCAGTAGAGATATACAAAGAGCTACATAAAAGCAAACGGTGGTTCTTTAAATGGCTAAATAGATATGATTCGGCTAAAAGAGACAAAATCGAAAACTGGTACGATGATAAACCCAGTATACCTTTGAATCAGCCATTTAAAACCGGTCAAGTCCAATTTTTCCTGTAAAAACGAGAAGGCCCGGCATTAGACGTTAACCGC
>JASEEZ010000012.1 GCA_030019215.1 Actinomycetota bacterium
AGCCATTTGAAATAGAGCTTAACAAAGAAAATCTTATATTTCAAGACCTGACCCCACCTAGACCTATAGACACCTAGACCTAGATGTTTTTATATAATAGCAACGGGTTCGCGATGTATGTATATTTTTGGGTTCACGATGTATATATATTTGTCACTTACTATCTAAATACCAGCTGAACGCATTACTCGGTGTCGGACACCAAGCTGTGCCGAGCTGTTTAAAATGACCCACCTAACTAGCCTTTCAGCAGAGCCCCTTGGGCTCTTTCGTTAGGTGGGTACCTTTCACCCATAATAATATCGGAAATTAAGCCCGGGTCTCACCCTGCTTGTTATATTTTATGCCTGGATTTCAAGAACAGAGCCAAGGCTGTAGCCTGCGTTTCTGCTATTGTAAACTCTCAACATATTCTTCCCACTCCTTGAACTCCTCGGAAAATTTTTTATAATTCTTATTCCACCATTCTTCAAGTTTAAAGGCATCGACACCAGGACCAAGAGCCCATTTTTCATCATAGTCGGGATTTAAACCAAGCCTTATAGCCAGGATGCTATAACGAGCACCCACGTTGTCATTTGGATTCGTTTTTAGAAGCTTTCTGAAGATACTCAAGGCTTCTTCGGTATTGCCATCCCACCAAAGATTTAGTCCCCAGCGGTATAAAGCTCTTATAATATGTCGGTTTTCTAAATATCCCCATAACAACTGGTCTGGCCAGTTTCCCTTCTCGGCTGTAATTGTCTTAAGAGCAATATCATAGGCGGCTTTCTCCAGCTTTGTCGCTTCTTTCTCATCATCCAAGTCTCTGTATAAATCAGCAGCAAGATTATAGCTATCCAAGAAAGTAGGATCTTCCTTTATAAGCTCTTTGAGATCAGAAATGATTTCTCTAATATCCTCTTCTGTTTTTGCTGCGTCTAATTCACCAGTAGCGATTTCATAATACCGATCCAGTACTTCGTGCTTTTTGTCGATAAATTCTTTTTTAATCACTTTTTGCTCCATTCGTCTTACTATCATGATTTGTGTACTTATCAGCTCCATATGCTTTCAAATCTCTTGGGAATGCGAATTTCTCATTCAGATTTGGTGTTTTCGCCTCCGCCGATCGTTTTCTAAAAGTATCAAACAATGTTGCCTGGGACAAGACGGCGAGTTGCCTCATATATCTTCCGCCTGTCCTCTTCTCGCCAATAGTAAGCCAGGATAGATATGGCACACTGAGGTTGGCACTCCCGACGACGGGATTAGAAGGCTTTCGCCTGTGCTCTGATGCCCCAGGTTTTTCCACCTCTTACCTGGTACTTGAGCCCGTGCTCATACTACCCTGGCCCATCATATTCTAGAAGAATTAGAGCAGTTGGTCAACAAGTTATCGATAGTGTAAAAGTTAGTAGACAAGGGGGTTGCAAAAATTGGGAAAATTGGGGCGAGTCTTGAACTATCACTTTCGTAACAAACCCCGCTCCAACATATAACTCTTTGACGGTTTAGTGAAGAGAACTATGTTAAAGAACTTATAATTCAAGACGCGACCCCATGCACCACTCGAGTACCTTCAGCTGTTTTGGCTTCCTGATACTCTGAAGAATCCCAAAGCAAGAAGGAGCCTACAGGATAATCACGATACAATGATTCTGCAAACAACTTGACTTGCTCTGTGTCCCAAACAAACTCCCTTTGAAATTCAGGAATATCCACATTTTTACTAACTGCCTGTTTCACAATTTCACGAACCTTGAGCTGCTCAAGCGCCATGATGCATGCCTCCTCTAAAATGGGATATCTTCCCCCATTAAATCCATTAAATCAACCAAGGCATCAAGCCTCCTCAACTGCTTCTCCCAACGGCTGATCGCTTCTTTTATCCTAGTTTTCCCAACGTAAGAGGCAATTTCTTTCTTCATCCTTTCGATTACAAATCGAGCTTCTGCTCCCATTGGCGTCTCTGCAGCAGAGATAATAATGTCTTGGGGTATGGTCCTGTTCGTGTATTCTCGATTTAGCACCAACTCAAGCATGACTTCATAAAACTCGCTTCTTCTCGCAATGGGCACAAAGGGAGAGAACTTCTCCAAAAATGGCAAGACCTCTCTCTCCTTTGCAAAATTATCTTCTTCTCTCATGACGCGTTTTAACCAGTTGAAAAAGTAATCAAAGATGAGAAGCTGCTTCTCCTCTGAAATATATTGCAAATCAATAGCGTTAAGGAAATGCCAAGTATAGCTTTTTACCACATCAGAGTCTCCCTGCCTTATATATTCACACAATCGCTCTAAGACCTGTGCTCTTGACTTTTTTGAACACTTAAGGCGAAGTGACCGAAAGTAATTAACCAAGCTTTCTTCCACCCTTAAATCAATTGTGGGATGTTCTGAAATAAAAACTTGAGGAATAATTAATAGAAGTTTGTTTCTCTCCTTGCTACTTAAGCCATCAACTAGATGTTCACATATGCTATCAACATTTTCGTCATTAAAAATTGCTCCGATTACTTGTTCTGCTCCATAGGATTCCTCTCTTAAGGAAGCCTTTCCCAATTCCTTGAGCACAAGCCTTGTAGAAAGTTCAGCCATCTTTGCGCGATCAATATCTATACTACCCTTACCCACTAATTCACGACCGGGATGTATAAGGTTGCGCCAATCTTTAATTATGTAACACGGGTTAACAACATCCCCTGGCAATAGATTTAAATCTACAGAAATTTGCAATAAATCAGCTAAGCTCAATTCCTCCAGTGAGTTTACTTTTCTTTTTGGATGACGCTGTTTAAAAACTGCAAGTGCTTTCACTTTTCTTTTTCCCCGCGAAAGTAAATCTAACAATGCAGCCTCGGTAATTGAGCCACCCATAATCATGCTTGCCTTAAGAGCACCCTGACGTGCACAAATCTTCAACTCATTTAAATCCCGCTCAATTCCCGCCCTCAATTTTTTATTTTTAATAAAAGAGAGGCTTCGATTGACAGCCACTATAACTCACCTCGGAAGGCTTTGGGGAAAATGGAGGGAAATAAGGCATCAAGCTCCTTTTGGATTTCTTTATTCATTTGACCTCACCTTCGGCAATTTTAATTTCCTCTTCTGTTAGGCCGTAGAGTTTATAGACGGTTTGGTCTCTGTCTTTTTAAATTCTCTAAATCTTTTAAAAATCCTATATGGCCTGCTCATGGGCAAAATAAAAACCGCTTTCGCGGTTCGAGCTTGCAGGAGGCAATTTGGCCGATGAGCCAGCTGGTTTTTCAAGTTTGTCAAGCCCGACCCCATCCCCATCCCCTTTTTTGCATCAACAACTTAATGTCAAAATTCAAGACACGACCCCATACCCCACATACCCCATGGCCAAAGTTCCATAATATTCCCCCTCAGATAAACAGACAACGCCAGGCATAAATAATGAATTATTGGTCTTTCCCAAATCTCTTGGTTTTTGCTTAAGAAATTAAAAAATTCAAGCCCAGTCTTTTCTATCTTAGTAGCAGATATCAGACAGTTTTGGTTGCTACAGAAGGTATTGCAACAAATGCAACCAACGTCCCAATTCCATCACAGTTTTGGTTGCTACAGAAGGTATTGCAACAAATGCAACCAACGTCCCAATTCCACAATTCCAACAATTCCAACAATTCCAAATTCCATCAACCAACGTCCCAATTCCATCAATTCCATCAATTCCATAATTCCACAATTCCACAGCTAATTCATCTCCACTTGGTAAGCCAACTTGTCTCGAAACCCCTGCCCCGATAAAAAGTACACATCGTGAACTAGCAATATCCTCTATTAGATGTTTGGGGACCATATCTACTTCTATTCCTTTTTTAAACACCATGTAAATCTTAGCCTATTATAGTAAAAATCATCTTTCAGGGCTCAAATGAAAACGGCGAGTAGGTTCGCAGTAGCTAGCGCCTGTAAGGATGGCTCTTAGAGATCACCCTATTTATATCTAGGGCACAATTATTATTCTTCCTCTTTCCAGTCGAGGATTTGGGCTCGGATTTGGTTGAGGGTTTCTTTTGTTTTAAGTTCCAGGGTATTTTTGCTTATGCCCGATTCGGATTTTGCTGAAAGTTGAACTTCTAACTCAATCTCTGCTCCATCTTGTTGAAGTGGCAAAATAACACCTGACATAAAGTCGGAGAGCTTGTCCCAGGGAATACGCGCTGAAATTCTTATGGTTTTTACCGCCCCGGGTTTACCTTTCTTCTTCTCTTCCTTTTCTTTCTCTACTTCTTCCCCAACTTCCCTTACCTCAGTTACCACTCTACCCTTCAGCTTCTCGGCTAGTTCACTTCGCGCCACTTCAGCTTCTTCGTCAAACTGAGTCTCCAACATATCGTCGCCATAATAAACTTCTTCGCCGTCAACCAGCCCCAAGGTCTTGCTCCTGACCCCTTCAACAATTGTTCTCTTTAATACGTCCTCGTCCTCAAGCAAGGGCAAGTGGGAAAACTTAAGGAAAGCTTCCCAGATATCCCTCACAGTTTTTCTCTCCTCGCCTTCGGCGAAGGTCTTCTCCATGAGATATCTGGGTGAAACCTTTTCAAGCAACAACTCCTGCTCCTTTAGATAATCCTTCACCCTTCTGGTAAGAAGGGCCTTTTCTCCAACCGTGGGAAGACCAAGATCGAAGAAGACCACTTCTCCCTCCTTGACTTTAGCAAGATGACGATATGCGTTAAGGAGCATGAAAGGAATGGACTCGCTGGCCTCCTTCAGTTTTCTCTCAAGGGTTTTCCTATTTTCGTCGGAAAGACTCTTTAAAAACCCCCCATCCTCCTTTATTCGGCGAAGAGCCAATGAGCGGAGCACGATTCTTTTAAGCCCCTCGAATTCCCCCGAACCGGCGAGGAGGAAAAGGAGCGTATTTTTATACGCTCGGAAGCCCGACGAATATCTTGTGGCGAGGGCTTTCAAAAGCTCCTCGGGTGAGTTCCCAGTGGCGTGACTGGGAGCTAAAATAGCCAGCTTCACCCTTTTATCATCCGGAATATCGTTGCTCGCCTCGGGCCAGAGAAAGACCGCAAAATCAGATCCCGCTATCTCTTCGATTATCTTTCTAATCTCTTTCTCAATCTCATCGTCTTTGACGGTCTCTTCCTTATCTATAATCACTCGATTGAGATTCGGTTGATTCGTGAAGTAAAACAGAGACTTATCCGAATGAAGAAACCAGAGTTCCTCCTCGATTCTTCTCAAAGCATCTCCAACTATCGCAGAAGGAATGCCCTCTCTCAGGAAGGCAAGGCGAAGCCTCTGGAGAGAAACACCTCTCTTCTCCCCTCCACCGAAGGAATAGAAGAAGATGGAACCAGCAAGACCGGTAGCCACCCCATGTCGGGCATACTCCGTACCCATTTCTCTATCTATCTTCTGGGCCTTGGCTCCACCATCGGCTATATCGGAGGCTATGACGCTCTCATACTCATTTCCTATGTGTTTGATGAACTCTCTTCTGATAACACGGTCTCTGAAGTCTATGTGGGCTGGTTGAATTAAGGGCGATGGGTGCTCTTTTTTGTAAAGATCGGCCACTACCTCTGCGAGCAACCTCAGAACCCCTCTTGTTCTCTGAAAGGTTGATATCGAGCCCCATCTTTCAAAGAGGACATCGATGCTTTCCGGGTGAAATGGATAAGCTTTCCTTATTTTGTCTCGATAGGCCGCCTCCTTGGCCTCGGCGGGAATGTCTTCGCCCAGCCTTTGATATAAATCAAAGTATTCATCGGCAACCAGCCGGTGAGTTTCCGGATCACCAACATCCTCAAAGAGCCTTTTTCTTATGATTTCATATACTTCTTCCCCTTCAACAGGGGTATAGATGGCTTCAACTCTCCCGGAAATCTTTTGAATCCGAGCAAGAGCTTGTTCCCCTGCTTCATCGTAAGCCTCTAGCCTGCTTGAAGGGAGAGTAACCACAAGAACGCAGTTTTCAAGAGCGGGGGCAGCAACAGTGAGTTCGCGCAGAAAAGCCAGAACCTGTCCCTTCTGTGTCTTCTCTAATTCCTCGACCCTCATAATCTTGGTCACATAGTGATGAAACTCATCCATGATGATCAGGGTAGGACCTGATTTTGAAAGAAGTTCAGTTAGAATATCCTTCCCAGGTGTTACCCGTTTTTCATCGTGCTCTTTTACTAATTCGTAGAATCCAATTTGATGAGCGATTTCACCCCAGGGAGTTCTACCCTTGACCGGATCGATATGGGTTCCGTCAAAAACAGCCACTTTGGCTTTTGGAATCTCATCTATTCCAATTTTCCCGAGGATTCTTCTGATAGCTTCAAAGTGCGATACTTTTTCTCTGCTCTTGATTAGGTGATAGAGTGCAACCAGTGAATGAGTTTTGCCTCCACCGAATGGGGTTTGAAGTTGGATAACACCTTCGCCTTTGCCTTTTCCGGCTAGACGAGAAAGGACACTTTCCACGAGATTTTCAAGACCCTTGGTCACATAAGTCTTGCGGAAAAAAGTTTCAGGATCACGATAATCAATGGGTCCTTTGCCTTGTGCAACATCACCAAGATCAGCAGCAAAAACTGCCTCGTCTAACCTTCCTTCTCTTATATCTCTATGAGGTGTTGTTATTTGCCACCATGGTTTCATATTTACCCCCTACCAAAGATCGTAATCTTAGTTGGTCTTGTACCCATTTATCAATCTTCCAGGATAGCTCTTTGAAGTTCCTCAACGGCGTTTAAGAAAACTTCGTCATTCTCTGATAATTCACGACGTAGCCAACGAGCAATTTTCCGCTGTTGCCCCTTGCCCACAATTTCTCTTCCTATATATGCGTCAAAAAACTTTTGAACAATATCAAAGTGTCCTTCTTTTATGAGATGGGGCTTTAACTCCAGGTTTTCCTTAATTTTCTCTAGGTACATCCACCATTTTTCAAGAAGCTCATTTTTCAACTCTTGCTCAGACTTAAAAACCTCCTCCATTAACTCCTCTTTCCTTTCGCTGTCAGAGTGTGCTTCCAACTGACTCACTGACTTCAAGCCAGCTTTGGAGATTCCCTCAATATGGTTGTCTATGCTACGCATAATAGTAAAGTATAACTTCAGAGGGCCATATAGTTCTTCTCGCCGTCTTTCTTCTTTCTCGCGCCTCTTCCCAACCGAATCCCAGATTTTACTTACAAGAGTTGCCACAACCGAAGAGCTAAAAATAACTATTAAAAATTCAATGACTGTCATGATCTTGTCTCCCAATCGTCTCCGGGAAGCTTAGGCTGTGAGTCTTTTAGGCTAGAATCCGCAGCTTCTTTTGTGTATGTTTGTTTTCCGTATAGCAAGCCTTGGAGGAGTTGTTTTTCTTTATCGCCTTCTGGAAGAACTTCTGAGATGGCTTGCGCTACTTTCCAAAAGGCTTCATTTTGAGCGTAACCTGATTGGGCTAAAACTTCTTGTAGTTTCTTCTTATCTCCTTTGTCCCAGTGAATAAGACAAGCTTGAAGTACGTCAATCATTGTTGTATAGCGTTCTTTTTTCATAAAACCATCTTGCCCAGCTCTTTCAAGTGGACCGAGCACATATATAAATTCCTTTTCCTTTTTAATGAGCTCGCCTTTGTCCCAGTGCTCAGTGAGTTCTATCCCAACAGCCTGTGAGAGCTTTCGCGCATCGTCAAAATGCACCTTGGCTGAGTTGTAAGTCCAACGCCAGAGAAGATAAAAACGAGTTTCATGGTCAACTCCGCCCAAATCAGGGCTCTTTATTATGCGCTCAAGTGCAAACTCGCTGACTACCTTGCGGACGTACTCAAGAAGTTCTTTAACCGAAACTTCCTCGCCGGAGAGCTTTTCAACCCTGGAATATTGACCAAAAACTTCAACCGCCGGGCCAATTGCACTAATAAAGAAGTCTGCTCCGCCGATGCCTTCGTTCCAGAACTGGTCGAGCCTTTCTCTAATGCGCTTTTCAATCTGCGGTTTTATCTCATTGTAGTAAGTAGTTTTCTCCTTAATTCGCTTGCGGCAGACCATATAGATTGACGAGGCAACAGCTGCGGATTCTTTCGCGCGCAAACGCGCTTTCATCTCGGTATGCACAGGCCAGCTTGCAGAGAGATATAAGCCAGAATCTAGCAAGGCGTTGATGATAGTTTCCCACGCCTCTGTGGATTTATGAGCAAAGACAATACAAGCAACGCCTTCGGGTTTCAGAACCCGGCATATTTCACGGAAAGCCTGAGCAATCATTTCTTCAAAACGCTTTTTCCCACCTTCAAATCCGTTTTCTTCGTGAGAGTATGCGACAATCTCTCCAGCCTTCGGTGCTAAAGGTGTCGCAAATAAATCAGGATACAAATCTCCAATGGTTCTTTTCAGCCAAACATAGAAAAAGTCAGAAAGATAGGAATAAGGCACATTGTCATAGTATGGCGGGTCTGTGACGACCGCATCAAAGAACTTGTCGGGATAGGGCAGAGAGGTAGCGGAGGATTGGGTGACGGTTGCTGAAATCTGAGTCGCTTGTGAGGTATGTCTAATCCATTTCTCGTTTTTTTCGCAAGCAGTTGGCCAACCCGCTGCGACAGGATTGAATGGATTTGACTCTATATAATCCCAAGCCATTGGCAATGCTTGACGCCCAAATGTATGGACGACCCCCCGACCGCCAGTTACATTAAGGATACAAAGAACAGAACCGAAATCAGCCAGTCTATCCACTCCCAGCGCCAGATAGCTAACTACTGCCTTGGTATACTCTTCTTCATACCCTTCTGCCAGCATCTTCTCATGCGCCTGCCTCACTTTTTCCACAAAAGTAATCAGCGCAAGCTTCTGGCGGGAGTTGAAAAGGCCGCCCCATTTAAGCATTCCATATCTTTGCACACGGAAACCCAATGTTTCTTTTGGAGGCAAAAGTTCATCCGGCACGGGGTCAATTCCCCATTTTTTCATAAGTTCCTGTCTTTTTCTCTCTAGATATTTCTCAGCCTCTTTGAAGACTTCCAAATCTCTCTGAGTAGCTATCCTGTAGGTCTTTCCAGCCTTTCCTGGATGATGCAGAACAACCGCTATCATTCGCTCTCCGCTACGTCCTTCTTTGAATTCACAACGCAGAGTTTTGTCATCAATACCGCCGCCGCAGACTGGACAGAGAACAGAGGCTCTCTGAGTCGTACCAACGGAAGGGTCAAAATCTATTTCTGCTCCTTGGACTATCTTGAAATCAATGCGCTTTCGCTCTTTGTCCACCAGCATCTTCAAAGCCACTTTTTTCTTATCCTTTTTGGCAAGCCAAAACTGCCTCAACAATGGAATCTCCGCCCCACAAGACGGATTCTGGCACTTCACAGTTCTTGCCCAGATATAGCCGACAGCAGTCGATCCGTCCTCTTCCTTCGGATAAAATTTTCCTATCTCTTTTTTCGCCTCTTCCAGGACCCAGCCGCCCCATTTTTTGACATCCTCAAGCAGAGGATTGACGGTCTTTGTGCTTCCAGAAAATTTTCCTTCTTCATCAGCAATTTCTTTTGGCTGCCCGTACTTCTGTGGATATTCAAGAGTAGCCTTCTCGATGAGAACAGCAACCGGATTTAAGTCCATAGCGTAGGTCTCACATCCCAACCTTAATGCCTCAAGAGGAATTGCTCCGCCGCCAGCAAAGCAGTCAAGAACTTTTGGAGGTTTCCCGCCATTGACTTCCAGAATGTCGGCGCGCGCTTTTTTGAGAAGCCTCTTATCTAAAGAATTCTCCCACTTGGAAAGCTCAGCAATAAATTTAAGCTTTTCTTCTCGCTCTTTCTCCGTCTTTGGTTCTGGCGTTAGAGCGGCATAGATAGATGCACGGGAAGAAGCCAAGGGTCTTCGAGCCCACCAGATATGAAGCGTGCAAATATGACCATGCCGAATATTCTTCTCTTTTGCCGAATGCTCAGAAACCTCTTTTATAGGGAAATCAACCTCTATAAACCGCCTATTCAAAGTTGTTCCCTCCAATGATATATCTAAGACTTCCTATTTTTTCTCTAAAGCTTTTCATTAGAGATTGCTTCTCATTAAAGATGCCTAATCGAATGTTTTCCAGAACTTCTTCTGCAAATGCACTATTGATAGCGCTTAAACGGAGGGGTTGGACCCACTTGCGGACATGTCCTATGATCAGATCCCCGCTATCCCTATCAAACATGACTATACTATGCCCAATCTCAGGTTCTTGTGGCGACCAGTGCATATTCGCTCTTCCTAAGAGTTTATATCTCAGTGTATCCTCAAGGTAGTAGAGGCCTTCTCCTCGTTCCTGATAATTCAAAAAAGCATACCAGTAATCTCTTCTACCGTGCCGGTCAATGAAGTTCCTAAAAATTATTATAACCTCAGGCAGTATCTCCTCGGCTGCCTTCTTGAGAACAAGAGCAAGGTTTCTGAAATCTTCAGTCACTCGCATGTGGGCATGTTCGTGTGCAATTATCAGTCCTTCATAATTACTATCATTCCGAAGTTCGCGAGCCTTGTCTAATATTTCTCCCCATCTGCGAAATTTCTGTTCCATCCCAGCAGGAGCTTCCGAAGGTAAAGCTGAAACGACATCTTCCAAACCAAAATCTGTTTCACCGACATTGACTCTTTCAACTTGGGAATGTCTCAAGAAATCTCTTAACCACGCCCTTCCCCTGCAAGTTCCGCCCTTAAAAAGCTTGGCTAAAACATCATGCCTTATTGGAAAGTCCCCTTTAGCCATGAAACAGATAAGCCTCAAAGCATGTACCAGAGAATAGTAATAAGTTGCGCAAGCCCAGTTTAGTTTGTTATGAAGATGCAAATCACTCGCAACAGCATAGTCGCTCAAGGCACTTTCCGGCAGACAAAAAGCCACATAGAACTTTCTATCTTGATGAGCAGAATTTTGGTTCCAAAATTCATCTGGCGATGCGAAACTTCTATCAGCACACAACACAATCACGCTCTTTCAATGGTGTATCTATCAGCGAATAAGTACTAATCTCTCTCACAGGAAAATCAGGTCATACAAGAGCTTTTGTCTTCATTCCAACTCAGCACTACCTGTCTCTTCGCCTCTATCGGCGCTAAGCGGTTCGACTTGCTCATCCAATTCTTCTTCAAAATCATTCAGCCAGTAATCAGTATCATCGCGGATTCTATCGAATATTTCTTGATCGATGCGAAGGAGTCTTCGTGCCGAGCGCAACCTCTTAAAGGGAGGTCGCCGACCAGTTGCAGGATTCACTGGAGGAACACAAACAGCATTCTCAACAGCTAGCCATCTCCCTGTGATCTCCCTTAGCTCCAGAACGTCTTTCACCGCCTCATCAAGATCAGTATCGGTGCTCACAACCACAGCGACATCAAATCCTTCCGCAAGAGCGAGCCATACCAAATCAAGAGCGAGCCTTACATCGACACCTTTTTCCCTACCCTTTGTGATTTCAATAAATTCCGGACCGCCCTCTCTATTCCTGACCCATTCTTTGCTGTACTTTAAGGACCGAGCAAATGTCCATACGCCTGTAGCTTTCATCATTTCTAGACGACGGGTCATATAAGCGTGCATTTTTGGATTCCCATCCGGTGTATGAATGCCAGTGTAAAACCTCACCTGCCTAAGTTTGCGGTCACTGCCAAAGCGCTCACTGCATAATTCCTCCCCAAGTAAATGTGGATGGGTCTCACCCTTACCAAACATTTTTCTACAGTCGTTATAAAAATTCTGACCGTCAACAAACACAATCACATTGAGAGGAGAAGGTCGTTCTGGAATCTTAGGAAACAAAATTTAAACCCCCTTAAAAAATAAACCCTGCCAATCCGGAAACCCAGACGGCAGGGAAGATAACAAATTTACTTTGCAACTAAAGTTTATCAAATTCCCAAAAAAAGTCAAAATATTTCCAAAATTCTTAACAATTACATCACTTTTTAGTTCCTTCCCATAGTATCGGATTATCATCTAATCTTCTAGAGCCTTTCTGCTCTTGTCCTTCCAATCTTTAACAATATACCTAACTATTTCCACTTTCTCATTGGGCTTTAATTTCTCAGCTGGGCTTTGAATTAAGTAAAGCTCAGGCTGCTGTGCTGCATTTTCTACCACATATAGCCAGTACTCCTCGCCTAGACGATTTGCCATGAGCCACTCGTTAGGTGTAAGAGCTATCGCTCCAGTTCCGGCTCTCGCTTTGACTTCTATGTATCTAATCTCAGCATCTTCCTTACCTGAGCGAATGTCATAGCCAAGGTTCACTGAAGAGACATCCTCTGGGATTCTTCCTTCCTTTCTTTCAAATTCCATGGCCACTTTCATACCTATTTCCTCAATTTCTTTATCTTCTCTTAAAACATCTCTCATTGCCACGTCAGCGGGTTCCTCAGGGAGAACAGCAGCTACTCCTAGAATCTTAGGTACGGCTAAAGAAAGATTTGTCTCCAATTTGATTTCTCTTCCAAGCCTTTCTTTTTTCCTGGTGAGATCTTCCTTTTTTACCTTTTCATTATAGATGGTGGCTTCAGGGATGGTCTCGCCTTTTGCTCTTCTTGTTTCATAATCCAGGAGTTTTTGCTCAGACTTGAGAATAAGTCCTTCTAGAGACTTGAGACCATATTTTTTCTTGATCTGGGCATCCTGTTCCCTTCGTTTCCTCAACTCGTCTAGATAGGTCATGAGAATCTTGTCGACGGAAAAGGAAATGATCTCATCCTCTCGAGATATGAGATCTGCCAACATCCCTGTGGGTTTACTTGAATTGGGCTTGAGGTCCCAAAGGATAGAAGGAGAAATTTCTTGGACATTTCCATCATCTTTCTGATAAAGAGCAAACAGCCTTTTTCCTGCAATCTCATTTTTGCCGTCTCGTATCTCGCCTTCGATGAACCAAAGAAGACCTTCAAGATTACCAGAAGGGTCAACAAAGACTGCACCTCTGTCGACATCAGCGTGGTATTTTCCCAAGACATTCTCAACAATAGCTTCAAGAAGTGGGTGACCAGGAGCTACAAACTCCGCTGCCTCTTTGGTTGCCACTCCTTTATCGAAAGAGAACTTGTTGTATTCCCTGAAAACCTGACCATATCTTGTCTTGAAATCATAGGAAAGGTTTCTCAGTTCAAAGGGGACACTTGGCACCTTAAGAAAGCCATCCTTCCTTCTTTCGATCTTAAGCCCCAGTTTTTCTGAGGATTTGAGGAAAAACTTCTCGATATATTCGGGAACGAGACGGTTCTCTTTCGCTTTTCTTGCCTCACCAAGGATAGCTGAAAGATCTATGTGCCTGGTAGCAAAGCTTTCTTGTGTCGCTTCTTTGAGTCTTTCTAGCGCCTCTTCGTCTGGGACGCTTTCGATGCCTTTTAGAATATCATCGAGAGTTTTGGGGTTAGTCACAGCCTCGACAATGAGGTCTTTGAGGTTTTTACCAGGGAAAACATCCCCTATTACATCAAATACACGGTCGCTTCCGAGGTGCGCTCTGATTTTATCGAGCTTCTCAAAGAGTTTTGCAAGAACCTTGCCCTCATAGGTATCCACAGCGACGAGGTTGTAAATGTGGACCTCTCTTTGTTGTCCGTATCGGTGTATCCTTCCCATCCTCTGCTCAAGGCGATTGGGATTCCAGGGGATATCGTAGTTGACCATAAGCCAGCAGAACTGAAGGTTTATGCCTTCACCGCCGGCCTCTGTTGAAACCATAATTTGGGCTTGTTTGTTTCTGAACTCGTGCTCGGCCGCGATCCTTTTGTCCAGATTCATGCCGCCGTGGATGGTTGTTATCGTAAAGCCCCAGCTTTTGATTTTCCCCTGGAGGTATTCGAGGGTATCCCTTGATTCGGTGAAAATGAGAAGTTGGTAGCCTTTTTCTTTTATGGCCTCTGAGTCCATCACCTTTTTAAGCTCGCTTAGCTTAGTTTCGATCTCCTTCCTCTCTGCCTCTCTGGCCAATTTAATGAGCCCATCGAGCCTTTCTACCTCCTCCTTGAGCTCATCGAGCGTTTCGGAGGTGGTAAGTTTCTCAAGAAGATCGTCTTCTATGTGCCATCTTTCTTTTTCGGTGAAATCCTCGATCCTCTCTTCGCTAATCTTGCCCTCCTCCGGGAGTATTTTCCCCAGCTCCAAGTATGCCTGGAGGCGCTTTCTCCTTCTTTCGAGAGATCTTCTTATCGCTCTTAGACTGGAAGCAAGCCTCTTCTGAAGGATGATGAGAGCAAAGGCGACGTTTCTTTTTTCTTTTGCCAGAGCCTTGTTGTAGTGTTCCTCCACGTATTTAGTCACCGCGTTGTAGAGTCGCTTTTCATCCTCACTTAAGCGATATTTGATTGTCTTTACTTCCCTGGGAGGGAAAAGGGGTTTTTGGTCAAAATCTTTTAAATCCTCTTTGAGTCTTCGCACATAGAGAGGGTTATCTTTGCTTTGGATGGACGCTTCAAGCATCTCCGTGGTGGCGAAAAACCCTGGTTCGAGAAGATCAAGGAATAAACGGAAGTTCTCTGGGTCCCCTCTATGCGGAGTAGCTGTCAAGAAAAGGAGAAACTTTGTATTCCTTGAGATAAGTTCTCCAAGCTTATATCTTTCCGTTTTGTCGGTCTTTTCCTCGGTGTATTTATAGGCTGACATCTTGTGAGCTTCATCAACTATGACCAAGTCCCATTCGGCTTCGGCTAAGCTCACCATCACATCATCCTGTTTGGCGAAGTCCATTGAGGTGATGACCTGACGCTGCTCTTCCCATACGTTTCTACCCCACAAAGCATCCATCACGCCTCTGTCCACAACGGAGAAGTTTTCCTTGAATTTCTCCTTGAGTTCCCGCAGCCACTGCTCCTTTAAATGTCCGGGAACGATGATCAGAGTGCTTTCGACGAGTCCCCGATATTTTAGCTCCTTCAGAACAAGGCCAGCCATGATGGTCTTTCCCGCTCCCGGGTCATCGGCTAAGAGAAATCGGATTTTTGGATTTTTCAGGATAAAGTGGTAAACGCCATCGATTTGATGTGGAAGAGGATCAATTTGAGAGACATTGACCGCAAAGAGGGGATCAAACTGATAGGCAAGTCTTATTCTTTTGGCTTCCGTCGAGAGAAAGAAGGCCTCAGCGTCCCCTGTAAAAGCAGCTTCTGCGGTTTTTGAGAGAACCGTGATCTTTCGGAGGTCTTCTGGGGAGAGAACCGGTGCATAGAAAGTATCGGTCTGGATACCAACAGCCTCTATTATGACTCTTTCTCCAATTTTCCTTGTGGAGACGACTCTTACTCGCTCAGGCCAGAACGGGCCTTCGAGGATGGTGTCTTTGCTGATATCAGGAATTTGATTTGGCAAGCCTGAAGCACCTCGCTACACTAGGAACTCTTTTTTGCAAATTCTATCTCACATTCTGGTCTTACTTCGGCTACTTATCAATTCTTTTTTGAAGCACCATTCTCCTTATGAAGTCAGTATACCAAACTTCACCTATAAAAATTCGATCAAAAGGTGTATTTGTCCCTCAATTGGTTGACAGTTGACAGTTCACAGTTGACAGAGATAAGAGCGTAGAGCAGAGAGCAGAGAGAAAAATACCATTTGCTATATCATTTTTGGACATTGCCAACCAGCCCTTAGTCGTTTTCGCACCATCAATAAAACGAAAATGGTTCCGAGACCACTACACTACAACTGTAAGAAACGGGGATTTCAAAATATGCGTGAAATTCCAACTGGTGCTTTCATGCATTCCCAAATAAATAGTCTACTTGTAATCAGTCTACCCTAAAGTAGACTATTGCTAAGAGCAGAACACCTGCCTCCAGTAGTCAGCGTCACGGGGTGAAAGAGTCTTGTGCATTATATTAATTTAGCGCCTCTTAAATAACGCCTGGTCTCACGATAAACTTGCTCAAAGTGAGGCAGTTGAGCAACCTGATCTCTTAATCTCTGATCCCAAAGCTTCTTGTATGTTAACCCCTTGGCATCTAGTTGTGCTTTCAGATTCCCAGAATCCAGATTTTTAAACTCACACTTCGCCTCAAATGGCTGAGCAAGAAAGGCGGGGTCTACTAACCCAAACTTGAGCAAGTACCAAAGGTCGTAGACATCCCGAGGTTCTTTCCTGTAACTGCTAAGCAGACTACATACCTTTTCGATAGCTATTTCTTTTAATGAATAGGTTTTCACCTCAATATCATCAGGTTGATCACTATATTCCCTTAACAGGGACAGGCTGGGTGTAGGAAATTGAAGGAGTTCTTTTAAGGTGACATCGATCTTAATTTCGTTTCTCCCTAGGCTTGCCCCTAATGGACCCGAATAGTTCACATAGAAAGTAAGACTGTCTTCCTGTTCCTCCTCCCGCCGATTAAAGCGCATCGGGATGTTAGCTGATTTTCGGGCTATGTCATAGATCGTCTCAAATTTTTGTAGGATTTCTCCCTTAGGAAGATGATTAATCAAGGTAAAATCCAAATCTTCGGAATATCTATAGTTCTTGATATAGATTTTTCTTAAAGCAGTTCCTCCTTTGAAAACCAAATTATCCTTCAGACCAGAACTACTGAGCCCGATCAAAATCCAGGTTAAAATGTAATCTTTCTCAATCGTCTTATCGCTGATTCCAGTCTTACTAGAAAGCTTAGAAATTTCTGCTGGAAAGATCATCTCTATGTCCTGACGATGGATTTTAACTCTTCAGGTTCTATATTCACTTTTAATCGCCAGCGGCTTAAGTACTTCCCCTCGTTTGGCAAAGAGGGATCGAAAAGCGCATAACTCTTGCTGCCCTTTATAAAATCTTGTAATTGTTCTGTGGTTTCAGCCGTTCCTAGTTGGTAGATTTCTAAAACAAAGCCGAGCCGTTTCACTACTACCTTTTTACCGAATCTCTCTACATACCCTGCGAGTTTCTCATAACTCACCTTGTCTTTAGCAATCCAGATACCCTTGGCTATTTCAGATATTCCTCCGCAAAGCCTAGGAGCATAAAGACAATCCACGATGGTTCGCTCCAAATCACTGACTTCCACTCGCTCCTGGGGAGTCGCCCACTCTTTTTTGATCCCCCACAGTCTTTCGGGCTTCGTATAAATGAACCTGAACTCTGCCCCACCAATTTCTCGATTTTTTCTGCGCGTGGGGGTTGAGATATAAACCACTCGAATTGGCTGGGTAAGCATATTGTGGACATCCATGGCGCTGTAGTGAGAAACATAATAGAGATGGGGCCTGATTAGCTCCCGGGCGACAACGTACCAATTCTCCATATACTCGCCGGTTAGACCAGCTTCTAGTGGAAGAATGAGATATTTTCCTGGTTTTAGACGCGCAATAACTTTCCTCCCAACCAGTTCACTAAGCAGGTCCGTAGTAGCATTAACACTTAATCCAGTAATTCTTTGAGCATCCGAAACGCCAAAGATGTTCTTGTTTTCCTCTTTTAGTTTCAATATTAGATTCGCACTCACAGGACCTAGGGTTCCGATACTCTTCATCATTAACCTTCCTTACGTTGCATGTATAAATTACAGGATGTCATCCTGTAATTTATACATAAAACATGACTATGTCAATTCAAACATGGCTTAGGGTCACCTGAAGCTTGCGAGTATGCTTTCTCTTAAATTTTCTTCAAAATTAAACTTTTCGCGTACAGGAAAATACACCTACACTTTGTGAAAAAATGTTGAGCTGTCAAAACCGTCCTGTTACTGTCCTGTTGGTGTCCTGTTGGAGAATTTCAAAACAAAAAAGGCTTTTGCTCTTCGCAAAAGCCCTGTTCAGATTGGTAGCGGGGCTTGGATTTGAACCAAGGACCTTTGGGTTATGAGCCCAACGAGCTACCAGACTGCTCCACCCCGCGTCGCCTAAACCGTATTATGTTTTCACATGGCCCTTCGGGCCATCGACCTTTGGGTTAGCCCCTCCGGGGAGTCTTACGACTGGAGCTCCAACGAGCTACCAGACTGCTCCACCCCGCGTCGCGTAGACCACCTTAAACTCAAAAGGCTGCTCTTCGAGCCAGCCAAAAAAAATGATAGCATAAATCGCAGGCCATTGCAAAACCAGCGATCCCCTTTAAGTGCCCGATAGTTTAAAGGGATTCCAAGTCAAAAATTGAAGAACTTAACCGGAGGAAACCCTGCAAAAGAGTGAAAGACCTAATTAATCTCGGCTTAAACCACGCGAATATCCTGGGGGCGACCTACGCCGACGTCCGGATCGTGCGCACGACGGCCGAGTCCATCAGCCTCAAAAATGGGCGGGTGGAGGAGATCTCCTCGGCATCCGATTTCGGTTTCGGGGTTCGCGTCCTCGCCAACGGCGCCTGGGGCTTCGCCAGCAGTTTCCGGCTGGGCGAAAAAGGGGTGGAGGACACAACAGCCCTTGCCGTACAGATCGCCAAGGCGAGCGCTCTCGCCAAAACAAAGGATGTTTTTCTGGCACCGGTGGAATTAGTTCAAGCAAGCTATCGAATGCCCTTCTCCATCGATCCCTTTAAAGTCTCCCTAGAGAAAAAGCTGGATCTGCTGGCCAAAGCCGAGGAAATCTTGAGACGCAACAAGGGGGTTAAAATCTCCCAGGCCTCCATGAACATCTTCCGCCGAAATCAGGTCTTTGCCAGCAGCGAGGGCTCCTATATAGAACAGGAGATCACCCACTGCGGAGCGGGCATAGCCGCCACGGCCATCAAAGAGGGGGATATCCAGGTGAGATCCTTCCCCAACTCCCACGGTGGGCAGTTCGGTGCCGGAGGATACGAACTCATTGAATCCCTGAAGCTGATGGAAAACGCGGAGAGAATCGCCGAGGAAGCCGTGGCCCTTCTCTCGGCCAAGGATTGCCCGAGCACAACGACCACGATCATCCTGGACAGCAGTCAGGTGGCCCTTCAGGTACACGAATCCCTGGGGCACCCGGCCGAGCTGGACAGGGTCATGGGAGCGGAGATAAGCCTGGCGGGAGGAAGCTTTCTCACCCCGGATAAACTGAACAAATTCAAATATGGCTCAGAGATTGTCAATATCATCGCCGACGCCACCATCCAGGGTGGACTGGGAACCTTTGGTTACGATGACGAAGGAGTGCCTGCTCAACGAATGGAACTGGTCAAAGATGGGATATTCGTGGGTTATCTCACCTCGCGGGAGACCGCTCCTCTCCTGAACCGGAGAAGCAACGGATGTATGCGCGCCGATGGTTGGAGTAGGATCCCCCTCATTCGCATGACCAACATCAATCTAGAATCGGGGAAACCGACGTTGGAGGAGATGATCTCCGACACCGACGAGGGAATCTACATGGAGACCAACAAGAGCTGGAGTATAGACGATAAGAGACTCAACTTCCAATTCGCCACGGAGATGGCCCGGGAGATAAAGAGAGGAAAGCTGGGGGCGCTGATCAAAAACGCCAATTACACCGGGATGACGCCGACCTTCTGGGGCTCCTGTGACGCCATCGCCGATGAAAATCACTGGCAAATATGGGGCATTCCCAACTGCGGTAAGGGTGAGCCAGTGCAAATAGCCCACGTGGGACATGGCGCTTCCCCGGCGAGATTCAAAAACGTCAGGGTGGGGGTGAGAAAATGATCGCCGAGGGAGAGATACTGGATGTGGTCGAAAAGGTCGTGGACTGGTCACCGGCCGATCAAACTGAGGCCCTTCTCTTCGTTTCGGATTCGGCGCTCACTCGCTTCGCCAACTCAGCCATCCACCAGAACGTCGCCGAAAGAGATATTAAGCTCTCCATCCGCGTCGTGGTGGGAAAGAAGATCGGCGGAGCCAGCACAAACAACATCGGTGACGAGTCCATCAAGGAAGCCCTCTCGACGGCGATAGCCATAGCCAAGAACAGCACGGAAGACCCCGATTTCCGATCCCTGCCGGAGAAGATGCCGCTAACCGAGTTGGATTCGTTTATCCCCGCAACGGCCGGCTACTCGCCAGAGGACAGAGCCAGAGCTGTTCTTAAAATGATCGAGGCCGCCTCCGCCAAGGGCCTGACGACTGCCGGTTCACACAGCACCGGTGTTTTCGCCGTGGGCCTCGCCAATTCCCTGGGTGTCCGGGCAGTGAGCAAGCTAACCCTGGCAAACTTGAGTACCATCGCCATGTCCAAGAACAGCTCGGGTTACGCTGGATTCTTTTCTAAGGGTGTGCGGGAAATCGATCTAGAATTAGTGGCGAAGATCGCCACGGATAAGGCCTTAAAGAGTCAAAATCCAGTTGGCCTCGAGCCGGGCGTCTACACCGTTATTTTAGAAGCGGACGCCGTGGCCGATATGCTCTCTACTCTGGCCTTCATGGGGCTGGGGGCCCTCTCCGTGCAGGAGGGAAGGAGCTTCATGTGCGGGAAGATCGGCCAGAGCATCGTCGGCGAGAACATCACCATCTTAGACGACGCCTTAAGCCCGGAGACCATCGGGTTTCCCTTCGACTTTGAGGGGGTGCCAAAACAAAGGGTCACCTTGATCGAAAATGGCGTGGCCAAAAACGTGGTCTACGACTCCTACACCGCGGCCAAGGAGGGAAGGAAATCGACCGGACACGCCCTCCCCCACCCAAACATCTACGGTCCCCTCCCGACGAACCTGTTCCTCCGAGGTGGAAAGAGCAGCCTTAAGGAGATGATCGCCTCCACAAAGAGGGGTATTCTGGTAACCCGCTTCCACTACACCAACGTGGAAGATCCGATGAAGACGATCTTCACCGGAATGACTAGGGATGGCACCTTCCTGATCGAGGATGGCGAGATCAAGCGCGGAATCAAGAACTTGAGGTTCACCCAGAGCATCCAGGAGGCCCTCAAAAACGTGGAGATACTCTCCTGCGAAACCTTCCTTAAATCCACCTTCCTGGGAACCTGTCGAGTCCCGGCGATGAAGATAGGAAAGTTCAGCTTCACAGGAGCCACGGAGTTCTAATCCAAGTGATCCAAGTAACTGACAGTTAAACCCAAATTTTGCATTAGCAAAATTTGCCCAGAGGGCCGCTACGCTCCGCTTTTAGCGGAGCTAGCGGGGTTTAACCCCGCCGAAGGCGGCCCCTCCGGGGCGAAAATTGCATCACAAAAAGTTAATGGTAAAAATTAGTCAATAGTAGTAAGCTAGCTTGATGTTTGTCTTATACCAAAGTTTCTAATGCAATTTTCGGGTTAAAAAAGCTAGCTCTTTCCGCGGAGGGGCGCCACGAAAGAGCTAGCAGAAGCGAACTTGCGCTTCCACTTATTTATATCGGCAAAAAGGGGGAAAAGTTTAGACGGCGGATTCGCTGACCATCTCCTTGATCACCATGAGCTGAGTGCGGTAGGAGCGCTCCATCTCGTCGAGTTTCATGGTCACGAAGGTGATGGTCTCCTCGAGCTGGGGTATGAGGACATACTCCAGAGCGTTCACTCTCCGGCGGGTCTTCTCTATCTCCACCGCCAGCAGTTCCACGGTCTTCTCCACCTCGGCCAGCTCAATCATCAGAGGGAGCACCTCGTTGAAGGTGCGGAGGGCGCCATCGAGGGTGGCTGGTGTGGTGCTCAGGCTATAGCAGTCGAAGGTTCCTTCCTGACGCAGTTCCATCTCGGGGACGATGACACCCATCAGGTTTCGCGTGGATATCTCGACAGCGACTTTAGCGCGGGGGTAGAGGAGTGCTTCCTCGATGACCTCTATGAGCACTTCCGATCGGGCGATGGCAAAAAGCCCGTAGGCCTGAGCCAGTTTCTCCTCGACCTGCTCGCGAAGAGATCTCCCCTTTCTCACCGCGTCAAGGAACCGCTTCATTAACTCGTCGAGCTTGTCCTTGAGAAGCTTGTGGCCCCTCTTGGCGACCACCGTCCTCTTCTTTAATTTCAGCAACTCCATTCGGTTGGGATTGACCTTAATGGGCATGGTATTCGCTCCCGACTACCGACCAACAAGCTCCCGGCTATGTCCGGCCGCTGGCTACTTCCTCTTTTTCCTTTGCTTCCTCTTCTTCTTTTGCTTCTTCCTTTTCCTTCAGATATTTGGTCATGTACTTCTCGACGTGTTCGTCGCGAACCCGCTTGAGCTCGGCTCTGGGAAGCTTGGAGATGAGCTCCCAACCGAGTTCGAGGGTCTGCTCGATGGATCTGTTATCGAGCTCCCCTTGGCGGATGAAGCGATCCTCAAACTCGTCAGTGAACTTGGCAAACTGTTTATCCACATCGGATAGGGCGGCCTCACCAAGAATAACTGCCAACTCCTTCGCCTCCCGGCCACGAGCGTAGGCCGCGAAGAGCTGATTAGAGAGACCAGAGTGATCCTCGCGAGTCTTGCCTTCGCCGATGCCCTTCTCCTTCAACCTCGAAAGCGAGGGAAGAATATCGATTGGAGGATAAATCCCCTTTCGATGAATATCCCGGGAGAGCATTATCTGGCCCTCGGTGATGTAGCCCGTCAGGTCGGGGATAGGGTGGGTCTTGTCATCCTCGGGCATGGACAGAATGGGAATCTGGGTAACCGAGCCTTTCTTGCCCTTTATGCGCCCGGCTCGTTCATAGTTGGTGGCTAGATCGGTGTAGAGATAGCCCGGGTAACCACGGCGGCCCGGGACCTCTTTCCTCGCCGCCGAGACCTCACGCAGGGCCTCACAGTAGTAGGCCATATCGGTCAAGATGACCAAAACGTGCATGTCAAGATCGAAGGCCAAATATTCGGCAGCGGTCAAGGCCATTCTGGGCGTGGAGATTCTCTCCACCGCCGGATCGTCGGCGAGATTGATGAAGAGAACCGCTCGCTCGATGGCGGCCGTCCTTCGGAACTCGGTGATGAAATAATCCGCCTCCTCAAAAGTTATCCCCATGGCGGCAAAGACGACGGCGAACTCCTCCTCTTTTCCCAATACCTGAGCCTGGCGAGCGATCTGAGCAGCGATTCGGGGATGAGGCAGGCCCGCCCCGGAGAAGATGGGAAGCTTCTGTCCCCTAACCAGAGGATTCAATCCATCGATGGCGGATATACCCGTCTGGATGAAGTCGGTGGGATAATCCCTGGCATACGGATTTACCGGATTTCCGTGAATATCCAGCCTCTTATCGGGGATTATTTCCGGTCCCCCGTCTATGGGCTTTCCCAGGCCATCGAAGACCCTCCCCAGGATATCGCGGGAGACGGGAAGTTCAAGACTCTTTCCGGCGAACCTCACCCTCGTCTGAGTCAGATTCAGCCCGCGAGTCTCCTCGAAGGACTGGATCAAGGCTGCCTCCCTGGTAATCTCGAGGACGTTGCCTCGACCGATGCTCCCATCCGGAAACTCCAGTTCCACCAGCTCGCCATATTTGACATCCGTCACCTTTTCCACCAGGATAAGCGGTCCGGCAACTTCCCGGATGGTCAAATACTCCTTAGGCATGCTCCACACCTCCCGCCACGCTGGAGACCATGAGCTCGGACTTTATCTCCTTCTCTATATCTTCAAAGCTCCCCAGCTTATTCTCATCGATGTATTTCGCCCTGGTTATCTTCTCGCGCACGGGAGCGGTGATGACCTCTTGCAGAGGCTTGTCCCGCTCCACCGCCTCCAAGGCATGCTTGTGAAAAGTCATTATCAGTTTGAGCATCAGGTATTGCTTCTTGAGAGAGGTGAAAGTATCCAGTTCATGATAGGCATTTTGCTGCAGAAAGTCCTCTCTGATAGATTTGGCCGTCTCCATCACGATACGCTCGTGCATGGAGAGAGCTTCTATCCCCACCAATCTCACTATCTCTTTGAGCTCCGCCTCCCTCTGAAGGATGCTCATGGCCTCGGTTCGCAAATCCCTGAAGTCGGGTGCTATATCCTCCGACCAACTTTCCTGAACCTTATCGAGATAAAGGGAGTAGCTGATCAGCCAGTCGATAGAGGGGAAATGCCTCTGGTAGGCAAGCCAATCGACCAAGCCCCAGAAGACCTTCACCACTCGAAGGGTCGCCTGCGTCACCGGCTCTGAGAGATCTCCACCAGGAGGGGATACGGAACCGATGGCGGTTAGACTTCCTTCCTGATTGCCCTTCCCCAGACAGACAACCTTTCCGGCCCTCTCATAGAAAGCAGCGGCTCGCGAACCAAGGTAGGCAGGGTATCCCTCCTCCCCGGGCATCTCCTCCAACCTTCCCGATATCTCCCTCAGGGCCTCCGCCCATCTGGAGGTGGAATCGGCCTGCAAGGCCACATCGTAGCCCATATCGCGGAAGTACTCGCCGATGGTTATTCCCGTGTAGATGGAGGCCTCGCGAGCGGCCACAGGCATGTTCGAAGTGTTGGCGATGAGGACGGTTCTCTCCATGAGAGGACGCCCGCTGTAGGGATCGATGAGCTCGGGGAAGTCGATGAGGACCTCAGTCATCTCGTTTCCTCGCTCCCCACACCCAACGAACACGATGATTTGGGCATCTGACCAGCGGGCGAACTGATGTTGAATTACCGTATTCGAGTGTACAATCCAGCCAAAACCACCGATAAAGTTATGTGTTTTGGGCACTGTGAAATCAAACACAGGTTTAGGTATATCATTAATTTGAATTTCTTTTGTTTCATCTAAATAAACATGGTCTAGCGCATTCCTCAAATTCAAAAGATTATTTACAGCAGATTCCCATTTAAATCTCAGATCGTCTTCTTTGGAAATAACCACCCACTTGTTGGAAATGGTGTTGACTAGTCTCTTGAATTTTTGTGTTGGTACTCTTCCAGTCTTTCGATAAGCTGTTATATATATTCTATCTCGCTCAAGCTCGCTGGTTTTAACTTGGAGATCTTTAAGTAATGCACCGAGTATACTACCGTCGACCGGAACTGAGTCAATTCCTAACTTACTAGACTTCATCCGATTTACCATTGCATATCCACTGTTTGTTCTTTTGGCATGAGAAATGGGGTTAATGAAATTTAGAAATTTAATACAGTAATCTCTGCCCGGAATAACAAGGTGGTAAACTTTGTTTCCGCCAGTAGTTGCTGGTTTTTCGTCAACCCTATAGATTATTCCCAGCCTTAAGAGAAGATAAGAGAGACCTAGCACCATCTTGGAACTTATAGTTGGAAAGAAAATTTCACGCTTATCAATAGATCCTTCGCCATGGAAGAAACCGCGCAAAAAAGCACAGACAATTTCCGTATCTGCACTCATTATCAGTTTAGGAACTCCAATGGTTGTTTTTTTCGCCTGACCAGGTGTGATGCCTAATATCTTTGCAATAAACCGAGCTAAAATCCTGCTGCTTATCCTATAATCTTCCCCCTCTTCACAAACCATACACGTCAATCCAAATAATTCATAAGCAAGATATGCAAACCTCTCCAAGACAACTTTGTCAGTATTTCTAAGACCTACATAATCAAAGTCAATGGTGCCATCAGAAGCAACTAGTCCTAAGAATTCGGCAAAGTCTTCATCTATTACTTGCGGGAGTTTCACTTCTTTGGAATTGGTTTTTCCTCTGACCACCTTCAACTCGATGGAGTCAAGAGCAATTTTAGCGTATTCAAAAACCCTTTTGACGGTCTCAAGCGATGGAAGATGCTTCTCCGCTAAATAGTTATGTAAAGAGTCAATTGATATCCCACATTCCAGAGCTAGTTCAGAGAATCTTCCTTTGCATTTTAAGTCGGTGAGTACTTCTCTAAAGACGGTTAAGACCTTAGCATCCGCTACATAAATCGTCGGGTCTTTACCAAAGATTTCAAAGGTATTAATTCTTGTATCTTTACTATAAATATCAATAACTCTTGGAACAATTATTCTGTCTCCGACTTTAAGCTCGGAGGCTTTAACCCTCTGGATTCTCCAATCGCTTCTAACGACGTGATATTCATGCTCCTCAGTGGTTTCAGAAATTCTTCCGCCTCTGGTGGCGATTTTAATTGTTCTTGGCACAATAGTTGAATAAAGTAGATTGGGTTTACTTGAGGTAAAGCTATTCCCATTGAAAGTAATTACTTCTGGCAGATTTTCTGATTCTATGACACTTTCAATATTTCCACCATCGAAAGATATGGTCTGTTTTTCAAGCAAAGCGTGGTGATTATAAAGCTCCTCGATGGAAATTATTTCTCCATCGGCAAGCAATACAGGAGTATCACCCGAAACACACTTACCACTCCCGAAGGGTCCGGGAACGCAGGCGGTTCCCCCTTTTGTGATGGGAAAGAACGTGTCCACCACCCGCTGCCCCGTACTCAGGGGCTTGAAGGGAGCTAACTTTTTCCTGTACAGGCGGGGCTTTCTCACCGGCCACCTCTGAAGCATGGTCAGGGTGTGCTTCTTGCCATCCTTTGACTTCACGATGGCCACCGGTTCCTCCACCGTGAAGGAGCCGGAGTGAATCTCTTCCACCGTGCCCTCTATGCCCGGCGGGACCATTATCCTGTGCTCAATGACCTCCGTCTCCTGAACAGCCCCGATTATATCTCCCGGGCTGACTTCATCCCCCTCGGAGACGCGAAGCTCAAAATCCCATTTCTTCTCCCGGTCAAGACCGGGGGCCTCCACGCCACGAGTGATGAAGTTCCCGACCTTGTCCCTGATCACCGTAAGCGGGCGCTGCACACCATCATAGATGGCTTGGAGCAGCCCCGGACCGAGCTCCACGCTCAAGGGCTCTCCGGTATCAAAGACGGGATCGCCCGGGCCCAATCCCACGGTCTCCTCGTAAACCTGGATAGAAGCGGTCTCGCCCCTGAGTTCAATTATCTCCCCCATGAGCCTCTCTCGACCCACCCTCACCAAGTCATACATCTTGGCACCGACTAACCCCTCGGCCACCACCAGTGGACCCGAAACTTTGATGATTTTTCCTTCCCTCATCGTCTTTCCTCTCCCTCAATTGGTCACTCAACACTCGTCTTAAAGCAAGGAATCCGAGAAGTCAAGCATCGATTACCCTTGCTCCCTCGACAATATATCCACCCCAACAGCCTTTTCCACGATCTTCTTGAGCCTCTGCATCCCCAAACCGGTGCTTCCCGTCGTAGGAGGGATGACCACGACCGCGGGGGTCAGATTCTGGCTCACTTCTGAAATGAGTTCCTTGATCTCCTCATGTACCTCTTCGGTGACAAAGATCACGCTGTAATCGCCCTTGATGAGATCGGGCCAAACGTCCTTGGCCTGACCCTTCGAAACCGGATAAGCGTCGAGCCCCAGAGCTTTAAACCCCAAAACCGATGTTCTATCACCAAGAATAGCAATCTCAGACATAAAGTTCGCGAATCCTTCCCCTGATCTGCTCGCGGGAAAGCCCGCTCAGCCTCCCGGCCAGAATGACCCGGACTACATTGATCTCGTTCTCCTTGGCCAGAATGTAACCGACTATGGGCTCGATCCCCACCGGGACCAGCTTCGCCGCCTTGATATGGGCGAGCAAGAAATTGTCTGCTTCCCTATCGAGGAGGCTCAAATCGACGTCCTCGCCCCTCATAACGGCCTTAAGAAAGCGGGCAAAAGGAGTGTCTCTCAGCCAGTAAACCAGCTTCCCCAGGGGCTCCTCGTAAAGGGCGATCAAATCGGTGCTCTGAAGAGTGCCGTGATCCATCAAGGAGCGAACGATGAACTCCTTCTCCCTCCCAAGCCCCCTGGCCCTGAAGAAGATCTTCAGGTTAGCCAGATCGATCGAGTACCGCACGAAATCGCTGAGGAATCGGTTCTTCTGAGAAAGGGCCAATTGATACCACCGCTCGAAGAGGCCTCTATCCAGAATGATGTCTATCCTCTGAGCATCCTTCTCTTCCTCAAAGCTCTCCACGGCCTCCCGAACGGAGTCGCGATAGGTTTTGGGCAGTCTTTCGACCTCCCCGGCCTCGATGGCATCTCTGGCCTCCTCGACATCGAGAGGGCCGAGTCTTGACCAGATGCGCTCGGCACCCTCGGCCTTGTATTTAGCCTTCAAAAGAACTTTCAAATTGTGAAAGTCATATCTCAGACGGAAGAAGGCAACGAGAACTGGATTTGGGGATATCTCCTCCAGGAAATCATAGACCTTGGCCAGATAACGATGTAGAGCTTCATCCACATCCTCCAGGGTCTTAACATCCTCGAAGAACTCACCGTAGTCGGTCTCCGCCAGGATCCTCAACTGAGTCGGTAGATCTTCGGCCTCCACCATCCTGTCCACCCAGTGCTTGTCGAAGAGCCTGGTCTCCAGAACCTTGATTCGCCCGACGGCGAAACCATACTTTATGGGATCGTACAGTGTTGATCTGGCATTAGCCAGCATCCTATCCTCCCTGCGGGAGAAGTATCTTGAGTAAATCCGGTTCCAGTTCTTCCCTCAACGAGTCGAGGATAGCGGAAAAGGAGTTGTTGATCTCCACCCCATCCGATCTGAGAATGAAGCCTCCATTCAAACCCCTCGTCTCTTGGGAGAGCTTGAGCTCCCCCTTGCGTCCTTTCTTCTGGAGATCCATGTTGACCTCACCTAGAATTGTCTCAAACCTCTTCCTGTCGGAAGGGGAGACGATGACTTCCCCTTCCCCGGTGACCGCCGCTTCAAGCAGCATCTTCTTGACAAGCTTGCCATACTCGCCATCCGGAAGCGAGGTAAGTCTCTTCAAGGCCTCCTCGAGGGCAGCATCAAGCGCCGCTCTTTTCTGAGCGAGAACGAGGTTTCTGGCCTCGAGTCGAGCAAGGGAAAGCATCCTTTTCCCCTCCTCCTGAGCTCGGAACTTCGCCTCCTCCAGAGACTCGGCCTCGAAGGATTTGGCCTTTTTCTTGGTATCCTCCACTATCCGCCGAGCCTGAGTTCTTGCCTCGTCCTCTACCTCTCGGGCCTTCTTTTTGGCATCGTCCAAAATACGATTGAGTATATCCTCAAACGCCATTCAACCACATCCCGAATTCGATCGACGGTCTAAATCAAAAATCCCGTCAATCCCCAGCAATAAATCACTTACCGTCGATCAATTTATCCAGCTCTGACCGACATGAGTAAAAACAGGGAAACTATCAACGACAAAACAGCATAGGTCTCTACCAGGGCGGAAAGGACCATGCCTTTGCCCGCTTCCTCTCCCCGCTTGGCCACCAGTCCAACACCCGCCGTGGAGACTATTCCCTGAAAAATGGCGGAGATCAGGCACATGGCCATCACGGGCAGACAGGCGAGGAATATCCCCAGGCCCTGAGCCAAGACGATGTCCTTACCCGCTCCCCCCAGCAGACCGAAGAAGACCACCACCAGAACGGCGGTGATGAAACCGTAGATGCCCTGCGTTCCTGGAAGTATGCACAAGACCAAGAGTCCCCCGAACTTCTCGGGATCTTCGGAGAGCACCCCAGCGGAGAGCTTGGCAGCCGAGGTAATCCCGATGCAGGAGCCAATTCCGCCAAATATGGCCGAAAGCCCCGCCGCCAGAACAGCCCACTGGTAACCATTAAGCCACAAAAAAGTTTCTTGCATATTCTTTACCTCCCTTCAATTTTAGACTTAAGATACATCATCCTTAACTGTCTCCGGCGATGTCTATTTTCCAGTCGCCGATCCCCGAAAGACTAGATTCTTGGTCTCGATGGCGAAGGGCTGGAACTTCCTGCCCCCTCCCTCGAAGAACTTGGTAAAGAACTCCACATACTGCAACCTGGCCGGGTGCACGAAAGCGCTGATAAGATTGATGGCCAGATTGAAGAGGTGCCCCACGACCAAAATGGCAATCATGCCTACAAACCCCACATAGGGTATGCTCAAAGTGAGCTGGCCCATGATGTTGATGGCCCAACCAATCAAGAAGGTGGCCAGCCCCAGCGCCATCAGTCGGCAGTAGGAGATGGTGTCCCCTATAAACGAGGTCATTCCGTAGAGTCCATAAATGCCCCCACCTATCCTGGCCAGGATATTCCTACTCTCCCTGTTATGGAACAGAATTATGAGAAGGGCGCCGACTATGGCCATCCATTTGGCCACAGGAAACCAAGCTGGGGGTTCACCTCTGCCACCCGAGAGAAGCTGCACAATGAGAAGAGCCGCACCGGGCAGAAAGATGAGCTTTGAGCCCTCCTTGAAGATAGCATCCATCCACCTACCCTGCTTCACATACTCGTATGCCCCCAGCACCACCCCAAAGAGGAGGTGCAAGAAGCCCAGGGCAAAGCAAAAGATCAGGTAGATTATGGGCTCCTTCAAAGGCTCGATCACCATCATTCTCGCCAAGATCGGTGGGAGGGACTCGGTAGGAACGCAAAACCAGCTTCCGGTGAGAGCTCCGGCGACCATGGCCGCAAAACCACCGTAGATGAGCAAGATGAAGAACCTTTTCACGGTCTCGCTGACGGGCAACTTCTTCTTGAGCCACCACGAGAGGAGAATCAAAAGCAGGCCATAGCCAACATCCCCTATGCATATCCCGAAGAACACCGTGAAGAAGAGAGCCAAATGGGGCGTGGGGTCGAGTTCACCGTAGCGAGGAAGACCATAGAGCCTGGTCACTATCTCAAAGGGTTTGAGCCACTTCTTGTTCTCCAGGATGATCGGTGGGCGATCTTCCTCTGAGGGATCAATGAAGGTCACGTCCACCTCACGGGAGATGGCCATCGCTCGATCACTTACGGTGGGTGCATCAGCCTCCCGGGCCCAACCCTCCAACATGAATACTTCCTTTGTCCGGGCGAAATTGGCCTGGACCTCTATCTTCTTCCGCCTATCCTCCAGAAAGTCGCGCAGAATCAGGAGATCGGGCTTGAGATGGATAAGCCTGTGTATCCGGGCGACGGTTTCTTTTCTTTCTCTCTCCAACCGGGCACACTCCCCATCCACGGCCTCTATCTCGCTCCGGGGTGTTCCCTCCAAGCCGGGAAAGGTCACCTGTCGAAAACCATACCCTTGAAGGACTCCTTGAACCTCATCGGAGCGCTCCTTCAAGAAGATGAGAAGAAAGCGAGTGGAGCGGAAATCCCGACTTATCTCCTCAAGTGAGCTCTCCGGAACTTTCTCCATCAGCTCCAACTGGAACTTGGCAAACCCCGTCGTGGGAACCTCGCCCAAAAGAAGTGCCGTTCGCCAGGTTTCCTTTACCTCATCAAATCGAATTTTCAGGGGCAACCAGGGCTCCAGGCTTGCCTTGAGCTGAGAGAGATGGGAGAGTCTGTTGTCGATGGAGGTGAGCTTCACATCCAACTCCTCGCATTCTCGATAGACCTCTTCAAAATCCAACTTCTCCTGGATGCGATAAAACCTCTCCCTCTCCACAACAATTTTCTCTTTTATCATCCCCGCCAAAAAACCTTTTTTCTCCTTCTCGAAACCGGCCAAAAAGTTGAGCACGAATTCGGCCTTGGATATAGCCAGATCGACTTCCCTCAGAGCGGATTCATATTCGGCTTCGGCCTGAGGCAGTTCTTGCTCGGACACTTCTTCCTTGAGGTTGGTGATGTGAAGTAAACCTTGCTCGTGGAGAGCATCGATCAATTGGGATCGGAGGGAGTCATGAGCAATTAAGTAGACTTTCTTCATCCGGACTATTGCCACTTCAAGAAATCAGCCTTTCCATAATGAGCTCAACCGCCGAGGGTAAACTCTTCTCGGCTATCTCGCGAACCTTGGCTACCTCTGCCTCGGCCTCTTTTTTGAGAAGGAGCGCCTCTTTTTCCTTGGCCGCCTTTATCTTCCCAGTTGCCTCTTCGGCCTCCCGTTTTGCCTTCTTCCGGCTCTCTTCCAGAAGCCTGGAACTCTCCTGGTGCGCCTGGGTAATTATCTCCCCCGCCTTCTTGTTGGCTTCCTCAATTAGCTGGTTGGCCTTTTTCTCAGCTTCTCGGATGGCCTTGAGTCTTTCTTCCACAACGCTCATCCACCTTCTGAATGGGTCAAATTCGTGAATATATTAACATAGCGGCAGATACGGGGCAATTAATTTCCCTTGATGAAGGAGATTTAATTTCCCAATCAGAGGCTCAATTTCCGAATACGTCTGAGCCATGATCACCGGCGGTTCATCGCTCGCTTCAACGATTAAGGACTTTAAGGCTCGGTGATGGTCCTGGGATAAATGGGAGCAATTTTCCCCTCCCGAAAGGCCAGAAAGAGGGTGCATGATTGACAACGATTCTTGTCGTTGCGGCGACAACAGGGGACATCGGAGGTTTCCCAGCAATTCTTGTTGACCGAAAAAGCAGCACAGATGAAATATTGACTGGCCGGGCAGCCTTTCATCTCTCGACAAAAATTGGTCATTTGGTTACCCCCACACTCATTCTAACAAGCCGCGGCATCCTTGACAACCTCAGACTAATTCTTCGGAGCAAGAGGAGTTTCCAACCTCTGAAGATGCTCCCTGGCGATCGATGAGGTCGGGTCCTCCTTCAAAAGCCTCTTCCAGGCCGAGATGGCCCTCTCCGCATCTCCCACCTTCTCGTAGGAAAGGGCCAGAAGATTTAAAATTGCAACCTCGTCTGGCCTGGCTTCCAAAAATCGCTCAAATGATTCCGCCGCCCGACGGTAATCGCCTCCCTGATAATGAAGCAGGCCGAGTTCAAGGTGGGATTGATAATCCCACGGGTTCAAACTGAGGGCTTCTCGATAAGTGGTTATAGCCAGGCTGATCTTCCCGGTCTTGTTGTAGCAGAAGGCGAGGTTGCTGTGGGCCTCAGCTAACTTTGGATCAAGCAAGATGGCCCTTTTGTAATGAGTGATCGCCCGCTCGTAGAAGCCCAAGTCGGAGAAGGAGTAGGCCCGAGTATAACTCTGAAAAGCGATGAAGGGTCTCAAGAAGAGGATAGCCAGTCCCACGACGAGGGCAGCCATTATGGCCCTGTCCAAGAGGGAGACATGTCGAATCCATTCGTGATGTTCATGACATTCTGCCGGACCTTCGGCGCCCAAATCTTCAACCTCCTCAAGCCAGCCAGAATAGATCCAGGGCAACCAGTAGAAGGAAAATCCCGCTGGCGATCCGAAGATACTCCTCCAGGCGATGAAACCTCTGAGACAACTCTTTCAACCATCCCATCATCCCTCCGGCCGCCATCAAGGGAATACTCTGTCCCAGAACATAGGTCATCAAAAGACTCACCCCCACGAAAACCTTGCCCTTGGTCACCATGTAGCCGCTGATGAGCATGAGAGCCGGGGCACAGGCCGGGCAGGTGGGAGCCTCGAAGAAAATGAAGGCCATACCGATCAGATAAGCACCAAGAAGATCGGTCTTGCCCATCTTCAATTTGGCCAAGCGTTCTAAACCGGTGGTGGGCACGGGGAGGAAACCAAGCATGAACATCCCCAGGATGAGGGAGATGCCACCCACCCCGATATAGAGGAGGGTGCTGCCCGTAGCCATCCGGCTGAGGGAGATACTCGCCAGACCTATGGCCACCCCAATGATCAGATAGGTGGTGAGCATGCCCAGAATAAAAAGGAAGGTCAGGATGAAAACCCTCCTCTTTGAACTTGTCCCGACCCCACCTATGTAACCCACAAGTACCGGCAACTCAATTATGGTACAGGAACCGAGGCTTACAATGATGCCCCCCAGAAAAACGAGAAGATAAGCCAAAGGTGAGGGGGATTTAAGGGCATTCAGCAGAGCATCCTGCAGACTTTGCAACGGTGCTACTCCTACCTTCTCCAGGTGGCCAGCAATCTCTTCGGTTTCAAGAAGAGATCCAGAGCCAGATTTATATCACCGATTAAGATATCCGCCGCCGAGAGCGCTTCGGTGGCCGATCCCTCGGGTCCCACGATGGCTATACCCAAGACCGCCTTCTCGAGCATCAAAAAATCGTTGGAGCCATTACCGATGGCAGCCGTCCTCTCCGAACCCAAAGCTTTCACAAAATCCCTCTTCTGCTCCGCCTCCATACCCGGCTCAATATGCCTTATCTCAACCCCGAGTATCTCCCTGACCTCCTCAAGCCTGCCATGACTCCCGGCGGTGAGCACATAAACTTTGAACCGCTTCGCAAGGCGACGCACCCTCTTGGCGGTTTCCGGGTTAATCTCCCCATCCACGGCCAGGGTGCCATTGAGATCGAAGACCAGGTTCTCTATTCTCAACTTCTTTCTGCCCGGAATAGCCAGCTCAAGCAATTTCTCTCCTTCCAGACGTTCCATTAATTCTACCACAGGTAAACTGGTACCGTTACAACTTTAAGATAGAACGTTTTGCCAACTAACCTACGTCCTTTTTAGTAGGAAAAGACAAAGAAGGTGCAACGGCTGATCTCCCAAAGGGTCGGTCAGCTGGCAAACCAAAAGTGAAAGGTGTTACTTGAAAGAAGTGGCATAAGAAATAGTTGTAACGGCACCGGTGAGTTAAAGCGCTTAAAGGAATACGGCCGAACTTCAGAGATGGGGTCGGCGGCGAAGAGTCTCTTTCAGGGAATATGGAATCACGGGGGGTTTCTTCGCCTCATAAACCGTGACCGCCCTCAACCCTCTAAAATGCTTGCGAATATCCTCTATCTCTCCCGGAAGTAAGGGCTCAACGCCGCAGGGTCGAAGAGGCGTATTTATCTGGACCTCGTCCGGAGAAATCTCGCCGGCCAGCTCCGCAAGCTCAGTAGCCCTATCCCGATTGAGATCAATGAACATCATCTGCAAAGCCAGCTTACCAGCAAACTCTCCCCTGAACTTCCGAAGACCCTTCAGGATACCCCTCAGATCGACACCCTCCAAGAGAGGCCGATTTATTCGATGGAAGAGATCATCGCTTGGGGCATCGAGTTTTGCCACCACCACATCGGCAAGAGCCAGCTCCTCTCTCACATCACTCCGGGGGATGAGCGAGGAATTGGTGAGGACGGCCACGGGAAACTTGAAGACCTCCTTCACCGCCCCAATGGCCTCCCCTAAATTGGTGGCGAGCGTGGGTTCGCCCATCCCGGAGAAGGTGATGTAATCGACATCCAACGGCAACAGCTTTTCAAACTCCCGAATCACCAGCGAGGTCTCCACGAATCTCTTCCGACCGGGGGGAACAAACTCCGTCCCGCCCAGTTGACAGTAGATGCAGTCAAAAGTACAGGTCTTCCCCTTTGTGGAGAGGAGATCTATCCCTAATGACCTTCCCAGACGCCAGGAGGACACCGGTCCATAGATGCGACTCAAGAGATCATCCCCGCTTGATCGATCCCGAGACTTCTTTCCAGACCTGATGAATAGCCCGGGAGGCTGGCCCGGCGGAGAAATCCACCGCCGACTTTCCTTGAGATAAAGCTCTCGCGACGTCGAGGTCGAAGGGTATTTCCCCAGCCACCCTAATGCTGCCTTCGCTTGCGCAAAACTCCCTTATCTTTCCGGTAATTTCCGAGTTGATATCAAACTTGTTGATGCAAACCAGGGCCTCCACACCGAAATGCCGGCAGACCCCAACTATCCTCTGAAGGTCCGAAAGACCGGAGAGAGTGGGTTCGGTGACCACCAGTGCCAGGTCCACTCCCGCGAGAGAGGCTATGACCGGACAACCTATGCCTGGTGAACCATCGATCATGATCAGAGAGAGACCCTCACGGCGGGCCACCTCCCTCGCTTTATCCCTCACCCGACTGACCAACTTTCCGGAACCCTCGGCTCCGGCCTCCAAGATGGCGTGAACCATCGGGCCACATTCCGTCCTTGAAAGATAAAGGGAGCCGGTGACCTCATTCCTAAGAGAGACGGCCTCAACCGGGCAGACCAAGACGCAGACCCCACACCCCTCACACCGGAATGAGTTGATCTCGAGTGAGTCGATGGCCTCGAAGGGGCAAGCCTCCTCGCACTCTCCGCACTTTAAACACTTCTCCTCATCGATAACGGCCAATTTTGCCCCTACAAACTCCTCGCTTTCCTCAATGATCGGGTCCAGGATGAGGTGCAAGTTGGGCGCATCCACATCGCAATCGGCGAGAACTTCCCCGGGAGCAAGATGGGCGAAGGAGGCCACGAGGGTGGTCTTTCCCGTGCCACCTTTGCCGCTTACCACCGTGAGCTGCTTCATCTTGCCCATCCGCGGATCCTCTCCAAGATCTCGGCGAAGCTTTTTCTCCATTCCGGAAAGGCGCAAACGAGGGGGGTGCCCCGGGAATAAGCGACGGCTATCTCTCTTTGTAAGGGTATCTGAAGGAGGACGGGAATATCTCGTTCGCGGCAGAAGACCGTGATCACGTTGTCCATGTCCTGTGTCTTGTTGACCACCACACCATGGGGAATGGCCATCCTCCCAACCACCTTCAGCGCCAACTTGAGATCGTGCAGACCGAAGGGAGTGGGCTCGGTGACCAAAATGGCAAAATCGCTGTCCGAAAGGGCCTCGACCACCGGACAAGAGGTGCCCGGAGAAGCATCAATCAGCACGTCCTCGTCGCCCCGAATGGCCTTTTTGACCTCCCTGACCACCGGCACGGCGAGGGGCTCTCCAACGTTGAGAGTGCCCTGCACAAAGTCAATCCTTCCGGCCGCACCCTCCTCGATCACCCCCACTTCCCTGAGAACTCCCGTGACCGCTCCGGCCGGACAGGCAAGCCGACAGGCACCGCAACCGTGACAGAGCTCTGGAAAGACTAAAACCTTTTCCTTGACCACAGCGATGGCATTGAACTGGCAGGCGGAGGCACAATCACCGCAGAAGGTGCATTTTTTAAGATCTACCTCGGGGACGGGAATGGTCACCGATCGCCGGGATTTGATCTCGGGTTTTAAGAAAATGTAGCCGTTGGGTTCCTCCACATCGCAATCGAGATATTGGCAATCGCCCAGAACAAGAGCCAGGGATGTGGCAACGGTGGTCTTTCCCGTACCGCCTTTACCGCTGGCCACTGCAACTATCAAGCGAGGTTTCTCCCTTCAAACTTAAAAACCGCGTGGGCCACGTCTGCCTCTGCCACAACCTCTGCCCATCCCAAAACGAGGACCCGTACTGGGTTGGGGGGTGGGCTTCAGTTCACCCTTCTTGTGCTTCTCCACGGCCTCCCGAACTGTCCCTGTCACTCCCGTCACAACCCGAACTCCCGCCGCCTGAAGAGTGGAGAAGGCATTCGGGCCACAGTTTCCAGTCAAAACCGCCGAAACACCCTTATCGATAACCAGTTGAGCAGATTGAATCCCGGCTCCACCAACCGCAGCAATATTGGGATTTTGAACCGCCTCAAACTCCAGGGTCTCCGGATCGACGATGATGAAATACTGAGATCTTCCAAATCTGGGATCCACCCCAGCTGACAAATCTGGTCCGGTTGAACTCACCGCCACTTTCATTTCTCAATTCCCCCTTCGATTTCGTTTCTCAACCCGTCTTGGAAACAAACGACAATCTCAAAGATGCCTCACACCCGGGACACTTGATTGAAGAGCAGGGCTTGCTCTTTAGATGCTGAGTCGTATATCCGCACAGGGGACACCTGCAAACGCTCGAACTCCGCCAAAACTCTAAAATCGAGAGAGCCAGCGCCAAAAATCCTCCCAAACTCTTTATGAGCTTGAATTTCTTGCCTCGCCGACGTCGCATCCGCCCTCACCAAAGCTTAAATCCGACGAGGGCCTCGTCCGCCACCACCGCGGCCTCTTCCCAGCACGCTGGGGCCTCGCCCGGCGCCAAAACTCCCGCCTCGAGCTCGGGTGTAACCACGATCGCCCTCGGCGCGATGAACGTTTGAACTACCACACTTGGGGCAGGTCATCCGGGCTCCCGGGACTCCCGTCCCGTAGGGTACCTGGAACTCGTGCCCGCAATCATAGCAACGAAACTTTCTTTGGGCCACCATCTCTCTCACCTCCTGATAAAAAAGCGAATTCGCTCAGTGATGACAGGTGTTCTGGCCTACCTCAAGATTGCCGGCCAAAAACCTATTCAGGGCCTCATCCAACTCCCCCGTGACGCCGGTAATGACCTCTATTCCCTGCTTGGCGAAAAGATCTTTGGCCCGGGGCCCCATGCCCCCGGCGATGATCGCCTCAACTCCCATCTCCGCCAGATAGCCGGGTAAGAAACCGGGCCGATGTCCGGGATTGGGAATCACCCTCTGCCTCTTTACCTCGCCGCCCTCGATCTCAATAATGAGATAGCGCTCACAGCGACCAAAATGGGGCGAAACCTCGCTCCCTTGAACCGCGATGGCTATCTTCAATGAAATCGCCCCCATTTCCCTTCCTCAATCACGATGCCTGAGACCCAAAGGATTTGAGCAGGGCACCGATCATTTCCTCCAAAAAATCCCTTCTATACTGATTTATCTTTCCCTCATCGCACAAGCGCGCTATCTCGGGGTCGAGGGGAATCTGACCAAGATAAGGAATTCCGCTATCCTCAGCCATCTTCCTGACCAAGCCATCACCGAAAAAGTCCATCCTTTCCCCGCAACCCGGACAGACTACGTGGCTCATGTTTTCCACTATCCCCAATGCAGGCACGTTCATCTTCTGGGCCATCCTGATGGCCTTCCTCACCACCATCAACACCAGATCCTGCGGGGAGGAGACGATGATAACACCATCGAGGGGTATGGACTGCATCACCGTGAGGGGAGCATCGGCCGTCCCCGGGGGAAGATCAACGAGCAAATAATCGACTTCTCCCCAGAAAACCTCGTCCCAGAACTGCTTTATGGCTCCCCCAATTAGAGGCCCCCTCCAGATAACCGCCTCATCCTCCCGAGAAAGGATGAGATTTAGAGACATGACTTTGATCCCGTCCTCAGTTTGAGCTGGCAAAACTTTGTTCTCAAACATCTTCAACCGACCTTTGAGACCAAACATCCTGGGAATGCTGGGGCCCGTGATGTCGGCATCAAGAATTCCCACCTCGAAGCCCTTCCCGGCCAAAGATGAAGCTAAAAGGCTTGTGACCAGAGACTTACCAACTCCCCCTTTGCCACTCATTACGGCCAGGGAGTGCCCTATCTTCCTCCAACCAACCTCCCCACCTCTTCCCGAACAATCCTCGGTAAGACTAGTACTCTCCTTAGCACACCCCTCACGGGAATCGGCTTTCTTTTCCATTCTCCCCCTCCAATCAAACTTTACGGACTCGCCCACTGCACTTCCTCCCTCGCCGGTATAGACGGCAACCGGAGCATATATCCGCCCTGTCTTCGGGCTTGAAGCAGTAAGTCCCCAGCATCTTCCAGCAGGGTTTGGCCGGATTGACCGAAGCAGAACCCGGGGGCCTTCCCCCTGCACACTGTCTCATCTGCCAACAAGGATATAACTCCAGGATCCTCCTGACCCCGGCCAGATTCAGGCCCTGCTCTTCGATGAGACTCCTCACAAAATTCAACCGCCTCAGATCGAGATCGGAATATAGCCTCCTTCGACCTCGGCGAGCCGGCCGAATGATGCCATTCCTCTCCCAGACCCTTAGGGTCTCGGGGTGGACCTCGAGCATCTCAGCTACAACACCTATGGGAAAAACCGGTCGATCCTCTGCGAGAATCAATTTGCACACCCCTATTCGAAAGTTTACCATTACAGTAATCACTTGTAAATAAATTCAAATTTTTTTTTGAAGATTTACTTCTGTTGCGGAGGAGAAAGGTTCCATCTTCGGGAAAGAAGCAACGTTAAGTGACCTTGTGGAAACAGTTCTTCGCGATGCCGAAAGTGTCGCCCCGTTAGCTCTCGGACTCGGTGAACAACAGGGGAAAGACGATATCGCTGGTGCAACAGGGAAGCAAAACCGCCAAGACCATGTAGATGAAGACCATCCCGCCGACCTCTACCCAGCCGGATAGACCGAAGGAAACCAGGTAAAGCACGGAAGCCACCGAGCTGACCAGAACGTGTGCGGAGTGAGTAAAGATGGTCGCCCCATGTGTGGAGGTGGGAACGATGAGACCCACGAAGATGCCGGAGATCAAGAAGGGCAAGACGAGCATCGGGTGGCGGATGAGACAGATATGTAGCTCCATCCTAACCCCCAGAAGAAAACCGGAGATGTAGGGAATGGCTATGTCACTGAGCCCACAGATTCCCGCCGCTCCCACCAAACCGATGATCATGGCCTTAAACAGTCTCCTCTCGTGACGCCAGAACATCGCCGTGGTCGCCGTGGCGCTGAAGAGCATGTGAAGAGGGTGAAAGACGTGAAACAAGCTCTTTGCCGCCTTCGCGAAATTGGCCGCTCCGAGCAGCACGGAGACGAAGGTGAGCATACCCAGAATGGCCAGAGCGATGGCTACGCTCAAGACAGCGTAGGGCAGATGTTCCTGAAGTTCCTCAGCTATGTGTCGGGTGTGTCCTTCCAATTTTCATCCCTCCCCGGTCTTTCTCCGCTTTCTTCACTTTTCCTTTTTACAAAATTAGATTGAGCAATCCCCCCACTAAGATAGCACTACATATCATTATACCCGCGGATTTTGCCATATCTTTTATCCCCAATTCTCTAACCAAAACAGCGAAGGTGGCCACACAGGGAAAGTACATCGAGAGGACGACGCTGGCTATGATGAGCTGTTTCATATTCAGACCGAGCGGCAACAACATCCCCACAGCAACATCCTTACGCAAAAAGCCAGCGATCAAAGCGATGGCCGCCTCCCCAGGCAAACCCAGGATTCCCACAACCACCGGGGCCGCGATTCCCGCGATCGCATCGACCACCCCCAGAACATAAAAAACATTGATGATGAGCACCCCCAAAAGGACATAGGGCACCCCCTCCGTCAAAAACCACCTGACTCTCATCCAGAGCTTCTTCAAAAGAGCCCCCAGGTAGGGGGTGCGGTAGGGTGGTATCTCCAGGAAGATCTCGGGGCTTTCTCCCTTGAGGATCCTGTCCAACAAGAAACCCAAGATTAACCACACGACAAAGAGGGTGCCAAAGACCATTCCCAGGGCTCGAGGGCCGTATCTTCCGACCAACCCCATGATCATGGCGAGAAGAGCGGAGCAGGGAACGGCTATCGACAGCAGGGTGGCGGCGATGAACCTCTGCCTCCTGGTTTCGAGGACCCGGGTGGCCAGGACGCCGGGCACATTGCAGCCAAAACCCAAAAACATGGGAATGATGGCTGAACCGTGCATGCCCAGGCGGTGCATGATGTTGTCCATCAAAACAGCCAAACGCGGGAGGTAGCCGACGTCCTCCAAGAAACTTAAGGTGAGGTAGAACGCAAACACATAGGGCAAAACCATGGCAAAGGGAACGTAGAGTCCGGTGGTGAGGAGGCCCATCGATTGAGCGTAATCGATTTTCCCCGCGATGAGGTGACCGATCAAGATATCATGGACGACGCCGGGGCCAAGAAGAGCGCTCAACCTCATCGCCAGAGGGGTGTAAAGATTGAAAAGGGGATTCAAAAGATAAGTTATCAGACCCTCCCCAACCAACCTCACCACCTTGAAAACTAGATAGAGGACAAGGATACTCAGGGGAATCCCCGTTCTGGGTTTGATGGTCAAATCCCCGAGCCTCTCCAGGAGGGTGTGATGGCGATGGGCAACGCACTGCACCTCAGAGGAGATCCTCCCCACCTCTTTCCACCGCTCCGCATCGGTTCGCTCAAAGGCATGCGCCCTGGCCTCGGTGAGGCGCAAAACGAGCTCCTTGATGCCCTCGCCAGTGATAGCGACGGTAGGTACAACGGGTACTTCCAAAAGCTTCTCCAGCCTCTTTACATCGATATCTATTCCGATGTGCTTGGCCTCGTCCCAGAGATTCAGGGCAACGATGAGAGGTTTTCCTTTCTCCAGCAGTTGAAGGGTGAGGTAGAGATTTCTCTCGAGGTTGGTGGCGTCGACGACCTGGATGATCACATCCCCCTCCTTGAGCATCTCCACGGCGACCTCCTCCGCCCTGCAGGTGGGCTCGAGGGTATAGGTTCCAGGGACGTCGATGACCTCTGCAACTTGACCGTCCAACTTCATCTTGCCCCTGGTGAACCCCACGGTGGTTCCAGGATAATTGGAGGCAATGACATTCGTGCCGGTCAACCTGGAAAAAAAGACGCTTTTGCCGACGTTGGGGTTGCCCATAAGGAGTATCTTCACTCCGGAGCCTCCTCGACGATGATCTTCGCGGCCATACCTCGGCCAAGGGCCGTCCTGCACCCCTCGACCTCAACAACTATGGGGCCCCTCAAGGGCTGGGCGGTGACCTTCCGAACCTCCTTGCCCACCCTCATCCCCATGGACGTTATCCTCCTCTGAAAACCGTGCCCGCCCTCTATGCGCTTTATGATCGCCAGCTTTCCCATGCCCAAATCAGTCAGAGATATCTCCATTATTCAACCTCACTTTCTTGCCCAATGTTAACCCTTCTTCCGTCTTTTGCAGGATGAACAGTATCCATAGAATTCCAGACAGTGATCGACTACCTCGAAACGGAACCTCTCCTCCAGCTCCCGTTGAAATTGATCCAAAACGCGCTCGCCAAACTCCTCAATCCGACCACAGCTAAGACAGACGAGGTGATGGTGGTGATCCGGATTCGCCTCGAAATGGCGATGCCCCTCGCCGAAATCCCCCTCCTTCACCCACCCCAAATCTTTCAGTAAATCCAGGGTTCTGTAGACGGTGGCCAATCCGATCCTGGGATAGCGTTCCCTCACGGCTCGATGCAGCTCCTCAGCACTCATATGTCTCCCCGAAGAAGCGAGCTTCTCCAGAATGCACCTCCGCTGGGGAGTCAGCCGATAGCCACTTTCCCTTAAGTTCTTGAGCGCTTCGCCTTGTTTTACCATCTTAATCGAAATATTAATTGAGAACTATTCTCAATTAAGTATTGAACGTTTGTCCCATCTTGTCAAGAAAAATAAACTTGCGATTTATTTTCCGTTCCCTGACAACAAATTGAAGAGCCCAACTCCCGGGCTAAGACGCTGTTTACCCCGCCGACGGCGGGGCCGATGGAGCAGATATGACAACCAAAAGAGCTGATTTAACTAGACTATTAACAATAGAAAACAGACCGCCCCGCGTTTGGCGTAGGAGGATGGCGTGGAACGTGAATGTGGCCCCGTAAAGCCTTTCAGGCTACGGGGCAGGCTTGCCAACAGATAGCACAAAAATGCCCCGTAAAGTCCTTCGGACCACGGGGCACTTCAAAATGTGGCCGCGTGCATGTCCTTCGACTCGAAAAAAGCTCTCGCTCAGGACATTCGACTCAGTCGAATGGTAGGGGTGGTGGGATTCGAACCCACAAGGCGTTGCCGCCGACGGATTTTAAGTCCGTTGCCTGTGCCAGTTCGGCTACACCCCCACAAACGATGAGAAGCTGGAAGCGAATAAATTCGCCAAAATAAATATAGCAAAGCAATGGATGGGGGGCAAGAAAGTCCCAGCCCTATCGGAGCATGGAAACGATCAGTCCATCCAGGATATCATGCTCGCTCACAGTGAGCTCGGTTAATCCCAGCGCTTTCATAATCTCCCGGAGGATAACTATCCCGGCGACGATGATATCCGCCCGTGCGGGTTCCAGTCCGGCTACCCTCTTGCGCTCCGTCAACGGCATCCTCACCAGCCTCCCGAGGATACCCTCGACGGTGGAGATGAGCAGCTTGGAACCGTGTATCCTCTCAGGATCGTAGACTTTCATTTCCTGTTCAATAGCGGAAATGGTGGTTATCGTGCCGGCCACGCCAAAAGCGATCGGCCCCTCGGTTCGCTCTATCCGATCCGCAGCGGGGCGGACCGTCTCCAAAACGTGGGACCCAAGGGCTTCGATCTCGGAGGCAAGGGGTGGATCGCTCTTTATGAACATCTCCGTCAGCCTCACACAACCTATATCCAGGCTGAAAACCTGCTCCCCAAAACCGGACCGTCCCAGGATGAGTTCGGTACTACCTCCCCCGATGTCGATAACCAAAATCGGTCGATGGTCGTGGATCGATGGTCGCCAGTCGTGGGCGACACCAAGGAAAGCGAGCTCGGCCTCCCGTTTGCCGGTGAGAACTTCAACTTCAAACCCCACTCTATCTCCAACCAGTTCCAGGAAATCATCGGCGTTTCGCGCATCGCGGACTGCGCTGGTGGCCGCGACCTTGACCCTCCCAACCCCAAACTCCTTTATCATCTTCCCGTAGGCCTCGAGGGTTTCAAGAGTTCTTTCGATGGCCTCCCGCTTCAGCCAGCAGGTTCTATCCACATCCTCCCCCAGCCGTGTTATCTGGGTTCGCCGGAGTAAAGTCTTGAGCTCACCGCCGAGAGCGAGTTCGGCGATCAATAGACGGGTGGAGTTGGTGCCGATATCGATGGAAGCGAGCCTCAACTTACTTCACACTCCCCGCCGCAGGCGGGGTTATCCTCGCCAATTTTCTCGTGAATCAGCTCGCCAACGGGATTGGTTCCCGTGGCGAGGGCCACTTTCTTGACGAGCACGGGACAGGTAAGCCAAAATACCGTGGGGAAGGGGCTCCCATCTTCCAAGATGGGACTGGTGGCGATCACCTTGGGACGATTCTTGTAGCAACGTTTCACAACAGCCAACAGATCCCTCGGGCGGCGACCAAGCTGGTTACCAACGACTTTAAAATCTTTTTCCATCGTTGTGACACGCATTCGCATCTCCAATTAAAAAAGCCCGCAACGGGCTCCTCTCAATATTATAACTCATCTATCTGGAATGGACTAGTACCGTTACAACTATTTCCTATATCACTTCTTTCAATTGACAAATGCTCTACCTTAAAGTTGTAACGGCACTAGGAGCGCTTATTCTTTCGTTCCTTATCCAGGCTCTCCAATCTCTCTTTGCTCTGCTTTTTGAACTGTTTCAACATCCTCTCAAAAGCTTCATTGTGGGTACGAGACACTGGCTTTGCACGCTGAGGGGTGCGGCCCCTCTCCCCCTGTTTAGCCTGTCTCAGGGAAAGGTCAATCTTCCCATCCTCCTTTATCGCCACCACCTTCACCTTCACTTTATCGCCTTCTCTCAAAAAATCCCTCACATCCCTGACATAGGAATCATCAACCTCCGAGATGCGAATCAAACCAGTCTCACCCGTGGATAGTTCCACAAAGGCGCCAAAGTTCATGATCTTGGTTACCTTACCTTCTAAAACATTCCCTATCTCTAATGCCATATCCTTATAAAGCTCCCTTCAGAATCTCCCCTCATCGGATGCAGGTAATTTTAACTATCTTGCGGGCAAAATGTCAAATCGTTAAGTTGTAACGGTACTAGTGCCGTTACAACTATCTCCAGCTAATTCCGTTGGAAGATCATTTTTCTAACAGATGAGAATAATTAGGTAAATTAAGTTGTAACGGTACTAGTCGAACAGGTTTTTAAGAAAAGCTTCAAACTTTTGCCAGAGGGTCCTCTCCCGTTTCTGGGGTTTGGATTCATCGGATCGCTCCTCCCCTTTCGGGGGAACCACAAGATAAGCGCTTTCACCCTCCTTGACCAAGCCCAACTCCTCTCTGGCCAATTTCTCGACGTACTCGTCGGATTTAAGATGAGCTATCTCCTCCCTCAAAGCCTGATTTTCCTCTCGGAGAGCCGCCACTTTTTGCTCCAACTCTCCCACTTCCTCCTCTCGCTCCAGTCGCTGGCCCAGGGGGAGAAGAGACCAAGCCAACAGCGCCACTGCCGCTATCACGATGAGGGTGCCAACTGGCCCAATCTTCAACCTTCTCTTTTTCCTTCCCGCCGATTTAATCCTCACTACTTTAGGATATCTCCTCAACCCGGTCATCAACATCCCTTTACCCTTCACAACTCCTTCAGGGTAACCCTGACCCTTCGACAAACTCAGGGTCATCCTGAGGGATTCGAAGGATGAGGAAATCGAAGGGTTACTCGACCTCTTGCACTTTAATTATATCAGTGGTTCCCGGAACATTTACAAGCACTCCGGCCGTGATGACCACTCTATCCCCCTTTGCGACCAAGCCCCTCCCTTGAACAGCCCTCACTCCCCTATCAAAGACCTCATTTATGTCCTTGCTGGGAGGCACAAGGAGGGGAATGACCCCCCAAGAGAAAGCCAGTTGTCTCACCGTCCCCTTCTCAGGACTAACGGCAACGATCCCAGCCGGAGGACGATATCGAGAAACCCGCCTGGCAGTACTTCCGGACTGCGTGGCCGTGACGATGAACCCGACCCCCAAATCCGCCGCCAATTCGCAAGCGGCGAAGCTGATGGCATCCGAAACATCCCTTTTTACCCAGTCGCTCTTGTGAATCAACTGCCCCGCATAGTCGATAAAGGACTCCGTCTTCTCGGCTATGGTGGCCATCGTCCTGACGGCCTCCAGGGGGTAGCTCCCCACCGCCGTCTCCCCTGAAAGCATCAGGGCATCAGTGCCATCGAAAATGGCGTTGGCCACATCACTGGCTTCAGCCCTCGTTGGACGAGGGGACGCCAACATCGATTCCAGCATCTGGGTGGCGATGACCACCGGCTTCCCGCTCTTCATAGCCTTGCCAATTACCCTCTTTTGAACCAGGGGCACCTCCTCAGCGGACATCTCCACCCCCAAGTCTCCCCTGGCCACCATAACCCCATCCGCGACTTCCAAGATTTCATCGATGTTCTCCACCGCCTCGCGTCTCTCCACCTTGGCCACGATCAAGATGGGGGATCCCTCTTCAGCAACAAGCTTTTTCAATCTCGCCACATCGGAAGCGCTCCTCACAAAGGACATAGCCACCCAATCCACGCCTCTGGTCAAGGCAAACTTCAAATCCTTCTTGTCCTTCTCGGTGATAGGATCCATACTTAAAGAGACATCGGGAAGATTCATCCCCCTGTGGGCGCGAAGTCTTCCTCCAATGACAACCCTGCAAAGAATGTCGCTTCCCTTTACCTCTTCCACCCGCAACTCCAAAAGACCGGAATCGATGAGGATGTTATCCCCGGGGGAGACATCCCCGGGGAGCCCAGCGAAGCTCACGGAGGCGACCTTCTTGTTCCCCTCGATGGAGCGAGTGGTCAGAGTGAATCCGGCTCCCTCTTCGAGGATTACCTCCTCGCTGGAGATATCGCCAATTCTGATCCTCGGACCCTGCAGGTCCGCCAATATCGCCAAGGGGTGTTCAAGCTCGGCCGAAAGACGACGCAAATTATCGATATCCTCCGCCTTCTCCTTGCGAGTACCGTGGGAAAAATTGAGGCGAGCGACATCCATCCCAGCGAGCATGAGCTCCCTTAAAACTTCGGGCTTCTGGCTGGCGGGACCGATCGTGCACACTACCTTGGTGCGACGCATTGTAACCACCCCAGTCGGGAGTTAGTAGTCGATAACAAGCTAAGAATTAAGGTTCTTCGCCAAAAATAGTGGGTGGATTCTATATAGCGAGGGCAAAGTGCTTAAGAAAACCGTGTCGCAGCCCAGCATTTAAAAGGTTTTGATAGCTCTTAAGTTAGCGCTGGGCGAGACCCGAGCGGCCCCGTAGACGCGATAGCGTTCTTCGGAGTGTTTTCGTAGCACTTTAGCCCGAGCTCCGTTACCTGTCTTGTTAACACCTTCCAAATTAATAAGTTTATCCACTAAAAATGGGGAAGAACCAGAATTAAAAACTACAAACCAATATTACAGAATACTTTCATCCCTGGGTACTCGGCGGCCGGCCCCAAATCCTCTTCAATGCGCAGAAGTTGATTGTATTTGCAGACCCTGTCCGTTCGAGACGGAGCCCCCGTCTTTATCTGGCCAGCATTCGTGGCCACGGCCAAATCGGCGATGGTGGTATCCTCCGTCTCCCCGGAACGATGGGAAATTACAGTGGTGTAGCCAGCTCCTCTGGCCAACTCCATGACCTCGATGGTCTCGGTCAGGGTGCCGATCTGATTGAGCTTGATCAGGATCGAATTGGCAACGCCTCCCCCGATTCCCCTTTTCAGGCGAGCAACGTTGGTGACGAAAACATCGTCGCCCACGAGCTGGATTTTTCGACCAAGTTTTTCAGTCAAGCTCCTCCAGCCAGCCCAATCCCCCTCAGCCATGCCATCCTCAAGAGAGAGGATGGGGTATTTATCGACGAGACCCGTGAGGAAATCGATAAGCCCCTCGGATGAAAGCTCCCTTCCCTCGCCCGCCAGGATATACTTTCCATCCCGATAAAACTCGGTGGCCGCGGCATCCAGAGTGATGTAGGCATCCCTCGCCGGTTCGTAACCAGCCTTCTCGATGGCCTCAAGGATGACCTGGATGGCCTCCTCGTTGGAGTTGAGATTCGGGGCAAACCCACCCTCGTCCCCCACCGAGGTATTCAACCCCTCGGCCTTGAGGACTTTCCTTAAACCATGAAAGACCTCAGCGCCCATGCGAAGGGCCTCCTTAAAAGAAGATGCCCCGACGGGCATGACCATAAACTCCTGGATATCAACATTGTTGTCGGCGTGCTTGCCCCCATTCAATATGTTCATCATGGGAACGGGAAGCACATGGGCCCTCTCTCCCCCCATGTGTCGATAGAGTGGAAGACCCCGAGCCCTGGCAACGGCTTTGGCGGCCGCCAGGGAAACACCGAGAATGGCATTGGCTCCCAGCTTGCTCTTGTTTTCCGTCCCATCAAGCTCTATCAGTCTCAGATCCAGCTCCCGCTGGCGCAGAGCATCCATCCCCAGAATGGCCGGGGCGATCACCTCATTTACATTTTGCACCGCCTTGAGTACACCCTTGCCCAAATACCTCCCTGCATCGCCATCGCGAAGCTCCAGGGCTTCAAAGGTTCCGGTAGAGGCACCCGAAGGCACGGCGAATCTTCCTACGGCTCCCCCATCCAAGAAAAGCTCGACCTCAACCGTGGGATTACCTCGAGAATCCAGAATCTCCCTGGCCAGAACCTTCTCTATCTTCGTCATACGACCTCCTTGCCTCCTCACTCGTCTCCAAACTCTTCGCCTCTTCCCACAACCTATCCTTCTCCTCCAGGGACATGGATTCCAGACCTCTTCCTTCCTCTTTGGCTCTTTTCTCCATGAACTCGAATCGCCGGCGGAACTTCACATTCACCGCCCTCAAGGCGTCCTCGGGATCAATCCCTAGACGACGGGCCAGATTTACCACCGTAAACAAAATATCCCCTATCTCACCTTTTTCCCGCCCCTCTTCGCGGCAGGCCTCCTCCAACTCGGCAATCTCCTCAGTGAGCTTTTCGAAGATGGGTTCCTTCTCCTCCCAGTCGAATCCCACCCGAGCCGCCTTCTCCTGTAGCTTAAGCGCATGAAAGAGAGCTGGAAGAGACCTCGGGATGCCGGCCAGGAGGGAACGACCGCTTTCCCCTCTCTTGATCGACTCCCAATTCTCCACAACCTCCCGAGAGGAAGAGACCTTTACATCGCCAAAGATATGCGGGTGGCGCCTCACCAATTTGGTTGTGATATCCTCCAGAATATCCCCGATGTCGAATTTGCCCTCGTCGGAGGCAATTTGAGCGTGGAAGACCACCTGAAGAAGGAGATCGCCCAGCTCTTCCTTTAAATGGGCAAAATCTTTCCTGTCGATAGCGTCCACCACCTCATAGGCCTCCTCGATCAGATGCTGTTTGATGCTCTGGTGAGTCTGTTCTTTATCCCACAAGCAACCGGAGGGACCGCGGAGTCTGGCCATTATCTCCAGGAGGGAATCGAAGGTATACTTTTGAGGGGACTTCCGCTTTCTCACCTAAAATCTTCTCTCCTCGAGAAATTATCAGGAAACCAAATTGGCTCATCCCAGTTCTTCAGGAGGACAGTCGTATTATATCACCCAACAATCGGTGACCGAAAGAGAGGACTCCCCCTTTATCGACACCTCGAAGGATCAAGGTTCTCCGCCTGGGGTTGAAATCCAAATCGGGATAAACCCCACCAATGGCTTGCAGCCACCCCGCCGCAGGCGGGGTAAATGGGGAAAGGAGGAGATTGCCCTCTTCCCAGCGGATATTGGCAACTCCCGCATCTCGCGCCATGACCTTGAGTTTGCACACCTCGATTAGGTTTTCCGTCTCTCGAGGCAAAGGGCCGTATCTATCCCGGAGTTCCCCTCCTGTCTCTTTAGCCTTCTCGAGATCATCGATGGAGGCGATGCGCTGATAGGCCTCTATCCTTAAGAACTCCTCGGTGACGAAATCGCGAGGAATGTAAGCATTCACGGGAAGATCGACCTTGACCTCCAGGGGCTTTCTGGCCGGTTTCCCCCGAATCTCCTCCACCGCCTCCTGCAAAAGCCGGCAGTAGAGCTCGAATCCCACAGCGGCAATGTGGCCGTGCTGCTCGGGACCAAGAAGATTTCCGGCCCCCCTGATCTCGAGATCCCTCAGGGCAATCTTTAGACCCGATCCCAGCTCGGTGAATTCTCCGATGGTCTTTAGTCTATCGGTAGCGGCCGGTGTCAGAGTCTTGTCTGAGGAGAAAAAGAAGTAAGCATAAGCCCGGTGGTTTGCCCTGCCCACTCTCCCCCTCAACTGATAAAGCTGGGCCAAGCCGAGCTTGTCGGCTTCATCGACGATGAGGGTATTCACGGAGGGAATATCTATCCCTGACTCGATTATGGTGGTGCAGACCAAAACATCGTACTTACTGGCCAGGAAATCGAGCATAACCCGCTCCAAATCATCTTCGGGCATCTGTCCGTGGGCAACGGCAATCCTGGCTTCAGGCACCAACTCCATCACCCTCCGGGCAGCCCCATCGATGACCTCAACTCGATTATGAACGTAGTAGATCTGCCCGCCTCGAGCCAGCTCCCTTCGAATGGCGCTCTGGATGAGCCCCTCATCCTCCTCACCAACATAGGTATAGATGGGATAGCGATCCTCGGGGGGAGTATCGATGATGCTCATATCTCTTATCCCCGTGAGAGACATCTGCAGGGTCCTCGGAATTGGGGTAGCCGTAAGGGTGATTACGTCCACCGTCTCTTTTAAATTCTTCAGGTGTTCCTTATGGGCAACTCCAAAGCGTTGTTCCTCGTCGATCACAACCAATCCCAGATCCTTGGCTTTAACATCCCTCTGAAGAAGACGATGGGTCCCGATGAGGATATCCACCCTCCCCAGAGCAAAATCGGCGGATATCCTCCTCTGTTCTCTCGGTGATTTGAATCTGCTCAGCATCTCCACAACCACCGGAAAGACTGAAAGCCTCTCGCGAAAGTTGTTATAATGCTGCTGAGCCAGGATGGTGGTGGGAACCAAGACAATTACTTGTTTGCCATCCATCACTGCCTTGAAGGCGGCCCTGATGGCCACCTCCGTCTTACCGTAACCCACATCGCCACAGATGAGTCTGTCCATCGGTCTGAGGCTCTCCATGTCGTCCTTGACATCAGCTATTGCTTGTTGTTGATCGGGTGTCTCCTCAAAGGGGAAGGCATCCCCCAGTTCCCTCTGCCAAGGCGTGTCGGGTGAAAAGGAGAAGCCCCCGCTGCTCAGCCGCTTGGCGTAAAGAGTTAGGAGATTAAAGGCCATCTTCTTGACGGATTCCTTCGCTCTCCTTTTGGCTCGCGACCACTCCCTTCCTCCCAAACGGGATATCTTGGGTGGCTGAGTGCTCTCTCCGATGTACTTGGAGACCTTATCCACCTGATCGGCCGGAACGTACAACTTATCTCCTCGGGCATACTCCAGGACCATGTAATCCCTAACGACTCCCTCCACCTCCTGCTGAGATAGGCCAGCGTATCTGGCAATCCCGTGATTCACATGAACGACATAATCCCCCTCCTCGATATCGACGAAACCCATCAAGGGGAGGGCCCTTGTTTGCCTCTCCCGTCGCTCCTCTCTATGCTTGATGAAGATGTCGCAGTCGCTCAAACAGGCCAGACCAGCATCCTTGAAAATAAACCCCCGGCTCAAATTCCCAACGGTTAAAATCACCTTCCCTGAAGTCAAAGGCATCTCCCCTTCAGGGTGAACCTTCAGGGTGAACTCATCCAGACAAAGAATGGACTCGATTCCCCTCTCCTCCAGCACCTCCCTCAATCTCTCAGCGCCTCCTCGATCCCTGGAGACGATACAGACGAGAAACTCCTTTTTGAGTTCCTTTATGAGCCTCTCGAGCCGATCGATGCTTCCCAACATCGGCTCCACAGGGGAACACCGGAATTCGGCCAACCGCCCTCTCAGCCTCGTTCTGATGGAGACCAAATCCAATCGCTGCCTCTTCGACCAGAGATCGAGGACATCATCCGGAGAGAGGTAATACGAGGCAGGTGGTGGGAGGATGCTCCCGGAAAGGAGAGCTTCATCTAGAGCCTTGGTTTGTCGCAGGTAGAACTCGGCCGCCTCATTCTCGACCTCCTTGGTTTCATGCAGGATCACCACCCCATTGGAGGGAAAGTAGTCAAGAAGGGTACCCAGTCCCTCGTGGAGAAAAGGAGTGTAAACCTCGATCCCCTCAAAGTAGGAAAGTTCCCTCAATTTCCTCAAATCTTCCTCCAGCCTTCCACCAGGCAACTTCCCGCTCAAAAGATCAAGGGCTCTTTCGGCGGTTTGACGATTTAAAACAAGCTCACGGCGGGGAAAGATCGAAGTCCCCTCCAACGAGGAGATAGAACGCTGGGAAGAGATCATGAACTCCCGAATGGATTCTATCTCGTCTCCAAAAAACTCGATCCTTAAAGGATGCTCCGTAGTGGGAGGAAAGACATCCACTATCCCTCCCCTGATGCTGAAATGTCCCTTCGCCTCCACCATGGGGACCCGCTCGTAACCCATCTTCAGAAGTTCCCTCGAGAGGCGATGAAGATCGCACTCCCGACCGACCTTTATCTCCAATGGCTCAGTCAATCCAGCGGCGAGGAGAGGAATTTTCTGCATGAGCGTCTGGACGGCGGTGACAGCGACGGTGGGTGACCCCCTTCGAAGCCGATTCAAGACCTCCAGTCGCCTCCCCACTATCTCGCTCCTGGGCGAAAGCCGCTCGTAGGGAAGAACCTCCCAATCAGGAAAGAGAAGAGTGGAGGGAAGAAAGTTAGCCATATCCTTGACCAGCTCCTGGGCGTCCTTCACCGTGGGGGTGATGATCAGAAAAGGCCTTTTCGCTTCCCGAAAAAGCCCGGCCATAAGATAGGGACGAAGGGGATCGGGGGTAAAAATGGTCAGGTTCTCTCCGGCCAGCAGATCACCGACCAGCCTTCTGAAATTATCGTTTTCCTTTAAGCAGCCAAGTAGCATCCTCAGACTCAACTTCGACCCCCGCTCCTCATGAAGAGAGGAAAGCAAAAATATTTTTTGGGTAAGCCAAATGGGCCTCGGCAGGATTTACCCAGGCCTCTGATAAGTTATTCGTTATTCGTTATTCGTTGCTCGTTATTGGCAATTCGTCATTAGTCATTCGAAATTAGCTAATTTCTAGCTGACAAGTAGCATAACATCGTTGACACAAAAATAGCACAACATCGTTTACAGCT
>JASEEZ010000013.1 GCA_030019215.1 Actinomycetota bacterium
GCTTGGCGGGACTTTCACCCGCTAGTCCCCTTAGCTGCAGGGCACACATTCCTAAATCCTAAACAAGCACAAAATTCAAAGCACAAATTTCAAAACATTGTTTAGAATTTCAAGAATTTGGATTTTGAATTTGTCCTTCGAGGCTTCGACTGAGCTCACCTTTCGACAGGCTCAGGATGGTGAGCTTTGTCGAACCATTTAGAATTTAGTGCTTTGGATTTAGAATTTCTACTCTCTGACCACTGATTCTTCGTCCTTCGCCCTTCGTCTCTCGTCCCTTGACCCTTGACACTGGGTCCCTGGCCCCGCCGATGGCGGGGTTCCACTAGAACAAGCTTTCCTGTTCCGGGATGCCCTCCAGCCTTTTTTGTGACTTCCCACCAGCCAGATAGTCATCGATGGCCTTATTGGCCAGCTCATCGGCCTCAGCATTTTTCTCCCTGGAAATGTGGGAGATGTTCGCCTCCTTAAACCGGCCAAGAAGCGTCTTGACCCGACTGAAGAAGACCTTGAGATTTTGATTCTTGACCCTATACGCACCCTCGAGCTGACGCACCAAAAGCTCACTGTCCGAGCGTATCTCGATCAAGTCCGCACCCCCAGGAATCTTTAGCACCCGCTCCAGACCATAAATGAGCGCCGAATATTCAGCAATGTTGTTAGTGGTCTCCCCGATATACTCACTAAAACTCTGAATCCTCTCGCCACTAGCCCCAAAAAGAACACCACCAATTCCAGCAGGACCCGGATTACCTCTCGCCGCGCCATCAATATATAGAATCACCTTTTCTCCACCACCGGGGGCAATGTTCCTTTCCATCACCTTCCCCACCATCTAACAATTATCCTTCGGCAATGAGAGCATCTCCAAAGCTTATTGGAGTGTATCATTTTGTCCACTTCTTCGGCGGGAAGCTCCGTCCTGCATCCCTGACAAATACCTTCCTCGACTCCAACAACCACCACGCCGCCGATCTTCCCCCGCAACTTTCCATAAAGCTCAAGGAGTTGGTCGGAGATTCCCGATATGGTCCCTTCCCTCTCACGATTAAGTTCCGTTAACTTTGTCTCGATCTCAGCTAGGACCTCTTTGTGCTCCTTCTCCGCTTTGCCCTCTTCCGTCCGCAGTGACTCAACTTGATCCGATAGGTCTTTCACTTCTCCCGTTAAATTTTCCACCAAATCGAGCTGTTCAAGCAAGTCCGTCTCTAACTCATCCTTGTGTTTGCAAAGGGCCCGAACCTCCTCTTGAAGATTGAGGAGCTCTTTCGGATCCCTGATCGCCCCCCCGTAGAGTTTCTTCTCTTCGTTCTTTATCTTGGCAGACAGGAGCTCCAGTTCCCCTTCAAGCTTTTTCTGCTTCAAACTCTCTTCTTTGAGACGATTTTCCTTCTCCCCTAAAATTCCTTTGAGATTCGCGAGATCGGTTCTCAAAAGCTCAAGCCGCTCCGTTTCGGGAAGATTTGCCTTCCTCTCCCCGAGTTCATCGAAGAGGGAGTCGATACTTTGGATCTTCTCTAAAAGTTTAAACTCATCCATCAAGTTTGCCCTCGCAAGGATTTACATCATTTTATTTTACCTATATTAGCATTAAAAAAGAGGCCGTCCAATGAACGACAAATGCCCCCGATGTCCATCGGGGGCATTTGTCTCCTTACCCCGTCTCATTGATAACCGCTATACAACTACTCTCAACACCTCTTCAATAGAGGTCTTTCCCTCCTTTACCTTCTCCAGACCATTTTCGCGAAGCGTTCGCATCCCTTCCCGAATGGCCACCTTCTTAATTTCCTCGGACGATCTTTTTTCCACACAAATCCTTCCCACCTCATCACTCACCAACATAAGCTCGTAGATGCCTATCCTTCCCTTATACCCCGTATTCAGGCACTTGCGGCATCCCTTTGCCCTGTAAATGACCAAATCCCCCTTACAATCAGGGAAGTTTTCCCTTAAAATCTCATCAGAGGGCTTGTAGGCCTCCTTGCACTCCTCGCAGAGCCTCCGGGCCAGCCTCTGCGCCAGAACGCAATCTATGGCTGAGGAAACGAGGAATGGCTCCACACCCATTTCAATGAGCCTCGTCAAGGCACTCGAGGCATCGTTCGTGTGAAGAGTAGATAAAACGAGGTGCCCGGTCAGGGCGGATTCCACGGCGATCTGCGCCGTCTCCAGATCCCTGATCTCACCGATCATTATGATATCCGGATCACAACGGACAATCGATCTCAGCCCATTGGCGAAAGTAAGACCGATCCTGGGATTGGCCTGAACCTGGACTATCCCGGGCAATCTATACTCCACGGGATCCTCCACCGTGATTATCTTCTTTTCCGGAGAGCTGAGGATATTCAGGGTGGCGTAAAGGGTGGTTGATTTTCCTGAACCGGTAGGACCAGTGACAAGGATGGCACCATAGGGCTTACTGTAGACCAACTCAAATTTCTTGAGCACATCAGCGCCAAACCCCAATTCCTCAAGCTTGAAGATAGCCTGGCTCTTGTCCAGGATCCTGATGGTTATATTTTCCCCATAGATTCCCGGAAGGGTGGCCACCCTCAGATCCACCTCTTTTTCCCTAACGTTTAAACCGCATCTTCCGTCTTGGGGAAGACGGTGCTCGGTTATGTCAAGTTCACTCATTATCTTAAGGCGGGACAAAAGTCCGGGTTGAAGCTTCTTCGGAATGCTCATCACGTTATGAAGGACTCCGTCAACCCTATACCGAACCTTGAAATCCTTTTCCTGCGGCTCTATGTGAATATCGCTGGCTTCCTGAGTGACCGCCTCGGAGATAATCTGATCGGCCAGCTTGACGATGGGCGCCTCCTCGGTCACCTTTTTCAGCTTCTGCACCGCGACCTCTTCTACCTCAGCCGCCGCCGATTCGGCCGCTTTTTCCACCGAAAGAAGAAGATAACGATTGATCGCATTTACTATCTCGGATTCGGTGCACACAACAGGTTTTATTTCATAGCCCGTGATAACCCGCAGGTCATCTACGGCATGAACATCGAGAGGATTTGCCATGGCTAAAACTAGCTTTCCTTTGTCGTAGCCGATGGGAATTGCCATGTGCCGGCGAGCGACTCTTTCGGAAATCAATGTCGCCGCCCTGGGATCAACTTGATACTCGCTCAGGCTGATCACAGGAAGATTCTTTTGAGCCGCCAGAGCCTTGGCCAACTGTTCCTCCGTGATGATTTTCTGCTCGATCAGTATTTTTCCCAGAGGCCGACCGCTTCCCCGCTGAACCTTTAAGGCCTCGATCAACTGCTCCTCGGTTATCAGATGCTCGCGAAGGAGTATGTCCCCTATTCTCTCATGCGACCAGTCCATAAAACCTCCAATCCTAGCACCAAATCACCAGTTAATATATCGTCAAAAAGAACGTCCACCTTTAAGGTCAAAACTAAAAAGCCCCCGCCGCTGGCGGGATCTTAGACTAGACCCTCGCGATCGCTTCCTTCACAGCCTTCCGGACAGCCCCAAGATGAATGTAGCCCCCCTTGTGAAGAACGGTATCTTTCAGGGAGGAATCCATCTGCATGCTGGCGATGCAGGGATAGCTGTGCCAGTACTTGGCAACCCACTGGTCGAGCCCCTCATCGACTTTCTTCCCGACGATGTTGTGGGCAACAAAGTAAGTATTTCCGCACGGTGCACTGCGCAAGACCTCGACATCTTTTATGATGCCCCTATTTACCTCTATCTTGAACTTGGGCTCACCTATCTTATAGTGCCGCATGAACTGATTGATATGAGAATGAGCTCTGCTCCCCTTGAGGGAGCAGAAGGGTTTGGGGGAAGCACACTCGAGTCCAAGAGCCTGACAACCCTTCTGAATCCTCATCCACGCCCAGTTGCTCAACCAATCCGGGTGCTCGCGGGGAATGATCATCGCCTTGGCGCCAGCCTCCTTCGCTCGCTCAGGCAGAGCAAGCAAGATGTCCTCATGAACATTGATGGCAATCATCACATCATGTTCAGGTAACTTATCCGGAAGATGCCTTTGGGGCTCATCAACGTAGTAGAGAAGCTCGGGGGGGAGTTTCAAAATGCCCGCGATGTCGGAGGAATAATCCAGATCATAAGCCAAACGGCACCGCACGCCGCTCCACACCCCGTGCACAGCTCCGGATCGTCTCTGAGATGCTGGACGAATCTCTGGGCAAAGACATCGTTAAAAATCGTGGTGAATGGCTTTCTCTTTTTAAACTCGTATTTATCGGGACAAACTATATAAATTCTCATCATCACCACCGAGTGCAAAAAACCCACCAATGGTGGGGACACGAGATCAACTAATCACATTTTATCGCGTAACAAAATGCGCTTTACCATAAATAGTGGGCGATACTGGATTTGAACCAGTGACCTCTCGGATGTGAACCGAGCACTCTAACCGCTGAGCTAATCGCCCACGTAAAAATGTGGCAAGCCACATTTTTACGTGGTGGGCCCAGTAGGATTCGAACCTACGACACGCGGATTATGAGTCCGCTGCTCTGACCAGCTGAGCTATGGGCCCTTATCCAACACTTCCACCATAGCTAAGACCTGTGACACCCCCGATATGAATCGGGGTGCTCTGACCAGCTGAGCTATGGGCCCGAATACTTACTCCGCAAATTTAGTCTTTAGCAAATGGGTCTGCTGCCCCTTGGGCAACAAAATTATATCTTCTCAATCTCTTCGCCGCAATTCCGCCGAAAGCGGGACCATGCCAATCTCTTTGAGTACAACTTTATTAGATCAGTCTTTGGATTTTAACGCCTCGTAAATAGCCTCGTTGAACATGGGAATGTCAGATGGTTTGCGCGAGGTGATGAGGTTTCCATCCACCACCACAGGCTCGTCCACATACTTGGCCCCGGCCAGCTTAACATCGTCCCTTATCCCCTCATAACAGGTGATGGTCCTGCCCTTTAGGGAATCGGCCGAAATGAGCATCTGGGGTCCGTGGCAAATGGCAGCCAAGGGTCTGCCCAGTTCTATGAAATCGCGGACGAAATTCACCGCCACCTTCTCCACCCTTAGATGTTCAGGCGCCGAGCCACCCGGGATGATAACCGCATCGAACTCATCGGGCCTTACCCTATCGAAGGTCTTATCCACTTTGACCTTAGCTCGTCCATATTTGCCCCTGTAAACCGTCTTCTGGGGACCGATGTAGACAACTTCCGCTCCCTTGCCCACCAAATATTTCCTAGGCTCCGTACCCTCTTCATCTTGGAAAGCGGGACCTATTAAAAAAGCTATCCTCTTGCCCTTCAGACTCACATTCTACCTCCCTTGAAGGCAGGAAAGTGGGGACATTACAGCAGAATTACTTGACCTCAACTTTTACTCCCTTTGGCTTTGCTGCTTTGGGGAGGTGAATCTCAAGCATCCCATCCTTGAAGGTCGCCTTCACCTTCTCCGGCTGGACAGCCACGGGGAGATCAATCGATCGAGAAAAGCTGCCATAGGACCTTTCACAGCAGTAATAATCCTCGTCCTTGATCTCTTCTTCCTTCTTTGCTTCTCCCTTAATCGTCAAAGTATCCTCGGTCACCGAGATATCGACTTCTTCCTTCTCGATACCAGGCAATTCAGCTTTGATCACTATCTCATCCTTCTTATCGAACATATCGAGGGTTGGGAAGTAAGCCACCCTCGCCAACCAGCGTCTCCCCCACCAGGGACGGAATCTTCCCGGCCATTCCCCGAGTTCCTCAAACATCCTCTCGATATCCCGCCGGATGGACTCTATTTCCCCTGAAGGTCTTCTCCTAACCAGTGCCATTCCATCTCCCCCCTTTCCAAAAATTTCCTAACCACACAGAAAAATCCTCTGCAGGAAAACCCCACTTCCCGCCTTTAAAATAAAAATCACCAGCAATCTGTGATCCCTGCCAGCTTACAGTGCTTTAAATTGGGCAGATCTCGTTCAAGAAATATCACGGGTTTCTAAATTTATTTTAACTCAAATCTCTCTGGGGCAACAAGAGGAGATGGCAAGTCCAGTGGAGAAAAAATCAGAAGAATGAAGAGGATGATAATTTTTGATATCGATGGCACCCTGATGGATAGCAACTGGGTACACGTCGAGAAATGGCAGCAGGCCTTCGAGCAATTTGGAGTTATAATCGATCCCCTGGATATCCTGGCCCAGATCGGCAGGAGTAGCGACGATATCCTGCACCAGTTTTTGACTCCCGATCAGCTGAAGAAGATCGGGGAGAAGATACGACGGACCTACAGACTCAACTACTCCCACCAAATTCGAGAAATCAAGGAATTCCCAGGCGTAAAAGAGCTCTTTTTGGAGCTAAAGAAAAGAGGGAAGATAATCGTCCTGGCCAGCTCGGCGAGAAAGAAAGCGATCCAGCACTACATCGATTTATTGGATGTGAGTGACTTAATCGATGGATTCACCTCCACCTCGGAGGTGAAAGCAGGAAAACCCGCCCCGGATATCTTCCAGGTGGCTTTAAGGAAAGTCGGCGGTCAGTCCCAAGAAGCAGTGGTGGTGGGCGATTCCGTATGGGATATGAGGGCTGCTGTAAGGGCGGGGATCGACCCCATTGGTGTTCTATCCGGGGGCATCCCCGCAAGCCTTTTGAGAAAAGGGGGAGCTAAAGAGGTATACAGAGACATCACCGAACTCTACAAAAAACTCAATAACTCACTGATAACGGGGAATTAACGCCTAAAAACTGTATCCTCCGAGTACAAACAGAAAAGGAGAGGAACTACAGTTCCTCTCTGTCATCCTTGCTCGCTCTTATATTTAAAGTGGTTTAAATTTGGATGCTATTCTTCGAGTATTATCGCTCCTCCAGGGCAATCCTCTACAACCCCTTCGAGATCGCAATCGCCGTAATCCTCGGAGATAACACGAGCGATGTTGTCATCTCCGATTCCAAAAACATCGGGACAGGTATCGGCACACAGCCCGCACCCGATGCAAGCCTCCTCATCAATGGTTACCTTCATAGGCCGCCTCTCCTTTTTAAAATCATCTCCCTTGTCCTAAAGTAATCGCACTTTAGCTTCTCTCAAAACCACAGAGCATACCAAGCAAGCAGATCAGGAAATTTCCTCGAGCATTCCGCTGAACTTGCTCAGATGCTCTTCCTCCTCAGACTTTATCTTAGTGAGAAGTTTCTTCAGTTTTAGGTCGTCGATGGCGACGATGTGCTCCTCATACTGCTTAACAGCCCCTTTCTCCAACTCAACATCTCGTCGAAGCATGTCCTGAACCGTGTTTCCTCCGAAGTTAAGAGGCATGTGATCTATCGCCGGCTCGCCTCCCAGATCAACAACAGCGCTAGCCAGCCACTCGACGTGTCTCATCTCATCCAGCGATATCTCCTCCGTCTCCCGGCTGATCTTGCACTCCTTGATCACCGCAAAGTGCTTGACATAGGTAAGTATCGCCTCGATCTCCCCCTTGAGATCCTCGTTTAACATCCGGATGACCTCTTAATTGCTCGCCAATGGAATCACCCCCTAATTAACTCACCCCATTTTTTAATTCTCTCAAAGACTGAAAAGTCCTTTTGCGCTCTTCCAAATTCTCAATCTTTTGGGGAAATCCATACTCAAAAATCTGGTTTCTCAGTTCGAGCTCCCTTGCCAAGAGCGCTAGCAACAAAAAAGCGCCCCCGTAAGGCGCTTTTTGTGGTGTGCTCCCCGTGTGGGACGCTCTTCGAACCACAGAGCTTGAAATTGATGGAGAAAAATTGGATTTTCTGCTTGAAGTTGCGTAGAGCAGAGATGCTCAAAAACAAAGGTCATACCTTGAGGTTCATTGACTACCCTGAGTTGCAAATTACCTGGCAAAAGAACCAAGCTCACAAAATTCTGTAGTCCGTATCCTCTGTAGATGGGGGTTATTTAGATCTCCTTATGAGGAAGAGTCTTTTGCTTTCTTCCTGCAAGTTCGCAGAACAAAAGGAGAGATTTGGGCTTTATCTCAAAGATAAACAAAAATGTGATTATTAAAATGTTGACAAAAACGTACGTCTGGGTGTACTTTATATATAGCAAAGGGGGTTGGTCTCATGAGTAAAATTATTGGGGTTACGGAAGCTCGCTCAAAATTAAGGAAGATTCTCGACGACATTTCGAAAGAAAGAGAGCCCTACGTATTAACGAGGGGAAGCAAGCCCGAGGCGGTCATAATCCCATACGAGGAGTATCTAGCGATCGAGGAGCGAGCAAAAAAGCTCTGGAACGAGCGCTTTGAGCTAGCTCTTAAAAAGTCTCGTGCGCTCTTCAACGAGTGGCTGCGCAAGAGGGGTTACGATCCAGAAAAGCTGACGGAGGAAGAGGTAGAAAGGATAATTCGAAGTGCCTGAGAAGCCGCGGGTTGTTCTCGACACCAACGTTCTCGTCTCCGGTATCCTCTTTGGTGGAGCACCGGGTGAAATCATTGAACTGTGGCAGGAAGGGGCTCTCGATCTCGTTATTTCCCCTGAAACCCTAGCTGAGTTTATTGGAAAGCTAAGGTTTAAATTTGGCTTGCCTAGCGAACTCACCAATGAATGGCAAGACCTTTTAAGCGAGCGTGGTATCCACGTTATTCCCGAGTATAACACCAAAATCTGTCGCGATCCCGCGGACGATAAGTTCATTGACGTGGCTCTAGCGGCCAAGGCAGATCACTTGGTCACAGGAGATAAAGACCTGCTCGTACTCAAGAACTATCGCGGGGTGAAGATTTTAAAGCCAAAAGAACTCCTGGCGTTGATGAGAAAATAGACTGTAGCGGAAAGATTAGGAGGGAAATATCCCCCTTTCTTTAAAGATCCCCCCTCAGGTTCGAGTCCTGCCCATCCAAGACAAGAACAACAAGGTTTGAGGTTGATGGAGAATTATTGGATTTTCTGCTTGAAGTTGCGTAGAGTAAAGACCTCAAAAACAAAAAGCCATACCCTGAGGTTCATTGACTACCGGAGTTGCAAATTAACTGGTAGATGGGTTGGAGGGAAGTTGACAACGCCACTCCTAGTGGATGTTATTTGAACTACGTTGTCTGAAAGCTTAGTAAATAATCATTCACCTATTAAATTCCTGGTTTGTCTGACAAATTCTTCGGCGCTCTGAAGCGCTTTCTTGGCACCATCGGAAGAAAAGTCATCCTCATAGTCGGCATTTTCTCTAAGAACCATCACAGTATGAAAGTCATCGACAAGCTGAGAGGAAAGGCGATCCTTCTCAACGAAAAGAGCTTTTAGGGCGACCAAGAGACAGTAATGGCTAGCCTCTCGGTACCCCTCCGAGTAGATAAGGGCTCTTGCGGCATGAAACATCGAATAATAAGCCTGGATGGTGCCCCACTTGAAATTCTGTTGCTCGAAGCTCATTTTGGCCCATTTCAAATCGCGCTCAGCTGAGCCAATCTCCTTTTCAACCAGACCTTTGCCCTCTTTGAAAGGTTTTATTTTCCCCCGATCCAGACATTTCTTAAAATCAAGATTCACCCTTTTCCTCCCAGAGGACCATACCCTTCATTACCCGTTCATAAAAGACAGGTTCTTTCTCGGACATTGAAGCATATTCCGTTGGCGTTTTTACAACGAGCTGAATCTTTTCGGCCAGTTCATTTCCAAAGATAATATTTCGTATCTCTTCGGGCTCGTTTGTCATCACAAAGAGGTCGATATCGCTTTCCTCGGTATTTTTACCTTTAGCGGCGCTGCCAAAAAGCACGATGCGCTTGCTGTATTCTTTTAATTTTTCAACCAGGGGATTTAACTCAACGATATTAAGCAGAACTTTAAACTGTCGAATGATGGGGTTGTCGATATCAATGGAGTAAAATTTCATCCGCCCCTTCGTTTCCTGGATCAGGTATCCATCTTTGGCCAAATCCCTCAAGGCTTGATTAACTGCACCCGCGCTTAGGCCAGTAGCCTTGGTAATTTCAGCATCATAATATCTGGCGTCCGGTCGACTGGCCAAGAAGGCGAGAACGCGCTGATGACTTGTATTAATGAAACACGTTTGTGGCATTTGAGACTCCATCGAAGACATCTTCATTTAAATGAAGATGTCTTCAGTATAATGAAAACTATGCTTGCCGTCAAGTTGGTGAACTGCCTCACCTAAAATCTACTCTAAAATTGCATTGTTGCCTGCCCGCCAATGCCTAACGGCATTTAGGCGTTGGCAGGCGGGCCTCAAACAGGAATCCGTCTGAAAGGGGAGGAATTTAAGCACTCATATTAAGACGAGGCCAGAGCAAAATATATACTCTGACCTGCTTAAAAGCCAATGTGCTCCCCGGGCAGGACTGCGCCCCCATCGCTCCGCTCTTTAAGGGGCAAACCCAATGTTTTCCCCTTAATATTCCCCTTTCCTTACGAAAGATTTCAGGAAGAGCCTCTCCCCCTGAAAAATATATCCCCGTCCAGGTTCGAGTCCTGCCTTTCCAAGAATAAGAACAACAAGAAAGCACCCGTATAGGGTGCTTTCTTGTTATTTGCTCCCCGGGCAGGACTCGAACCTGCAACCTAGTGGTTACACTTCTCCCCAATGTTTCCACTGGGAGTGGACTATCTCATCATCCAATTAGGATGTCGGGCGCTTCTTGAGCATTATTGGCCGGGGGTCCTCAGCCCTTAGTCTCTGCACGTTCCTGCCTACAAAAATCCCCTTTCAGCAGGCTTCGCTCAGGATTACCACACTACACTTCGGGGTGCAGTAAGGCTTCCCTGAATTCACCCGATTTTCTATCCCGACTCTCATCGAGACGCTGCGATTTGGCGTGAACTTCTCGGTGACAATTTGCGCAAAGGAGTACGCATTTCTCAAGTTCGTTTAGAACTCGATCCCAACTTCTGGCGTGACCGCTGTCGGAAATACCAAACTCTTTAATGGTTTCATCAAGATGATGAAACTCAAGTGCATCGGTACAACTATCGTATCCACATATTTGGCACTTTCCGCCTAAATAATCGATTGCTTCTTCTCTTATCTTTTTGCGTCGTTTCTTGACTGCTTTGATAAGATACTCGCGGCGGTCTGCGTACTTGCGCTTGTCCAATGCCAGTTCACACCTCCCTTCACAGCCACCCACTCTACCATTGAGCTACCGGGGAATGTAGTTGTCGTAGTTTTTGTAGTCACGTAGCCCCGTAAAATATCTTTACGGGGTTGTCCAGCTAGTCCTGGTCTAACTGAATATTTAGTTTTCCAATGAACGCCGTAATTATCTTACCAATTTTCTCTATTAGACTCAAATGTCTCTGATATCGGTCCTCTGAAATAAAACAGGAAATTTTGAAACATCGTCGGCAATATTGTGGTAAAGAAGATCGGCTTTCTGCCAAAGAATGAGATCTTTAAAAGACTTCTTTTTATCCGTCATCCATCAGCCCTTAACTACATCACTATATTGCTACGTTGCTACGATTACTACATTGCTACATTGCTACCACAGCTACTCATTCAAGGAAGTCTTTCAATTTGGCGCTGCGAAGCGGCTGACGGAGCTTGCCCAGGGTCTTTGACTCGATCTGCCTGATGCGCTCCCTGGTAACACCAAAAACTCTGCCAACCTCTTCGAGGGTGCGGGGGTGACCATTCAGAAGCCCGAATCTCAATTCGATGACCTTTCTCTCCCGATCATTTAAGCTACTTAGAACCTTTCTCAGCTGCTCCTGAAGGAGCCTGAAGGATGCCGCATCAACGGGAACTATGGCCTCCTGGTCTTCAATGAAATCCCCAAGCTGGCTATCCTCTTCTTCTCCGATGGGTGTTTCCAAAGAAACGGGCTCCTGGGAAATCTTCAGTATCTCCCTGACCTTTTCGGGAGACAAATCCATCTCTCTGGCTATCTCTTCAGGGTTCGGCTCCCGCCCGAGCTCCTGCAGAAGTTGACGCTGCACCCTAACCAACTTGTTTATGGTCTCGACCATATGGACAGGTATCCGGATAGTCCTTGCCTGATCAGCGATGGCTCGAGTAATCGCTTGCCTGATCCACCAGGTAGCATAAGTGGAAAATTTGTATCCCTTTCGATAGTCGAACTTCTCCACCGCACGAATAAGACCTAGATTACCTTCCTGTATGAGATCAAGAAAGAGCATACCCCTTCCCACATATCGCTTAGCAATGGAAACGACCAATCTGAGATTGGCTTCGACCAGTCTTCTCTTTGCATTTTTTCCCTCTCGCTCAATACGCCGCAGATGGCGAATCTCTCTCCTGGTAAGATTGGTATCCTCCTCCAGTCTTTTTGCCGCCGCCTCACCCGCCTCTATCTTTTTAGCTAGCTCGACTTCCTGCTCAGCGGTGAGCAAAGGGACCTTCCCGATCTCCTTTAAATACATGCGCACTGGATCGTTGGTGACCGCCTTGATGGAGACATCTAATTCTTTTTCAGCCCCCTCACCTTTGGTCTCCACCTCGGTATCCTCCACCGCATCAACCACTTCAACTCCCTGCTCAGCCAAGTAAGAATAAATGTTCTTTATCTGCTCGGTGGTGAGATCGATCTCCTGTAAAACATCGGCTATCTCATCCGAGGACAGAGCGCCTTTTTCTTTCCCCTTGACAATCAATTTTTTAACTTCTTCTATTTCCAGCTCTTTCAATTCCGGTGTCACCTTTGCATCTTCCTTTTAATTTCACCTCGCCTACGGCGGGGGAGACAAAAACCTTAAGCTCTCTGGAATGTTCTACGTTCCCCAGAACGTATAAATTTACGTTCCCCGCAAATTCCTCCTTGCAGCCTCCAGTTGGAGTAATTCCTCAAAGAGAGCATCATACCGAGCGGGATTTTCGACAGGACTCAACCGCTCCAACTTAGTTTTAAGACTACTTATTTGACGTTGAAGCTCAAATTCCTTGAGTTTGGATGAAAGTTCTTTAAAATATTCAGCTTCATCGCCGGAAAATAGCGGCTCTATCATGAGTTTGGAAATCAATTTTTGGAGCCTCTCCGAGACGTTGGTGAGCAAATCAGCCACATCCCCAACCGGAACCTTCTCGTTTATCCGCCGCCTCAGAATCACGAACAGCTCTCGGCAATCAGCGACAGTAAAATACTCCTCCCGCAATTCGGGAAGGTTTGCAGCAATTGTCTTGGGACAACGCAACAAAAATTTGAGGACTTCCATCTCTGCAACTTCCTGAGCACTCAAACTAGTTCCAAAAGAAGCATCGACCGAGACGGCCTCCCTCGTCCTTGAACTGCCTTTTTTCAATTCAAGGAAAAGAGAGTCAAAAGAAACATTCAATCTTTGAGCCAGTTTTTTAAGATATGTTTCCTGAGCCACCGCATCGGGCAAAGCAGCCACAATGGGCAAAGCTTTCCTAGATGCTTTGACTAGCTGCCTCAAATCCTCCAGATCATAATCGGCGAGTATTTGCTCGAGGCAAAAATCGACCAACGGAACAGCTTTTTGTAGGAGATCCTCGAACCCATCCCTTCCACGGATGGTGACGAAGTCCGCTGGATCAGAATCCGGCGGCAGGGAAGCTACAAAGATGTCCACCTCTGACTCTCCCAGCAGTTCCAGTCCTCTCTCCGCAGCAGTTTTACCCGCCGCATCGGCATCAAAAACCAGCACCACTTTGTCCGTGAAACGATTCAGCAAATGAAGGTGGTTGGAGGTAAAAGCCGTCCCACAGGTAGCCACAGTGTTCTTCATACCTGCCTGGTAAAGAGAGATCACATCGGTGTATCCCTCCACCACCAATGCTTGTTCAGTCTTGACTATCTCCCCCTTCGCCCAGGACAACCCGTAAAGCGTCGAACTTTTATGATAAGTGGGATTCTCTGGAGAGTTCATATACTTTGGAGTGTCGCTCTCTCTCAACACCCTCCCCCCAAAGGCAATTGCTCTCCCTTTTATGTCAAAGATCGGAAACATTATCCGGGAACGAAAGCGATCGATGAGGCGACGGCCCTCTTTTTCGAGTGCCAGGCCAGTCTCCACCAGCTCATCCGCCTTAAATCCCTTCTTATAGAGATAATTTATGAGTCCATCCCTTCGGGGAAGAGCGTAGCCGAGCCTAAAGAACTCGATGATGCGCGGTCCATAGCCGCGACTCTTGAGATACTCTCGTGCCTCTCTGCCCTCCTCCGTCCTGGCCAGTATGTAGTTGTAAAAATCCACCGCCTGCTGGTGGGCTTCGTAAAGCCGCGCCTGACGGGAGGCAAGCTCCCTCTCCCTCGCTGTCTGCTCAAAGCGAATCGTGTATCCCACTCGATCAGCTAAGGCCTTAACCACCTCTGGAAAATCCAAATTATCCATCTTCATGACGAAGGTAAAGACGTTTCCGCCCTCCAAACACCCGAAACAATGATAGAGTTGTTTGACGGGGTCGACCATGAAGGAGGGTGTCTTTTCCTTGTGGAAGGGGCAAAGAGCCTTGAAACTGCGCCCACTCTTTTTAAGAGTGACATACTCTGAGATAACTTCCACTATGTTATTTCTCTCTCTTATCTCGTTTATGTCCTCTTCTCTTATGGATCCAGCCATAACAATCCTTTGTCCTCACACATTGTTTTTGAAGATGGTGAAGTTCGCGTGGAACTCGTGGGGATCTTTCCATCTAGTTCAAGAGAGATTTAATGCTACTACCCATTATATAACGTCTCCACTAGCGAACAAGCGTTTGCTTAAACAAATTTTGTGAGTGCTTCTATATTTTTCGACGAAGGTGGGATGAAATCCTCCAAGGGGGGTGTGTTGCTGAACGATCAAGAACGTGGTCAAACCATCCAGGATTTGGGAACGGAAAACTCCTCGTATTTCCGAATGGCGTAGCGGTCGGTCATTCCAGCTACATAGTCACAGACCTTGAGGGGGAGCTCTCGTTCATTCTCCACCCGAAACTCCTCGGGGAGCTCCTCGGGTCTCTCCAGATAGTAATAGAAGAGCGACTTGACGACGATCTTTGCCTTGGGTTCCTCGGCCTTGGCAACACTGTCGGTGTAGACTCTCTGGAAAAGGAAGTCCCTCAGTTCATCCGCGGCTCTCCGAAATGGTTCACTCAGCCCGATTTTATCCTCGTCCATACTTGAGGTGATCATATCCATGACCATATTGTTGACCCTTTTACCGTGTGATCTCCCCAAGACCTCTACAAGGTGCGGGGGTAAATCACCGGTGGAGATGATCCCCCCTCTCACGGCATCGTCGATATCGTGATTTATATAAGCGATGCGATCGGCGATTCTGACTATCTCTCCCTCCAGTGTACTCGGGAACTCCTCTTCAGTATGGCAGAGAATGCCATCCCTGACCTCCCATGTTAAGTTGAGACCTTTGCCATTGTACTCAATGCAATCGACGACCCGCAGGCTCTGCTCGTTGTGTTTGAAGGCACAGGGGGCATCCCTCCAGCGATCATTCCCCCCGATCTCCCGCAAGCACTCGCTCAAAGCATCCTCACCAATATGTCCAAAGGGAGTGTGACCAAGATCATGGCCCAGAGCAATGGCTTCGGTCAAATCCTCATTGAGCCTCAAGGCCCGGGCTATGGTGCGTGATATCTGGGTGACCTCAAGCGTATGAGTAAGCCGTGTTCGATAATGGTCCCCCTCAGGGGAGAGAAACACCTGGGTCTTGTGAGAAAGCCTCCTAAAAGCCTTGCAGTGGATTATCCTATCGCGATCCCTTTGAAAAGAAGTTCTCAGAACACAGGGCTCAAGGGGCTTCTCGCGCCCCCGGGAATTGATGCTCAGCTGGGCGCGAGGAGAGAGGAGTTGTTTTTCTCTTTTTTCCAGCATCTCTCGGATGGTCATTTTGATCCAATAATTGGTCAACTACTCTTAGGTGCCTTACGCACGAATATTTCAGCTCCCTGCCATTTTCCGCAACTCTTCAACTAGACGCACGCCCAGAATCTTTGCTCTCTTAATGGCATTTTTGTCTTCTGAGACAGGCTTTTGCCCACACGCTCCCTGATGACCAGCGTCAAAATCCAGGGAACCATCGCCAACGACACTTATTCCCTGGATAAGCATCATATCGTGAAGAGTTTTTAGTGTGGTTTCCTGTCCCCCAAACCTGGAGGCACCCACAGCGATGGCACCCCCGGGTTTTCCAACTAGAGCGTTTTCCGTCCGCATAAATCGGGTCTTATCCCAAAAGGCTTTAAGTTGGGCAGAGACCGTCCCAAAATAAACGGGGCTCGCCAAAATCAAGCCATCAGCCCTCCTCAATAAATCAAAGGCATCGCTCAACGGGGTACCCTCAAAACAACTCTTGTCGCAGGGACTGGAACAGGCATCGCAATAAGGCTTCTCTTGGCCGGCCAGGACATCCATAACATAAATGGCCTGGGTGGCAGATCCCCTACTTCCCGCCGCCTCGAGAGCTACTCTCAAGAGGCAAGCAACGTTGCCCTCTTTATTTGGGCTACCATTAATGCCAACTATGAGCATAGACACCTCCGTCAGCCACTAAAATTAAAAGCTAAGAATGAAAAACGAAAAATGGTTTAAGACTTTAAAAGCACTTTTATTTGTCGTTTTTAATTTTTCATTCTTCATTTTTCATTTACCCATCTGCCATCCTTCGACTTCTTTCGATTACGCTCAGGACAAGTCGCTCAGGATAAATCAGCTATTTTGTTTTATCTTCTCCCGCACCGATCCTTGCCTGAGCAGCCGCGAGCCTCGCAAGAGGCACCCTATAAGGCGAGCAGCTCACATAGGTGAGACCCACCTTATCGCAGAAAGCGATGGATCTCGGTTCTCCACCGTGCTCACCGCAGATACCCAGCTTTATGTCGGGATCGGTCTTCCGCGCCAACTGGCAAGCTGTATCGACCAGCTTCCCGACACCATTCTCATCCAAAACCTCAAAAGGGTTATTGACCAATATTTTACTCTCCAGATACTTGGCGAGAAATTTGGCTTCGGCGTCGTCGCGACTAAAACCATAGGTGGTCTGGGTCAAGTCGTTGGTGCCGAAGGAGAAGAAATCAGCGTACCTGACCAATTCGTCGGCGGTTAAACATGCCCTCGGGAGCTCGATCATTGTCCCAATCCTGTAAGGGATATTCATGCCTCGTGCTTTGAGCACCTCCTTCACCACCGCTTTTGCTCTCTCGCTCGCCAAACTCAACTCGTTTGCGTGAGCAACTAAAGGAATCATTATCTCCACTTTGGGATCAAAACCCTCGGCCTTAACGTTACAGGCAGCTTCCATAATCGCTCTGACCTGCATCTCATAGATTTCAGGGTAGACAATGCCCACTCGACAACCCCGCAAACCCAACATGGGATTGGCTTCCACCTCTGCTCGAACCTTATGCAACAGTCTCTCTTTCTCGGCTATCTCCTCAGGAGAGGCACCCTTCAGCCTCATTTCGGTCACTTCCACCCTCAAATCAGCGAGATTGGGCAAGAACTCATGCAGAGGTGGATCCAAAAGCCTTATGGTTACCGGTAGACCGGTCATGACCTTAAAGATGCCCTCAAAATCCCCCCTTTGCATGGGAAGAAGTTTCTCCAATATCTTTTCGCGCTCCGCCTTATCATCGGCAAGAATCATGCTTTGAACCAGGGGAAGTCTATCTTCCCCAAAGAACATGTGCTCGGTACGACAGAGTCCGATTCCCTCCGCCCCGAACTCCCTGGCTTTCTTGGCATCCTCGGGATTGTCGGCATTCGCCCAAACACCGAGCCGTCGATGTTTGTCAGCCCACCCCAGAATCTGTTGGAACTCCGGGCTTACGGTGAGAGGAATGAGGGGAGCCTCTCCAAGAATGACTCGACCAGCTCCACCATCGATGGTGACGATATCGCCCTCGCGAACCAGAGTTTCATTGACTCGAAAGAGTTTATTGTCGAGGTCTATCCTTACCGCTTCACAACCGCAGACACAGGGTTTGCCCATTCCCCGGGCAACCACCGCTGCGTGACTGGTCATTCCACCGTGAGCGGTGAGAACCCCTTGAGCAGCAATCATCCCGTGTATATCATCAGGGGTAGTCTCCCAGCGCACCAGGATAACCTTTTTGCCCGCCATCCCCCTTTCCTCAGCGGTGTCGGCATCGAAGATCACTTCCCCCGTAGCCGCTCCTGGAGAGGCTGGAAGACCCTTCGCCAGCACTTTAACCTCAGCTTTGGGATCAATTCTGGGATGAAGAAGTTGATCTAACTGTCCGGGGTCGATGCGGGTCAAAGCCTCCTTTCTGGTGATCAAACCCTCTTTGACCAGATCAACAGCGATCTTCAAGGCGGCAGCTGCCGTCCTTTTGCCCGTCCGGGTCTGGAGCATATAAAGCCTATTCTGCTCTATGGTGAACTCGACGTCTTGCATATCCTTATAGTGCTTCTCCAGTTTATCAATGACTTTCATGAGCTGCTTATAAACTTGGGGCATCTCCTCTTTAAGCCGACTTAACGGCTGGGGCGTTCTCACTCCGGCGACCACATCTTCACCTTGAGCATTGGTGAGATATTCACCAAAAACCCTTTTCTCGCCGGTGGAGGGATCGCGCGTAAAGGCAACTCCAGTGGCCGAATCAAACCCCTTATTACCAAAGACCATGGTCTGAACACTAACCGCCGTTCCCAAATCGTCTGGAATTTTGTACTCTTTGCGATAGACCACCGCCCGCGGATTGTTCCAGGACTCAAAGACCGCCGTGATGGCCTCCCTCAATTGATCTTCGGGATCCTCAGGAAAATCTTTCCCTGTTTCTTTTTCCACGATAGCCTTATATATTTTGGCAAGCTCCTTGAGATCCGAAGCGGTTAGTTCGGTATCCTGCTTTACTTTCTTCTCCTCTTTAAGCCGCCTTAAGGCATCTTCAAACTTATCCCTGTCAACTTTGAGGACAATGTCACTGTACATCATGATGAAGCGCCTATAGGCGTCATAAGCGAATCTTTCATCCCCCGTCTGCTTGATCAACCCTTGAATGGATTGATCATTAAGCCCGAGGTTAAGAACAGTATCCATCATGCCAGGCATGGAAAAAGCGGCTCCCGAGCGGACCGAAACGAGTAGGGGATCATCGGGATCTCCCAACCTCTTCCCGAGTTTTTTCTCGAGAACATTCAGGTACTCCTCGACCTGACCATCCAAACTATCAGGAAGAGAATGGGTTCTCGTGTACTCTTTACAGGCATCTGTGGAGATGACAAAACCCGGGGGGACAGGGAAACCAAGTCTGGTCATCTCACACAAGTTTGAGCCCTTCCCTCCCAAAAGGAATTTCATCTGCGCATTCCCTTCTTCAAAGGCGTAAATATACTTTTTCTCAGGCATAATCGACCTCCCCAAAGATCAAGAGTAGTACCTCAAAATTTCGCTGGCCGTTTCCTCTACAGCCCTGTGAGTTACATTAATCACCTTGCACCCTATCCTTTTCATAACGGATTCGGCGAAGTCGAGTTCTCTTAGGATATCCCTCTTCTCCACATACCCATTCCTGGGGGAACCCAGAGATCCCAATCTCTGCTCACGAACACTGGTCAAGAAATCAGCATCGATGGTGAGACCAATTATCTTTTGGGGAGAAATCTCAAAAAGCTCCCTCGGGGGTTCGATACCCAGGACTATCGGGATGTTGGCCACTTTCCATCCCCGATAGGCCAGATACATCGCCAGTGGAGTTTTCGACGTTCTGGAGACCCCTATCAAGACCACGTCCGCTTTTCTCAAATCCCTCGCATTCCTGCCGTCATCATGCTTGACAGCAAAGTTCAAGGCCTCTATCCTGTGAAAATAGTCTCTGTTCACCCGATGCCCAGCTCCAACTTCCAAACGAGGCGAAGTCTTGGAGATAGTTATTAGAGCTTCGATGGCGGGGCTCAAAATATCAAGTCGGGGTATGGAGGCCTCATCGGCTTGTTCCTCTAAAAATTTACGGAGTTTCGGTTTCACAAGGGTATAAAAGAGAACACAATTTCCGTCTCTGGCCTTCCCCACAATCCTCTTAATGTCCTCCTTATCGGAAACCTTGGGGACTTTAACTAGCTCAAACTCCTCCTCAAACTGACTCGCCGCTGCTTTGGAGACCACCTCAGCAGTCTCGCCCAGCGAGTCCGAAAGGACATAGATCGTTGGTTTGGACACCCTTGGTGAAACCTTCCTAATTTTACTCATAAATTGGACTCCCGCCAAGCTGGCCAGTTACTCCCTGTTACCCTCCAAGATAACCAGCTTTGAAAAATCAGCCACTTTCAAGAACAGCTCTACGCAGCGGTTGAGGAGGCTCAACCTGTTCCGACGGACATCCCTCTCCTCGGCCATCACCAAAACCTCATCAAAGAATCTGTCTACGGTGGGCCTGAGGCCGGCCAGAACTTTAATTGCCCCCTTATAATCAGCCCCATCCACCCCGCCGACGGCGGGGTGAACCTTTTCCAGATACCCGGCGATATCTCTCTCCGCCTCGACCACCGCCGCATATAGCCTCTTCTCCCACTCCTCCCGCAGCAGACTCCCCCGAACCCTCCTACCCAAACTTGGCTGCGAGAGATTTTTGCAGCGAGTAAAAGCTGTGAGAAGATCATCCATCTCTTTGCTTTCCCTCTTCTCGGAAAGAGAGACGATCCGGGCTTTCAAATCCACGATGTCGTCAACTTCACTCACTAAAACGGCATCGATGATATCGTAAGCAAAGCCTTCGTTCAAAAATTGAACTCTCAACCTGGTCTTAAAGAAATCGTTCAGCTCCTTCTTGATCTCCTTTGGAGGACAGGGTTCCAAGCCAGCCCTCTTGTACATGGCTACAGATAGATCGGTCAGTTTTCGCACAGACAGAGGAAGCTTATTCTCCAAGATGATGCCGATTATGCCCTGGATCTGACGGCGGAGGGCATAGGGATCCTGGGATCCAGAGGGAATAAGACCCAGGGAGAAACAACCCACGATGTTGTCCATCTTGTCAGCGATGCTTAATATCCGACCGATAACCGTCCGAGGAGGCAAATCAGCTGCCGAGCGAGGGAGGTAATGCTCATATATGCCCAAGGCCACAGCTTCCGACTCACCCGAGAGACGAGCGTATTCCCTTCCCATGATCCCCTGTAAGGCGGGGAATTCGACCACCATCTCGGTCACCAGATCGGCCTTTGAGAGAGAGGCCGCCCTTTTCACATCCGCGATCGTTTTTGCACCAAGCTCCAACTCCCTGGCAATCTCCCTGGCCAGACCCCTGATCCGAACGACCTTATCGTACATGGTGCCAAGCTTCTCTTGAAAAACAACCCCCTTGAGCTTCTCCACCTTTTTGATAAGAGGCTCCTTCAAATCCTCCTCGAAAAAGAATTTAGCATCGGCGAGACGCGCCCTGAGGACGCTCTCGTGCCCCCTTGTGATAACAGTATTGTGTTTTTCATCACCGTTATGGATGACGATAAAATGAGAGATGAGATTGCCCACCGCGTCCTCGACAGGAAAATATCGCTGGTGAGACTCCATCACCGTGACCAATACATCTTTGGGCAGATCGACGAACTCCGCTGAAAAGGTGCCACAGACAACGTGAGGAAACTCGACCAGATTAACCACCTCAGCGAGAGTTTGGGCATCTATGACCGCCTTTCCATCCACCTCCCTCGCTGTTTTCCCGATCAGTTTCCGAATGACTTCCTCCCGTTCCCTGTGATCCACTATAACCTTGCCCGCTTCCATTGCCTTAAAATAATCTCTTGCCCCGTTCACCCTGATAGGGTTGCTGGCTAGGAACCTGTGGCCCCAGGTAAGATTGCTGGATTCGAGACTCCCCAAGCGAAAACTCACCGTCTCTTTCCCGTAAAGAGCCATCAACCATCTTATCGGTCTCGGGAATTTGATTTCATCCTCCCAGCGCATGGACTTAGGGAAAGAGAGAGATAAAATCAATCTCGGCAAAAGTTCGGGTAGCAATTTTGCAGTCAGTTCGCCGGCTTCCTTCTTGACAGCAAAAACGTACTCCCCTTGAGGTACCTTCTTGACCACCAAATCACCGATTCTAACCCCTTGTGCCTTAGCAAAACCGATTGCGGCAGCAGTTGGCTCTCCTTGATCCGTATAGGCAGCTTTTCTCGCGGGTCCACGTACCTCGTGCAAGACTTCTTTTTGCTTCTGAGCCAGATCGGATACGATAATGACCAAGCGACGGGGAGTACCCATGGTATCCAACTTGTTGTAGCTTAAACGCGCGTCCTCGAAAACCCTCTGAGCATTTTCCTTCAGCTGCTCTACGCCCGCGTAGACGGCGGAGGTGGGCATTTCTTCGGTTCCGATCTCAAGCAAAAAGTCTCCGGCCATTGGCTGCAGAGCGGTTCCAGTGAGAGGGGGGTTGGACCAATTCGGTCCTTAACCTTCTCACTTTTCAGCCCCTTCACTTCCCCCTTTCAGAAGCGGAAAACTTAGTTCCTTCCGTTGAGCCAGGTAAGCCTCGGCAATCGACCGGGCCAGAGCCCGCACCCGGGCAATGTAACGAGTTCTCTCTGCTACGCTCAACGCCCCGCGAGCATCGAGTAAATTGAAGATGTGAGAACATTTGAGAACATAATCGTAAGCGGGAAAAATTAAACCTTTCCTCAAGACAGACTTCGACTCCCTCTCATAATCACTGAAGAGCTCAAAGAGCATCTTAACATTAGCCAGCTCAAAGTTGTAAACCGACCATTCCACCTCACCTTGATGGTGAATATTCCCATAAGACACCCCATTTACCCACTCGAGATCAAAGACATTATCCTTCTCCTGGATAAACATGGCAATTCTCTCCAACCCGTAGGTGAGCTCAACAGAGATTGGCTTCAAGTCAATGCCACCCACCTGTTGAAAATAGGTAAACTGGGTGACCTCCAACCCATCAAGCCAAACCTCCCACCCCAGACCCCAGGCTCCTAGGGTAGGCGATTCCCAATCATCCTCGACGAATCTAACATCGTGCTGCTCAAGATCAATCCCCAACCTCCTTAAGCTGTTGAGATACACCTCTTGTACATCATCGGGGGAGGGCTTCAAGATCACCTGATACTGGTAGTAGTGTTGAAGACGGTTGGGATTGTCCCCATACCTACCATCGGTGGGCCGGCGAGAGGGTTCCACGTAGGCCACCTTCCATGGTTCCGGCCCCAAGCATCTCAAAAAGGTATGGGGGTTAAATGTACCCGCTCCTACCTCAATGTCGTAGGGCTGGCCGATGACGCAACCATAATCAGCCCAATATTTCTCTAAAGCCAGTATGAGTTCTTGAAAGTTCACCTTACTCCCTCATTTATAGCTCGTTCCCCCGATGTAACATCGGGGTCACTCGATAGCTTATGGCCCGCTCACTGCCGTTCGCTCGATAGCAAATGGCTCGTTCGCTTTGCTCACTCGATAGCTTATGGCCCGCTCACTAACGTTCGCTCGATAGCTAATAGCCTTAGCCATCAGACATCCTTCGACTCCGCTCAGGATAAATCAGCCATAGGCCATCAGTCATAGGCCATCAGCCATCTGCTAAATAAAAATCCTCTCACCCATAGCGTATACGCCAGGGACGAGAGGTTTCCCGTGGTTCCACCCTGATTCCCCCCGATGGACATCGGGGGGCACTCAACTAAAGTGAGCTTTACTCCCCCGCCTTCGGCCTACCTGTCGGCAAACAGGCAAGGTTTCCTCTCACGGCTCGGAAGCGCCCTTCGCCAAGAACAAGACCGAGCTCTCACCCTCCCCGGCTCGCTTAGCTTGCCAGCTTGACTACTCTTCTTCCTCATCGCCAAAGATATGGATTTCGAAGTAATACTAACAAAGACCAAAAACCCAGTCAAGCTCGGCAAAGAACAGCAAGGAAGATCAGTTAAGCAAGAGGGCACTCGCTTCTCCGGTCCTCTCCCTCACTTTTCCCTCTCGCCGACTTTGATAAGTATTCACGACTCCTCAATCTGGCCTGCACATGATAGTTCACATGGGCCTGAACAGCGTCGGAAAGCTGCTTCCGCTCCACCTTCGTCATCTGAACCGCAGGGGAATCCTCCATCTTTGTCTTCAATAACCGATCAAGCAAATCAGCCACGCTGGGGGGGATCAAGAGGGAATTTAAATCGGCAACACCGCACCTTTCACACAAAATCCCTCCCCACTCACAGCTGAAGGTGATCTTCTTGGTTCCAGGAGTAGCCCCACAGATCACACAGCTGAAAAGGCTGGGTAAATATCCAGAAATAGCCATGAGCTTTATGTCAAAAGCCATCAGGAGAGATTGCAAGTTATCTCTCGCTCCAGATAAGGCCTTCAACGCAGCCAGGAGAAGTCCAAAGAGTTTACTTTCCCTCTCCCCCTCCAGCGCCACCCTATCCACCAACTCCAACATCGCAGAACCATAGCCCACTTTGTCAAAATCCTCTCTGATTTCACGAAACGAGGAGATGATCTCGGCCTGGGTAATGATATCCAATTCCCGCCCCTCGTAGAGCAACAAATCAAGGTAGGTGAAGGGTTCCAATCTTCCCCCAAACTTGCTGGTAGTCCGACGAACTCCCTTGGCCACCGCTTTCACCTTACCCCGGGTATTGGACAAAACGGTGACAATCTTGTCAGCTTCCCCAAGCTTTATGGTTCTCAGAACTATTCCCTTAGTCTTATAAAGGGGCATTCTCGCTCCCCTGTTTTTCTTCAAACTCCTTCATTATCTCTACCCCAGAGCTGGTCCCAATCCGATTGGCCCCAGCCTCTAACATCTCCAGGCACTGTTCCAGTGTACGAATACCGCCCGAGGCCTTCACGCCCACCTTGGAGCCCAAGCATTTCCGCAAAAGTCGGACATCATAGACGGTTGCCCCTCCCGGACCAAATCCAGTGGAGGTTTTCGCAAAATCCGCACCCGCCTCTTCAATCACCCGACAGGCGATCCGTTTCTCCTCATCCGTCAAATAGCAGGCCTCAATTATCACCTTGACCGTGATCGAGCCAATCCCCCTCTCGGTCTCCTTCTCGCGGATGACGCCCACAACTCCATAAATATCTCGCTGAACCGCATCAACGTTGCCACTCTTCAAAGCACTGACATTCAGCACCATATCAATCTCCCGAGCCCCCCGCTCAACAGCATCTCTGGCCTCAAAGTGTTTGACCACCGAGGTACTGGCCCCCAGCGGAAAACCCACCGTTGTGCCCACTCTGACAGAGGAATCCTTGAGCAAGCGAAAAGCTAGATCGGCGTAAAAGGGATTGACAAAAACAGCGGCAAAGTTATACCTTGCCGCCTCCCGACAGAACCTTCGAACATCCTCTTCCGTGGCATCGGGCTTCAAGAGCGTTTGGTCGATGATTCTGGCCAAATCCTCTTTGGTAGAGATCAACATCCTTCCCCTTTTTAATCTTTGGGATTTTCACATCCATGCGTGAGTCCTTGTCCAGCAAACATCTAGTGGTCGAGCTCGAACGCCTCGGGAAGCAACTCCCTCGCGATCGCCTCGAGCTTTCCGCCCCGCAGATTCAACATGATGATATTCATATCCGGGTTGAATTCAAAGAGAACCTGACGACAAGCCCCACAAGGAGTGCATATCCCCTCGCAATCGACCACCAAAACTAGATCGGTAAACCCGGTACAGCCCTCCGAGACGGCTTTGACCACCGCTGCTCTCTCGGCACAGATGGAGAGGCCATAGGAGGAATTCTCCACATTACACCCCGTGAAAATCTGTCCATCCTTGGTTAGAAGAGCCGCTCCAACCTTAAACTTGGAATAGGGAGCATAGGCTCTCAGCCTAGCCTCGGTTGCCGCCTTTATCAAATCCTCCTCTTTCACGACCTACCCCTCGACCTTTTCCTTGGCACCCTCCTCACGAGGAGCCGTGGTGATTAAAATCTTTGAAATTCTCCTTTTTTGAACCTCCTCAACGGTGAAGATGAGGTCCTCGAAAACGACCTTTTCCCCAGGAGCAGGAATCTTGCCGAAGAGATTGTAAACAAACCCGCCAACGGTTTCGTAATCATAGCCGGGAAGGTTCACCCCTAAAATCTCATTGATCTCATCCAGATTTATCCTGGCATCGACCCTTATATTCCTATCATCAATGTGTTCGATCAGAGTCTCCTCCAAATCATACTCGTCGAAGATCTCTCCAACTATCTCCTCCAAAAGATCCTCTATAGTTATCAGACCAGCTGTGCCACCATACTCATCAACCACAACGGCCATGTGCTGTCTCTTCTTCTGAAGTTCTCTCAGAAGCTCATTAACCTTCTTGGTCTCGGGAACATAATACGCAGGACGAACGAGTTCTCTAATGGGAACGTCCATCGCACCTTTGGCTAAATAGGCGAGAAGATCCCTGGTATGAACTATCCCCACAATGTTATCGATGGTTTCCTCATAAACGGGAATCCTTGAATGCGCCTCCCGGACCACCAGATTGAGAACCTCCTTTATGGGTGCATCGCTCTCCACGCAGACCATATCCATTCTGGGAACCATCACCTCTTTGGCAATGGTATCCCCAAATTCGAAAATGCTGTGGATCATCTCTTTCTCTTCTTCCTCTATCACACCCTCTTCTTCACCGACAGTAACGAGGGTCTTTATCTCTTCCTCAGTAACAAAAGGCCCCTCCCGCATGGTCTTTCCCCCAAAAAGTCTGATGAAGAAATTGGAAATGAGGATAAAGACGTGAGCAATGGGATAAAGAATCGCACATAAAAAGCTGGTGGGCCTCGCTGCCAACAAAGCAATTCTCTCCGCATTTTGAATAGCGAAGGCCTTCGGTGTGATTTCCCCATAAACCAGAATCAAGAAGGTAACTATGCCAGTAGAGATGGCCGCGACGTAGTGATGAAAATATTGAGCAACCAATACAGTAGCCAAAGATGCCGCACCGATGTTCACCAGATTATTCAGCAAAAGAATAGTGGATAAAAATCTACTAGGGTGCTCCAACATTCTCTCCAGGGCCACCGCTCCATGAACTTTTTCCTCGACTAAACGTTTGACCTTTATTCGGCTCACCGAGGTAAGTGCAGTCTCCGTCGTGGAAGACAAAGCCGAAAGCAAGAGCAGGATAAAAAACCCTATGAGCGTCCACAAAACATCGCTTTCCAAAGAAATTCCTCCTCGCCGATGAAAGCGTTTAAATCAGTTGAAAGATTAGAATCGTGATCAAGATACCCAGAGAAGCTCCGATAACTATTTCCAAATAAGAGTGTATTCTCGCTTGAGCCCTGCTATGAAAGACAAGCAAAGCCAGGAGAAGACCAAGGGTAGCAACCAAGGCGTTTCCGCTGATGAAGGCTATGGCGCAAAAAAGAGCTCCCGCAAGAGCGCTGTGACCACTGGGCAATCCGCCACGCAGAAAATTTCTCCCACCAAACCAAGCTTTTATAGCTATTACTAATAATACCACCAAAAGGATGGCAATGCATGTTACATGAACTGGAGCATTCCTGATTTTTTGCAAGATAGTCAACGCATAAGGATTAAGCCGATTAAAAAAGACGAAATATCCCAGGATCACCGCGTTTAAGCTGGCGAGCAAGACCGCGGCAGCGGCAATGTCCTTTGCCGCTTTCGCCAAAGGATCAAAGGTCGTGGTAACCACATCGATGGAAAATTCGATTGCCGTATTGATTAGCTCCGTTATCATCACGAGGGCAATGGCAAAGAGAAGGGCCATGAACTCCAGCCGGCTAATCCTGAAAAAGAGGCTAGCAATGAGAACGGCTGCAGCGATAAAAAAATGAATTCTCATGTTCCTCTGAGTTCGAAGAACATAAATTATCCCCTCAATGGCATGATTGAAGCTGCTGATCAGAGAACGATTGGGGCGATCCTTCATTTCTCACCAGATCCGCTTGAAAAGAATTTGTTTAGAATCGATTTTTCCCTGGTCCTCATGATCTTATTGTCGGCGGGAATCTCGTGGTCATAGCCAAGAAGATGTAGAATACCGTGAACCAATAAGAGGGCAATTTCTTCCTCCAGTGAGCGACCATAGTTTCTCGCCTGCTTTCGAGCCACCTGAGGAGAGATTATCACGTCGCCAAGGAGTGAAGGGGATTCAGCCAAACCCGGGGGTTCCTCGACGAGCTCCTCCAGTAAAGGGAAGGAAAGAACGTCCGTGGGCTCATCCACTCCTCTGAATCTCAAATTCAGCTTCCTTATCTCATCCTCGTCCACTAAAGCCACGCTTAGCTCCACCGCGGTGTCGACTTCTTCTTGGGTTAAAACAAATCTGGCGAGTCTCTTAAGTAAGGTTAAATCGACGGGGACATCCTTCTGGCAATCACTTATCAGGATTTCCACGAGTTACAACTCTCCTCTTCAATTGCACAACTCCCGATTCAGGATATTCCAATCGGGCGTGGTAAATGCTCGCCAAAACGTGGGCAAAAGCCTTGGCAACTTTCTCGAGATCGGAAAGGGTGAGATTGCTTTCATCCAGTTGACCATCGTCGAGTTTTGTATGAATTATCTTCCTGGCAAGCTGTTCCAGTCGATTGGGAGAGGGATTGCTGACAGTCCTGGCAGTCGCCTCTACAGAGTCGGCCAACATAATCAGGACAGCCTCTTTGGACCTGGGCTTTTCCCCCGTATACCGAAAATCGCCCTCGCTGACCTCCTCCTTACCCCCCATATCCTTAGCCCTATGATAGAAGTAAGTTACCAAACTGGTGCCATGATGTTCCTGAATGATATCTATAATCTCCTTGGGAAGTTTATACTTCCTGGCCATCTCAACGCCTTCTTTGACGTGAGCGGTGACAATCAGATAACTCAGATTCGGATTGGTATGATCGTGAGGATTTTCTCCACCAGCTTGATTCTCCACAAAGAAAAGCGGCCGCTTGGTCTTGCCAATATCGTGATAATAGGCAGCCACTCGGACGAGAACTGGATTGGCCCCCACAGCCTCGGCAGCGGCTTCCGCCAGGTTTGCCACCATCACGCTATGGCTGTATGTACCCGGGGCCTTCATCATCAGTTCCCTTAAGAGAGGGTGATTCGGATTAGAGAGCTCGATTAGGCGCATATCGGTGGTTATGCCAAACCCGAGTTCGAAGAAGGGCAACACCCCCGCCGTTATGACAGCTGAAGAGACACCGCTGACAAGACCCCACGCAGCATCCTTCAACACCTCCAGGAAACGCACCTCAACCATCAAACCGGTGGCAAAGCAGAGGAGAGCAAGAAGCAGGCTAATCCAAATACCTGCCCGGGCAAGATCGGAACGATGACGTGTATGGTGAACGAGATAAACAGCAAACAAGCCACTAAAGATGGCCACGGTAAGGTATTGAAGATCATTTCCCACAACCTGGCCGGTGAGCAAGCCCGCCACCAGAACTATGACCACGCCCAGCTTGGGACCGAAAAGAATGGCGGTGAGCATTGCAACCGCCGCTAGCGGGACTAAATAACTCGGGAGCAAGGGCGACGACGCTATGACCTTGCCCATTAAGATTACCGAGATCAGGATGATTCCCAAAAGCAGAATCAGGCGAGGACTCACGAAGACATCCGGCCTGAACTCATGAAGGTATATCCCCAAAGCAACCAAGGCCAGGAGAACCAAGAAAATTATCCCTATGGTTTTTCCAAAGTCAATGCGCTCTTCTAGTAGCCCAAGTGCCTTGAGAGTCTTTGCATGCTCCTCGGTAACGATCTCCCCTTCCCTGACAATCGTCTCCCCTTTAACTTTTCTGACCGTATAATCTTTCACCTTCGATGCTGCTTCTTCACGCAACTTCTCGGTCTGCTCCGCGTCGTACGAATAGTTGGCCTCGAGAAAACTAGATCCAACCGTGGCTACAACATCAATCTCCTTCTGATCTAAGTTAAGCTGCCCCGCTATGCGACGAAGGTCCTCCTGCCTGGCCGAGAGAGCCTGTTCAGTGATATTCCCCGCCATTACCTGGGAAGCTATCTCGACAGTCCTCTTCTCCAACTGAGCTAACTTAGAATCGGAAAGCGTCAAACAAAACCTGAGAAGACTATCGGAGAAATTTCGCTCGATTTTCTCACGCAATAAATTTGTTTGCGTCTGGAGAACAGCTTCTTCGGTCTCCTCGGAAGTCTCCGGAACATAAGTCTGTTTCACGCTTCTCACAGCATTAAAGAATCCGTGTATCTTCTCTTCGACTCGTGTGATGGCCGTCACATCCCGTTTGTAAACCTCCTCAACGTTGCGCGCGGCCTCACGGCGCAATTCCTCCATTTTTTCATGATTCACAAACTCGATTGTTCTCGGGGCTTTGATTGTTTGCGGACTGGGTTTGTCAATCTCCAAACCCAATCTGCGGGGGAAGAAATCCACAGTGAGAACGAACGTGATCACAGCAAAAATTAAAAGGGCAAGCAGGGCACGATGAAGATTGGGGCTCTTCCATCCGAGCCTCTCCCTCGCCCATTTCTTGATTTTTATAAGCCTTCGACCAGGCATCGAATATCCAAGCGCTGATTAGCGCCCTTTCTCCTCATCAAATTTTTTATAAGCCTCTACAATCCGCTGGACTATTTTGTGGCGTACTACATCCCCAGCCGTGAGATGAATGAAACTGACACCCTCTATGCCGGACAAAATCTTCTCCACAACTATGAGTCCAGAATACCCCCCGCGGGGGAGGTCGATCTGGGTAACATCGCCGGTGACGATGACCTTGGAACCAAAACCCAGTCTGGTTAAAAACATCTTCATCTGCTCAGGCGAAGTATTCTGGGCTTCATCCAGGATGATAAAAGAATCGTTCAGTGTCCTTCCTCGCATATAGGCAAGGGGGGCCACCTCGATGGTGCCTTGATCCATCAATCCTTGAAACTGCTCTACCTCCATCATATCGTAGAGAGCATCATAAAGGGGTCGAAGGTAGGGATCGACCTTCTCGTACAAAGTGCCCGGAAGGTATCCCAACTTCTCCCCCGCTTCCACAGCGGGACGAGTGAGGATAATTCGACCGACCGACTTGTCCTTTAGGGCGCGAACAGCCATAGCCATAGCCAAGTAGGTCTTGCCTGTCCCAGCCGGCCCAATGACAAAGGTTATGGTATTACCCCGGATTGCATCAACATACTTCTTCTGACCAAGGGTTCTCGGTCCGATGGCCTTCCCTCGATGGACCAGAATAATGTCGGAAAAAACCTTGGTGGGAGTGAGTTCCTCCTCTCCGCGTACGAGCTCGATCGCCTGATCAACGCTCTGAGGTGTGAGATGCTGCCCCGCAGCAAGCAAATTAAGCAACTCCCTGAAGACAGTGGCGATGGCTTCTGCTTCTTCTTCGCCACCACTGATGGTGATCTCATTCCCTCTCACCAGTATCTCGCCGTCGAACTTAGATTCTATGATCTTTAGCAGTTCGTCCCGGTGTCCCAGGAGATCGACCATGGATTGATCGGCCGGAACAAAGATCTTTACTTCCTTAGCTTTGCTCAATTTCGGCATATCCACTTCCCCAATACCGTACTTTTAAGCCGGTATTATAGCACATTTAAGAAAAACCTGCCTGCTAGTGGCGCATACACAGACTGCCCCGCCTACCCCCGTCAATCCTCATTCAATCAGGCCAACAACTCCTTTACAATCTCATTGACCAACTTTCCGTCGGCCCTGCCTCTGACTTTGGGCATGATCGCCCCCATCACCCTGCCCATATCCTTGAGGCTTAATGCTCCAACCTCAGCTATCGTTTCCCGAACGATATCCCTGATCTCTTCCTCAGAAAGTTGAGGCGGTAAGTAAACCCGCAAGATGTCGGCTTCGGCCTCTTCTCTAGAGGCCTGAGCGGCTCGTCCCACCCTTTTGTACTCGGCCGCCGCCTCCTCCCATTTTTTCACCTCTCGAGCTACAACCCGAACAACGTCCTCGTCGGAAAGCTCCTCGCGCTTCTCGATCTCCGCATTCTTAATCGCGGCTAAAAGCAATCTGAGTGTCCCTAATCTCTCTCCATCTCCCGCTTTGAGGGCAGCTCTCATGTCCACCTCTATCCGTTCTTTGAGACTCATCCTTTCCTCCCTTTCCAGCTCGTTATTCGGAATCCGCTATTGGTTCACAGTTGACAGATGTTCCTGGTTCCTGGTTCCTGGTTCCTGGTTCCTCCTTCTCCGCCCTTCGTCCTTCGTCCCTCGTCCTTCGTCACTGGCCCCTGTACCCTGGCCCCTGATCTCTGGCGGCTGGTGGCCGATAGCTGTTTTACGCCGAGACTAGTGCCGTTACAACTATTTTCAGCTAACCCTGTTAGAAGGTCACTTTTCTAACGGAGTAAGACCAATTAGGCTAATTAAGTTGTAACGGTACTAGTGCCCCCAGCTTCTTTCCACCGAGGAGATGAAAGTGTAGATGTTCTACCTCCTGACCAGCATCTGGCCCCGTATTTGCTATCAATCTGTAACCGCTCTCAAAAACTCCCTCTTTCTCAGCCACCTCTCTAGCCGCCTGGAAAATATCGGCCACGACCCGGGCGTCCTCTGCAGCAAGCCCCTTTGTAGGAACAAGATGCTTCCTGGGTATCAGGAGCACATGAACCGGTGCCTGAGGATGGATATCCCGAAAAGCCAGGACATTGTCATCCTCAAAGACAACATCGGCGGGGATCTCCCTTTTGGCTATCTTGCAGAATATGCAATCGTTCATTCCCTTTCACCTCCCATCACCGGCCCTTCGTTATTCGGAATTTGTTATTAGTAATTAGTTGACGGTTCACAGTTGTCAGTTGACCCACTAGCTTAGAGCCAAGAGCTCAGAGCTTAGAGCCTCAATCTCCATGTATCTCCACGGATCTCCACAAATCTCCTCCCGCTTTCCCTCCGAACCTGGTAGCTGGCAGCTAGAAGCTGGCGGCTGATCGCTCTCCGCCAATTTCGAGTTTCTAATTCCGAGTTTCCAATTTCCAATTACTGCCTTCGTGGTTCATCTCTTGTCCGACAATCTCCCCGTATAAACGACCCCTCTCGAACCTCAAGGCATATACCGATACAAGTTCGCCCACTAAATCAGACGGACCTTTAAAACAAGCTCGAATATAATTATCGGTCAAACCGGTCAAAAGATTATCCTCGACGAGCTTTTCGACCAAAACCTCCAATCTCCTCCCCACAAACCCCCCAATGAAATCGCGAGCAAGCTCCTCCCCTAGCTCAATCAACTCGGCTGAACGCCTCTTTTTCACATCGAAGGAGACTCGGCCGGGCAAAGAACAGGCGAGTGTCCCGAGCCGGGGAGAAAATCTAAACACGTGAATCTTCCTGGGTCTGACCCGGCTGATGAGATCCTTTGTCCGCTTGAAATGCTCTTCCGTTTCACCGGGAAAGCCCACCATCACATCGGTTGTGATGGCCACCCCGGGCATCTTGTCCCTTATCTCCTCAATTATTCCGACGTAATCTTCACCAGTGTAATTCCTGTTCATCGCCCTCAATATCTCATCGCTGCCGCTCTGAAGGGGAATGTGCAGATGACGACAGAAAATGAGATTTGAGGAGATCAGGGTGATCAATCCAGCCGTGATGTCAAGGGGTTCGATCGAGCTCAGCCTGATTCGGGCCAAACCGGGAATTCGAGCTAAGTCCGCTAGCAATCCCTCGAGATTTGTCCCATTCGGCAGATCACAACCATACCTGCCCAGATTGACGCCGGTGACAACGATCTCCTTGATCCCCGCCTCAGCCAGACGAGTGGCTTCAGCGAGAACCCTCCCCCTGGATATGCTGAGCGGCTTTCCCCTCGCGTAAGGGACTATGCAATAGGAGCAAAACCGATCGCAACCATCCTGGACCTTTAGCAGGGCACGGGTGTGAAGCCGGGGCCTAGGAGAAACCCGATGAGATTCGCGAGAGCTCCCCGGAGAGACTTTGCCCACAACAAGCTCTGCAAGGTGTGGTTTATCCTCGTTTTTAATCAGCATGTCCACACCATCCAGCTCTCTCAGTTCCTCGGGAAATGCATTAACGTAACAACCCGTCACAATGACGAGGGCAGGGGGATTTCGCCCGATGGCCCTCCTTATCACCTGCCTAGATTTGTGATTGCTCACATTCGTCACCGTGCAAGTGTTGATAATGTAGACATCGGCCTCGTCAGAAAAATCAACCAATTCAAAGCCATAGCTTAAAAAATCCTGGATGATCCGTTCGCTCTCGTATTGGTTTACCTTGCACCCTAGAGTGCATATAGAAAATGTGGAGCTTTGCACGCATCTTCACCCATTAAAAATGAGTACCCACCGGTACCCACAGTCTCCTATTACCACTAATTATAAGTTTACTACAGCCAGAGAACGGCAACAAGCTCCCGAAAACCATGAAAGTCCAAATCAAGCACTGAACTTTTGCACTCTTAGACAAGAAAGCCCCACTCGTCCATGACAAACAATCAAGATTCAACTGGGGCAAAGGTCCTTATTTACATTTTTCATTTTTAGTTCTTAATTTGTCGTCTGGCCTTTGCCAAAATCACTCGTTTACTCGTAGTTTTAAGAACGTAAAAGTCTAGTCAAGCACCCGCCCTAGTTGACAATTCGTAAAGAACAATAGTCAGGGCCACCAGACTGGCGGTCTCGGTGCGAAGAATGTACTTCCCTAAGGTCGCTATCTTGCCCCCGATGTCCTTCAGGGCCCGCACCTCTCCCTCACTAAAACCTCCCTCCGGACCGATCACCACGGCGATGCTCTTTGGATGGATACCTCGGAGGATTTGCCCAACCGACCTTTCTTCTTCCTCCTCCCAAAAGACTAAGACCAGATCAAATTCGGGGAGCAGCCCTAGAGCTCGCTCCCAGGAAACCGCCTCCGCGATCTCGGGAGCGGTCAACCTCTGAGATTGCTTGGCAGCTTCTCGGGCAACTCTTCGCCAGCGAGAGACCTTACTTTCTCTTTTTCTTTCGTCCAACTTGACTACAGTGCGCTTGGTCATCACCGGTACAATTCTTGAGACGCCGAGCTCCGTTGACTTTTGGACGATGGAATCCATTTTCGTTCCCTTGGGAATCCCCTGAAAAAGCGTTATATGAGGACCGGTATCCTCGATAAATCTTCGCTCCAGAACCCTCGTTTCCACCCGAGAGTCGCTCACGTTCACGATCTCTCCCAGACACTCCAAGCCCCTGCCATCGCACACGGTGATAACATCTCCAACCTTCAGGCGCAAGACATCCTTTATATGTTTTACATCCTCCCCAATGATTTCGGCTTTCCCTTCCGTGATGTGATCTGGGGAAACAAAAAACCTCGGCCTGCTCATTCTCCACCGCTTCCAATGCTAGCTCCCGACCTTCAAAAATTAGCACTATTTATGAGAGCAAAAGCCGGGATCGAGCTTTACGAACAGCCCACCCGGCTGAAAATCCTCCTCCAGATATCGAACACCCTTAAGAGTTCCCCTCCTCGGAGCCAAGAAGGATCCCGAGCTTGCCGATGACCCCTCTCGAAGAAATCGGTTTCTCTCCACTCACCTTCGCAAACTCGCTGAGGAGCTTTCTTTGTTCCTTGGTGAGCTTGGTGGGAACAGAGACAACGACCTTCACCAGAAGATCCCCTTTCCCTCCACCCTGAAGATGGGGGATTCCCTTCCCCTTGAGCCGAAGAACCTGCCCGCTTTGAGTACCAGGTGGAATCCTCAAATCGCAGGAACCAAACAAGGTGGGAATCTCCACGTTGGCTCCCAGTGCAGCCTGGGTGAAAGAGATGGGTAATTCACAGAATACATCATCGCCACGTCGTTCGAAGAACTCGTGCGGTCCCACCAAGACCCTCACATACAAGTCCCCCGCCGGTCCCCCGCGAACGCCGGCTTCGCCCTTCCCTTCGAGCTTGAGTTGGGAATCATGAGCGATACCCCGAGGAACATGAACTGGTAATTTCTCCACACCGGTTTGACGACCCTTCCCCCCGCAATCCCTGCAGGGGGAAGTGATCACCTTGCCAGAACCACCACAACGATTACAGGTGTAAATCCTGGTTAAACTGCCGAGAAAGGTTCCATGGCTTCGCTTTATCCGACCCGAGCCTCCACAGGTAGGACAGCGACTGGGATGAGTCCCCTCCTCAGCTCCGGTGCCTCGACAGCTCTCGCAACGCTTAAAGAGCGTTAACTCAATCTCTTTATCTGCCCCGGTGGCCACCTCTTCCAAGGAAACCTCCAGGTCAAAAGTTAAATCAGACCCTCTCTCGGCAACAAACCTCGGCCGAGCGTAAAAATCACCAAAAAAGGTGCCAAAGATGTCGTCAAAGATACCAAACCCCTCAAAGCCATCGGAAAATGGCCCCGTCTTAGCACCCCCAAAGTAGTCGTAATGCTGGCGTTTCTGAGGATCGCTCAAAACCTCGTAGGCTTCGGAAATTTCCTTGAATCTCGCCTCCGCGTCAGGATCCACTCTGTTGACATCGGGATGATATCTGCGCGCCAGAGCCCGATAGGCCTTCTTTATCTCGGCATGAGAGGCATCCCTGGACACACCAAGAATCTGGTAGTAATCCTTGCGATCTTTAAAAATCAAGTAATATCACCTTAACCATGCAAAGATTCTAATGTCTCACTCAAATTCTGAGCCACATAGCCCACGGCTGAAATTGCCTTGGCGTAGTCCATCCGGGTAGGGCCAAGGATACCAAGAGCACCGAGGCTCTTATCAGCAACCTGATAACTGGCAATGACGAGACTACAATCTTCCATTCCCAACTGTTCATTTTCCGAGCCTATTTTCACAATAACCCGCTCCGTTTCCAGTTCCCCACCGAGGAGACGAAGCAATATATAACCTTGCTCCAACACTTGAAATAGAGCCTGAATCTTCTCCAAGCTCCTAAACTCCGGTTGCTGAAGAAGAACGGAGGCGCCACCAAAATAAAACCGCCTGTTTTCCTCATCTAAGCAATCATCGATGCTGGTAACAACTTTCCTAATCAAACTCCCCCGCCCAGGAAGGAGTTGAAACAGCTGCTCTACGATGTCGTGGATGCAACCGGGGCTCAATTTGGCCAACCTTTCATTCAAAGCACTTTCAAGAAGCCATAAATCACCCGCTCTGACCGGCTGTTCAAGCTCTAAAACCCTCTTGGCAACCCAACCAGTATCGGTTATGAGAGCCAAAAGAATAGTCCACGAGCGGAGAAAAATCAGGTCAACGTGTTTCAGCAAGCTTTTCTTTAAGGCTGGGGCAAACACCACAGCCGCGTAATTGGTGAGCCTGGAGAGAAGAGAAGACGTCTCTCGTACAAGATCCTCCATCTCCTTGTTGATTTCCAAATAGAAACGATGAATGAGCCTCTTTTCAGCTAAAGTGAGGGTCTCCGTGCCCGTTAAGCTATTCACATAATAACGGTAGCCCTCGTCTGTAGGGATGCGCCCTGCGGAGGTGTAGGGCTGTTTAAGATAGCCCAGCTTTTCTAGAGTAGCCAGCTCGTTTCGCACCGTCGCCGAACTCACTCCCAGCTGATACTTTCCTACAAGGTAACCGGAGCTTACGGGCTCTACCGTGCGGATATACTCGTGGACAAGCGCACAGAGAATGAATTCCCTTCGCGGGTCCAGGCTCATTTTTCTCTCCTTTAGCACTCCCGATGAGTGACTGCTAGCTATTATACAGAAGATTGGAGTGGGGAACAATCAACCCTAAAGGAACTCAGAGAAAACATAATTTGCCAGAAGCAACCCCTTCTCGGTAAGCTTGGGCCTTTCACCAAAATTCACCAAGCCCTTCTGGGCTAAATCCCTTAGTTTCTCTCCATAAACATCCTGAGGTAAAAGGCCAAACTTCTCTCCGAATCTCTTTGGATCAACGCCCTCGAGCAATCGAAGATTCAAAAACATCGTCTCAGAGAGTAGCATCTCCCTGGTCAACTCATCGCGACGAATTCGAGCACTTCTCCTCTTTTTGATTTCTCCTACATACTGAAGGGGATCGGAAAGATTACAAAACCGAATGTTGCCAAGATGGGAATGAGCCCCAGCACCGAAACCGAGATAATCGTCGTTCTCCCAATAAAGTAGGTTATGCCGACACCGGTAACCATCCCGGGTAAAATTGGAGATCTCGTAATGCTCAAAACCATGCAAAGTTAAAAGATCCCGGGCCAGCAAATACATATCCGCCTGTTCATCCTCGCCCACCTCCTCAAGCTCGCCCCGTAAAATTCTTCTCTCCATCTCAGTGCCGGGATAGATTTCCAAAGGATAGGTGGAAATATGGGTCGGCTCCAGATCGATCACCCTTTGAAGGGTTCTCATCCAATCACCCAAACTCTCGGTGGGAATGCCAAATATCAGATCAACATTGACGTTTTCGAAACCGACTTTGCGGGCGATCAAAAGAGCTTCGACCGCTTCCTCAACGGTGTGCCCCCGCCCAAGGATTCTCAGCAGACGATCGTTCAAGGATTGAATTCCAATGCTCAACCGATTGAACCCCATCCTCTTCAGGAACCTCAGAGTCTCCCCATCGAGAGTCTCGGGATTAGCCTCGATAGAAATCTCGGCCTCTGGGGAAAGGATAAAACCGTCGTGACAAGCACAAAGAACGCGCTCGAGAAGAGAGTGGTGAAGAAAAGTGGGAGTACCTCCGCCAAGATAAATCGAGATGACCTCCCGTAATCCCCCAGGGTAGGAGGGGTTGAATTTGATCTCCTTCACCAAAGCATCGACATAGGAGACATGAAAATCCTCCATCCCTGCGTAAGAATTAAAGTCACAATAGGAGCATTTCCTTCGACAGAAGGGGATATGGATATAAAGCCCAAACATTTTCAAACCTCACTTATAGCCAATGGCCCGCTCACTAACGTTCGCTCGATAGCACATGGCTCGGCCTTACGGCCTTAATGGCTCCTTAATGGCTAATAGCACAGCCATCCGCCATAAGCCATCTGCGACTTACTTCTCCGCTTTTACCTCTTCTCATCAACCCTAAGGACGGCGAGAAAAGCCTCCTGGGGGATCTCCACCTTCCCTATCTGTTTCATCCTCTTCCTGCCCATCTTCTGTCTCTCCAGCAACTTCCGCTTTCGGGTAACATCCCCTCCGTAACACTTGGCCAGAACATCCTTCCGCCGCGCCTTGATGGTCTCTCGGGCAATAACCTTGGAGCCAATGGCGGCCTGAACGGGTACTTCAAAGAGCTGGCGAGGGATCACACCTTTCAACCGATCAACCAAGCTTCTACCTCGACTGTAAGCCTTATCCCTGTCAACGGTGCAAGAAAAGGCATCCACGGGTTGCCCTCCTATAAGGATATCCAGCTTAACTAGATCAGACTCCCTATAACCGATGTGTTCGTAATCGAGAGAACCATACCCCCTGGTCCTGGATTTGAGCTGATTGAAGAAGTCCAGCAGTATCTCACCCAGGGGAAGATGATAGTGAATCTCGACCCTATTCTCGCTGAGATACTTCATGTCCTTAAACTCCCCACGCCTCTCCTGGCAGAGCTCCATGACCGCTCCGATGAAATCCGGGGGAGTTAAAATTACAGCCGAGACGTACGGCTCTTCGATCTTTTGAGCCCGGCCGGGGGAAGGAAAATCGGAAGGATTCCTGACGAAGAAGGATAACCCATCCTTTCCGACCACCCGGCAGGCAACGTTAGGAGCAGTGACCACAAGTTCAAGATCGTACTCCCGCTCAAGGCGTTCCTTAACTATCTCCATATGGAAAAGTCCCAAGAAACCGCAGCGAAAACCGAAGCCAAGAGCGTGAGAGGTTTCGGGTTCGTAGATAAAAGAAGGGTCATTGAGCTTGAGCTTGACCAAAGCCTCCCGTAAATTTTCATACTCCCCGCCATCGACCGGGTAAAGCCCGCAAAAGACCATGGGCTTCGGTTCTCGATAACCACTCAGTCGAGTTTCAGCGGGATTCCTGGCATCGGTGATGGTGTCCCCCACCTGAGTCTGAGCGATATCCCTTATTCCAGTGATCAAATAGCCCACTTCGCCAGCGGAAAGCTCGGAGGTCAACTCCATTTTGGGACGGAAGATGCCCACCTCTTCGACCTCAGCTAGCTGAGATGTGGCCATCGTCCTAATTTGCATTCCCGCTTTGATCACGCCATCGACCATCCGGACGAAAACAATCACGCCCCGATAGGGATCGTAGTAGGAATCAAAGATGAGGGCCCGAAGAGGTGATTTCAAGTCGCCTGATGGTTGGGGTATTTTATCCACGATGGTCTCAAGGACCTCTTTAACACCCTCACCCGTCTTCGCACTGACCAAGAGGGCCTCGCGCGCATCTATCCCAAGGCCTTCTTCGATCTCCCGCTTTACGCGTTCCGGGTCCGCGCTGGGGAGATCTATTTTGTTGAGCACAGGGATAATCTCCAGACCATTCTCCGTGGCCAAGAGAGCATTGGCGATGGTTTGGGCCTCCACTCCCTGAACCGCATCGACCACAAGAAGAACTCCCTCGCAAGCAGCAAGACTTCTTGAAACCTCGTAGGTGAAATCGACGTGCCCCGGGGTATCAATGAGATTCAAAACGTAGCGTTTCCCATCCTCGGCATCGTAGAGCAACCTCACCGCCTTCGCCTTTATGGTCACCCCCCTCTCCCGCTCCAAATCCATCATGTCTAGAAACTGTTCGACCATCTTCCCCCGAGAAAGGGTGTAGGTGAACTCGAGAAGGCGATCGGCCAGTGTAGATTTCCCGTGATCAATATGGGCAACGATGGAGAAGTTTCGAATATACTGAGGATCGATCATCTTTTCTCTCTCAGCCTAACCAGCATGAGCTCCCGAACGGTCTTTATCTCTTCGACCCCGAGGAGAAAAGCCATACAGAGATAGGCAAGAAGCCCCAGTGAGATACCCACACCAAGGGAAAGAATTTGTCCTCCCACGGAGGGACCAAAGACAAAAGCCGTCAGTTTCCAACCGTAGAAAGCGGCGAAACCAAGGGCTACGGAGGCTAAAGAGATCTTGGCAAAGGAGACAAACATCCGCCGGCCATCCACTCCCTTCAACCTTCGCCGCAATATCTCCAGCAAAATAAGAAAGTTAAAGAAGCAGACCACGGAGGTGGAAAGGGCAATGCCACCATGAGCGTAACCAAACCAGGGAAAAACAGCCGAAATCCCAACCAGGCGGGCGAAGACCGGCAAATAAAGCATCAAAAACCAGTCGCCGAAATAATTGACCACGATGGCCAGACCGGCTACCATCATTGGGGTGACGCTATCCTTCAGGGAATAAAAAGCCCGATTGACCAGGTGAAGTCCACCGGCGGCCATAAGACCAACGGAGTAATAGAACAAGGGAGAGGCCGTAAGCAACGTATCCCTGGCCGAAAATTTCCCATGTTCAAAGATCAGCCTGACGATTGGAACACTCAAGACCATCAAACCCACCGCGGCAGGGGCCATGATCAGAAAAATGCTCCTGATGCCAACGGAAAGAGTCTCCTTGAAACCTTGGATATCCTCGCGCGCCACCTGCCGAGAAAAAGTGGGAAAGAGAACTGTGGAAATGGCGATGGCAAACAAACCCAGGGGAAGATGCCACAACCTGACGGCGTAACCCAAGGTAGCCACGCTACCGGTGACCAATGTGGAGGCAAACCGGGTGTCCACGATGGTGTTTATGTCCGTCGTCCCCAAGGTGAGCATGACCGGCAATAGGAGCAATCCCACCTGTTTAACGCCCGGATGTCGCCAGTCCAGAGTGAAAGAATACCTAGCCCCCCTCCCCCCCAAAAAGGGGAGTTGAAATACGAACTGAACCAGACTACCCAAGGTGATGCCCAGAGCCAAGCTCACAACTCCTAATCTGGAGGCCAGCAAAACTATGGAGCCTATGATCATAATGTTCCATAAAACCGGGGATACAGCGGGGGCGGCAAAATGGTCATAGGAATTGAGAATGCCCATGACCAGCCCCGACAAGGCCATAAAGAGAACAGCGGGAAACATTATCCTGGTGAGCAGCAGAGTTAGCTGGAAAGTTTGAACTTTCCCGACAAAACCGGGAGCAAGCACTTTGATGAGTTGAGGAGCAAAGATCATGCCCAGTCCCAAAAAGAAACATAAGCCCAAAACCATCAAGTTAATGATGGTGCTTCCCACCCTCCAGGCTTCCTCCCTCTCGTCCTTGGCAAGATAAGAGGTGAAAACGGGAATGAAAGCGGCACCTATGGCCGCATCGGCCAGCAACATTCGAAAGAGATTAGGCAGGATGAAAGCAACCCGATAGGCATCAATCTGCATCTGAGCCCCAAAGAAGCCGGCCATGACCTGCTCCCTCGCCAGGCCAAAAACGCGAGAGAGGAGGGTTGCAGCCATAACGGTTATTGCGGCCATTGCCAGTTGTGGGCCCCGCCTCTGGATATACCCCTCGGCCATCACATCCGCCGGGGTCCCCGCATCCACCTCGTCCAAAGGACTTCCTCCTTCTTCCATATAAAAACCGCCCCGTCTACAGCGGAGCAAGCTAAACCATTATAACATCGAAATTTCCCGAGAAAAAGTTCGAGACCCATTCTACGAATCGAGAGTCCCCCAAAATAACACAAACAATGAGAGCTTGATGTGAAAGGAGAGTTGTGGTAGAATGCGCCAGTATTAAATCTCGGGAGGTCAAAACTTTGGCCAATATAAAATCGCAGATAAAGAGAGTTAGGCGGTCGGAGAAACAGCACTTAAGAAATAAGAGCGTAAAATCTGCCCTGAAGACACTCATCTCCAAATTTGAAACCGCTCTGGAGGCAAAGGATAAGAAAGCTGCCGAGGAGACGCTTAAAAGTGCAATCCAGGCACTGGACAAAGCGGTCTCCAAGGGAGCCATTCACCCCAACAACGCCACCAATAAAAAATCGAGGCTGATGAAAAAATTCAACGCTCTTCTCCAAGGGGTCCCAGAAAAAGCTCGACCGGCCAAAAAACCCAAGACCACGAAGACCTCAAAGAGTACAAAGACAAAGAGCGCAAAGAGCAAAAAGACCACAAAGAGCTCCAAATCCACCAAATCCCGCTCGACCAAAGCTGGGACCAAAAAAACCCCGAAGGCATCGAAGAAGGCAAAGACCCCCTAATTCAAACCCCCTCCCCCAGGATCTTCATCGTCAGCATCTCCAAAACAAATCTGGGATCTCCCCTGCCAGTCTTCGTGGCCAAATCCGCATCCAGTAGTAGTTCATGAGCCCTCTTTAACTGCTTGTGAGAAAAATTTCGGCTCTGCAGACGATACCCGTCCACCACAAAAGGAGGTAATTTCAGCTCCGAGACCAAACCGGCACCATCCACTCCCCTTTCCAAAAGAACCCTGGTCTTGAGTAAAAGCCTGAAATGCCTGATGATCATGGGTAAGATACGCTCCAGCGGCTCACGTCCCTGCAGGAGATTGTCCAGAATGGCCAAAACCTTGGCCTCGTCTCGCTGACCAAGACAGCCCACCAAATCGAAGATGGTGCTTTCCGCACTCTTGCTCACCAGAGACTGAATGTCCGCTACATCGAGCCTCTTCTTATCCTCATGAAAGAGGCATATCTTTTCGATCTCACCTTTAAGGTTGTGCAAATCCTGACCCACAGTTTGAAAGATATAATCAGCGGCAGCATTGGTGACAACCTTGTTTCTCTTCAAAAAGGCATCCTTGATCCACTGAGGGTAACCCCTCTTCGAAGGAGGTTTGTACTCATAGACATCCCCCCCACTTTCCTTGACGACCTTGTAGAGACGACTGCTCTTCTTCAGCTTGCCCGCCACCAGGACTAGACAGGTATGGGGAGAGGGATTTTTCACGTAATCCGCTAGAAGAGATAGATCGGTGGGAGAGAGCTTCTCCGCCTCTTTCACCACCACCAGGCGTTTTTCCGACATAAGAGGGAAAGTCACAGCCGCTTGGATTATCGCCGAGGCATCGTCTTCACCGCCCCGAAACTCCTCATAGTTGAAGTTGAGATCGGCCTGCTGGGCGATGCGTCCCTTCAAACGCTCCAGCGCCTCCTCCAACAACAACCTCTGCCCCCCATAGATGAGATAGACCAATTTAAGCGCCTTAGTCCCTGATGTTTTCATTTCAACTCCTGCCGATGTTCGACCTCAACCGTGAAACCCTCACCATCGGTTGTAATTGTAACATCTCCATGTCTATCCGTGCGGTAAACATCGGCACCGATAGATCTCAATTTGCTGAGAGTCGATGAAGCGGGATGACCAAAAGAGTTGTCCTCACCGACGGAGATCACCGCCACCCGAGGGGAAACCCTACGGAGGAACTCCGCGCTCCCGCCACTGGCACTCCCATGATGAGGCACCTTCAGAACAGTAGAATCAATGTCCTCCTCCCGCCCAAGCAAAGCGGTCTCCGCCTCCGCCTCCACATCCCCGGGGAGAAGTAAGGAAAACTTCCCGTAAACCACCTTCAGTACGACGGAATTATTGTTCAGATCAGATTTGGTCCCGGCTATAAAATCTTCAGTGGGATGAAGTACGATCACCTTAAAATCATCTCCCACCACAAATTCCTCTCCTCTTCTGACCAATCTATATGGAATTCCCCTTCGGTCGATGGTCATGAGGAACTGCCTATAGAAATCGGAGGTGTGAGCCTGCCCCCCATCCAAAACCATTCCTATCGTCAAATTTCGAACCGCCCACACCAATCCCCCAACATGGTCGGCATGAGGATGAGACAGAACTAGCAGATCAATTTTCCCTATTCCTCTCCGGGCCAGCTTTTGTCTCAATAAAGTTGTGCTCTCGCCACCATCTACCAAAATAACCTCCCCCGTCGCCGCTTGGATCAAGATGGCATCACCCTGACCAACATTGAGGAAAGTGGCGGTAAAGTCATGAGGAGGAGTGCTTCTCGCCACCTGCCACCAGAGGGGCACAACCAAAAGAAGAAACAACACCACCAGAACAGAACCAAAATTAAGGGAAACCCGCCGACGTTTCCAGAAGAAAAGACCACTCGCAAGCACCAGATAATAACATCCGACCATCGGCAGAGACGGAGACCCAAAACTCACGCAGGCTCCGGGAAGAGAGGAAAAGAATCCAGCCACCTTGATTACAAGGGATAAAAGCAAGCCGTTAAGCCTAAAGATGGGACAGGCCAGAAAGGAGGAGGCAAAGGCCAGAAAACTTCCCAGAATCCCCAGAGCCAAAATGGGAGCGATGAGGGGAACCACAAGGGGATTTGCCACCAGCGCTACCAGAGAAAGTTCGTTGAAGTGATAGACCAGGATTGGGGCAACTCCCAGTTGAGCTGTCAGGGAAATGAAAAATATGGCGGAAAACCAACCATAAAGAGAATTCGGCCGGGATTCCCGCTCACTTAAGAAAGGAAAAACTAAAATGATGGACAAAACAGCGGCGAAGGACAACTGAAAGGCCACATTGTAGACGAGAAAAGGGTTGTAAAGAAGCAAAGCAAGAGCGGCGGTGGACACCGCCGGGAGTAGGCCTTTTCCTCGAGCCAAAAACCAACCAAGAAACCCCAGAGAGATCATGATCGATGCCCTCAAAATCGAGGGACGTCCCCCAACAAGAAAAACATAGAGAGTAACCGCCCCCGCAGCGGCAAGATATTGAAAAGAGAGCCTTGCCTTCAGAAATCTCATGAAAAGAAAGGTAATCGAGGCCATCATCCCCACATGAAGACCTGAGACGGCCAGAATGTGTGCAACTCCAGCTCTCTTAAAATCGCCCTCGATGCCAGGGTGAATTCCAGAGCGATCCCCCAAAAGAATACCCACCAGAAGCCCAGCCTGATCTGGGGAAAGCAGGGAACTCACTTTAGCCTTGATTCTTTCCCTCAATCTAGTCCAGGCTGAAGATGTCTCCCCGATCATTTTCACGTCCGAGGGCTGGGAGAAAAAAACGGTCGCGATCCCCCTCCTGAAAAGATGACGACGATAATCAAAAGCCCCCTCATCGGAGGGTAAAACCGGTATTCCCTCGACCTCTACTTGTTGGCCAGACCGAATAATCAATCCGCCAGAGCGCCGAAGGATCACCCTGGTCATTTCCGATGTTCTCAAACTGCTCCGACCGTCCTTGACCTCTTTCGCTTTAAGATCGAAGGAAAGACCCGTCTCACCTCGGGGTTCCCCCACAACCACGCCCCGGATGGATGTTCTTGTTCCCTTCTTCGCCAACTCGACCAGAATTCCACCCTCAAGTAATGAGGCGGCCAGCGAAAGGAAAAACATCCCCAAGAGGAAAAAGCTCAACATTGGCACCAATCGGCCGTACTTAAATGAGCAGCTGAGATGGACGATTAAAACCAGAAGGGAGATAAAAAGGGCAACCACGAGGAGAAGAATTGGGAGACGGAGGAAATCGGCCAGAATTACACCGAAAATGTAGGCAAGAGTCAGAAAGAAAACAGGAGGAATTTTTTCAACTCGCCTCAATTTACCGTAACCTTATCTTTAATGTCGGCGAACTTCTTGGGGCCTATCCCGGAAACCTCTTGAAGCTCCGATATACTGGTAAAGCCCCTATGTGCTTCCCTGTAATCGATTATTCTCTGAGCCAACACGGGGCCAATCCCCGGTAGCGTATCCAGCTCATCCAAAGTAGCTGTATTGAGATTGACGAGTCCGGTGGAGACAGTGGAGTTGGAACCCCCGGAGGCAGAGGAGACAACCGGAGCTGTTTCCCCTTCTCTGGGCACGTAGATCTTTTGCCCATCCACGAGTTTAGCCGCGAGATTTAAGGTATCCAGCTTTGCCTCCTCGGTAGCCCCTCCGGCCATCTCGATAGCCTTCACCACCCTCTCATTGGCTTCAAGTTCGTAAACACCAGGAGTCTTGACCGCACCACAAACGTGAACAATCACTTTCCCGACTTTAACCTCCTCAGCCTCAGAATCAGCGGACTCCTCCGCCTTCTCAACCTCCTTCACGACAATTGTCCTCGGCCGATTCCTTAAATAAAGAAGACTCCCACCCAGAACCAGGAGGACAACAAGAAAAACAGTGGCGATGAGCTGTCTTTTGCTGAAATAATCGCCCGAAAATCTCTCCTCGATAGAGTCCCTCAAACTTTTCCAGTCCAAAAAGTTCCTCCGACTTCAACCAATGGCCGATCTTCAAATGGATTTACAATTCTTCAAAACTTGAGACTTTCCTCCCTAAAAGAGAAAAATCCCGGAGCTTCCGGACATCGAAATAAGAAGGAATTTCCGGCCCAGGCCTTGAACTCTTGAAAATTAAGATAAGGAGGTCGTTCGTGGAGCTGAAGAAAGCCAAAATAATACTCAATCCCGCGGCCAACCACGGCGAAACGGGCAAGCTGGCGGGAAAGATGGGGGAACTATTCTCAGGAAAGCTCGATTTCGACCTCCAATTAACCGAGGGACCTAAGCACGCCATCGAGATCGCTAGAGATCTCCTCGGCTATGATTTGGTTATCGCCGTCGGTGGTGATGGAACAGCCCACGAGGTCGTCAACGGCCTAACGCTCAGCAACAATAAAGAGACGGCTCTGGGGCTTTTGCCCACCGGGTCCGGAAATGATTTCAGACGCGCCCTGGGCATCTCCAGAAATCTACAAGAGGCCGCTCGCCAGATACTTGAAGGAAAAGAAAAATTGATAGATCTGGGAATGGTCAATGGCGTCTACTACGCCAACTCGCTGGGAATAGGCTTCGACGCCAAGGTGGCCCACACAGCGAACAAGATAAAAGACGAGGTTAAAAGGGCAGGGATGCCACTTTATCTCACCGCTCTCTTTCGCATCCTGTTCACCGACTATCGTTGCTTCAACGTCTCCATCAAGATCAATGCCTCCGATTGGATACACAAAACCGTCACCGTGGTCGCAGTCAACAACGGCCTGAGTTACGGTGGGGGCTTCCTGGTAACCCCAAAGGCTCTCAACAATGATGGATTTCTCGATCTCTGCTTGGTAGATGAACTCTCTCCGGCACAGATCATACCGAGACTACCCTTCGTCATAGCCGGCAGGCACGAGTGGATGCGTCAAGTTCACACCCAACGCGTTAAGAGGCTGGTCTTAAGATCGGAGGAGGAACTCCCCGCCCACCTGGATGGAGAATTGATGACGGGGAAAAACTTTCTGGTAGAAAGCATTCCCATTGCCCTAAAAGTCATCGTTCCACCAACAGATGAGGAACTATGAAACAACCACATTGACCAGCTTGCCGGGAACCACGATCACCTTAGCTATCCGCTTTCCCGCGGTGTACTTCTTGACCTTTTCAGAAGAGAGAGCAACCTTCTCCATCTCCTCTCCACTGATGTCGGCGGGGACCGAAATTCTGTCCCGCACCTTTCCGTTAACCTGAACCACCAGGATGATCTCCTCAGCCTTAGCCAGCATTTCATCGTAGGAGGGCCAGGGTTGGAGATAGATGCTCTCTTTGCCTCCTATCTTTTCCCAGAGCTCCTCACAGATGTGAGGAGCAAAAGGGGAGAGAAGAAGAATCAATTTCTCAGTGAGCTTCTCCAAAAGTTCGCCATTTCGAGCCGATCTATCCTTACCCTCGTTATACTTAGAGTTCGCGTTAACCAACTCCATAACGGCACTGATGGCAGTGTTGAAGTCGAAGCGTTCCACATCCTCGGTTACTCTCTTGACGGTGCGGTGGATCATCCTCCGCAAATCCCTATCCAGTTCGTCCAGAGAAAGGGATTTCCCCTCCGCAAAAGAGGACATATTCTCGTGAACAACCCTCCACACCCTATTCAAAAACCTGAAACAACCCTCCACTCCTTGATCGCTCCATTCCAGCTCCCTTTCGGGTGGAGCGGCGAAGAGAATGAACAACCTGGCCGTGTCCGCCCCATATTTATCGATGATGTAGCCCGGTTCGACGACATTGCCCTTGGATTTGGACATCTTCGCCCCATCCTTGACCACCATACCCTGGGTAAGAAGATTGGTGAAGGGCTCGCCCGCCGTACACAAACCCATATCGTGCATCACCTTGGTGAAAAAGCGAGCGTAGAGGAGATGCATCACCGCGTGCTCGATTCCCCCGATGTACTGGTCGACAGGCATCCAGTAGTCGGCCGCCTCCTTGGTGAAAGGCATCCCGCTCTCATGAGGGCTGGTGTACCTCAAGAAATACCAGGAAGAGCAGGTGAAGGTATCCATGGTATCCGTCTCTCGCCTGGCGGGCCCAGAACACCTGGGACAGGCGGTATTGACAAACTCCTCGACAGTTGTCAGGGGAGAGATGCCTTTCTTTCCAAATTCCACATCCTGCGGCAGAAGAACGGGTAGATCCTTCTCGGGAACGGGGACCACTCCACACCTTTCGCAATAGATTACGGGAATTGGATTTCCCCAGTAACGCTGCCTTGAAATAAGCCAGTCCCTCAATCGATAATTGATAGCGAAGTTTCCCTTCCCCTGCTCTCTCAGGAACTCTGTCACAGCTTTGACGCCCTCAACACTAGGCATACCGCTAAATCTACCCGAATTCGCCATCGTCCCCTCACCGATGTAGGCTTCCTTCATCGTAGCCGCAGCGAGGGTCTGTCCATCCGGCTGGATGACCACCTTTATAGGAATATCGTACTTCCTGGCGAATTCAAAATCCCTCTGATCATGGGCGGGAACGGCCATGACCGCTCCCGTTCCATATTCCATGAGGACGTAGTCGGCAAGCCAGATGGGTATCCTTTCCCCATTGACCGGATTGATGACATAAGCCCCGGTGAAACAACCGTTCTTTTCTATCTCAACCGAGGTGCGATCGATCTCCGTCTCCGCAGCGACCTTCTTCCTAAACTCCTCGACCTCTTCTCTATAAAAGGTACCCTTGATGATCTCGTCGACGAGAGGATGCTCCGGCGCTAGAAGGAAAAAGGTCGCACCAAAGAGGGTATCGGGCCTGGTGGTAAAGACCTTGATGGTCTTTCCATCCTCCAGAGCAAAATCGACCATCGCTCCCTCACTCCGGCCGATCCAATTCTGCTGCATCACCTTCACCCTCTCCGGCCAACCGATGAGCGCCTCCAAATCGTCGAGGAGGGATTGGGCATATTCGGTGATCCTGAAAAACCACTGCTCGAACTCTCTCTTCTCCACTGCGCTGTCACACCGCCAGCAAAGACCCCCTTTAGCCTGCTCATTAGCCAGAACGGTCTCACAAGCAGGACACCAGTTGACAGCAGCTTTCTTGCGATAAACCAAACCTCTCTCCATGAACTTCAAGAACAGCCACTGCCCCCACCTGTAGTATTCGGGATCGCAGGTGTTTATCTCCCGGCCCCAATCGTAACTGATGCCCAACGTCTTGAGTTGATGGCGCATCTTGATAATGTTGTCATGGGTCCACTTCCTGGGGTGAATACCATGTTCGATCGCCGCATTTTCGGCGGGCAGACCAAAGGCATCATAGCCAATGGGGTGAAGGACATTATAACCACGCATCCTATTGTACCTGGCAATGACATCCCCAATGGCATAGTTTCTAACGTGGCCCATGTGGAGTTCCCCTGAAGGATAGGGAAACATCTCCAGGATATATCTCTTCTCCCGATGGGGATCCTCGAAAACCTTAAAGAGCTCAGTCTCCTCCCACTTCTTCTGCCACTTCTTCTCGATTTCGGCAAATTTGTATCTACTCGCCATAAATCCCTCCTCCACAAAAACAATCCTTCGTCCCTAGGGACGAAGGATTATCTCCGCGGTACCACCCTGATTAGTGACTCCAACTCAAAAATTAATGGACCTAACGGGACACTATCTTTTTGTCCTTCAACTCCGCTCAGGACATTCGACTCGTTATAACCCTGTTAATAAATAGAAAGCTCTGTGATTAAAGTGGCCGAAGACCATGAGTGAGGAGCAAAAGCGACAAGTCGAATGGTGGAGATGGAGGGGATTGAACCCTCGACCTCCTCCACGCCAAGGAGGCGCTCTCCCACTGAGCTACATCCCCACGATGAATACAAGCCACTCGCTCTCAGCAGTGTAACGGCCGCCACACGTATCGACTACTTTCTGCCCCGCCGTTGGCAAGGTAAACTTCACCGATAAGCTCCGAGGCGAGTTCAACGGTTACGGCGTCGGTTCCCAGCAACCACCGACTCTCTTGAACCGATCCCGCTTACTACTCCTCATCACAGCCCAAATATTATCTTCAGAAGAAATTATAGGAGGTCATCCCTCCAAAGTCAAATTGCTGACTCCCTGCTCCCCATACCGACTGTCGACTGGTTTTCTAAGTTTGTAGACGACTTGGTCAATGAGCCAAGCCCGTCCTGAGCAAAGTCGAAGAATTGGTTTGTCAAGTTTG
>JASEEZ010000014.1 GCA_030019215.1 Actinomycetota bacterium
TAAGTGTTAGCGATGTTATGCTATTTTTAAGTTATCGATGTACTGCTATTTATCACCTAGTTAATCGGCAACTTCGAATCTGTCTTTGAGCTTCTCCATCACCTGAGGCATGGTTGTATACTCCATCTCATCCAGAGGTAGGCGATGGGGCTCGAAGGGTCCGTGACGGCGCAGGTAGTCCGCGGCTGCCAGGGCTATCTTTCTCGCCCGATCATAGCTGAGATCGGCGAACATGTCCCTGGGCCCAATCAGTTTGCCCTTGGTGATCTGGAAACCGTGGGCTACCACCCTCGGAGGACCATCGAATCTAGTGGGGGTGTCCTCTTTCAAAGAGACGGGCATCAACGGCCCATGGTGAGAGCCCCTCATCCAACCAGCCACCGTGTGGGGAAAGGCAAAGGGCTCCAGAGCCTCGCCTACGGCGGGAAGCCCACTCTGGCATCTAACGATCATCACCGGATCGTCCTTGCCAACATATCTGCCGGCTATGAGAGCCAACCGCTGGGTGGAAGTGGCCGCCGCGATATCGCCATCCTTGCGGAAGACATTTTTGATGACGTACCTCGACGGGGCCCCGATGAAGATGAGCATGTCGTAGACATCCTCGGGGCAAGAGAAAACGACCTTTTTGCGCTCGAATAGATCGTGAACCTCAAAGTTGAAGCCATCGTGCATCTTGGGATCAATAACCAATCCAGCGGTGTTGAAGGGATCGGCAAACATCTTATAAAGGGGGTAATTCCAGGCCCCCGGCTCCGTCTTATCCGCCAAAAAGATGAGAACCGGCTCGCTCGGTCGCTCCTCGAACTCCATCTCGGCGACGCCGGGGCCCATCCCCTTGACATTGCCAGAAAAAGCCTCGGCCAAGAGGTCCTGGCCCGCTCCATATTGACCGTACTCCTTGGCAACCTCGGTGGTCTCCTCAAACGTCTCCCAGGCGAAGCGGTGAATATCCTCGTTATCCGCACCCCGCTTGTGGGTCATGATCAGGGCTATGTCATCACCCACCTTGCTGCGGCAATAGTCCACCAGTAGCCCCTTCTTCTTCGCCTTCTCCAAGCATTCCTCGGCCTTGCTGAGCAAAGCAGGGTGGGTATCGGAGTGTCCCACGTATCCTCCCACATCCGCCTTGATCACACTCAAGGTTATTTTCTCTCCCATTCTCACAGCCCCCCTGTCTGTGTTTTATTGGTTTGCCTTAAATATCGGATCGCTTCCCCCTTTCGGCATCCACCATCGCTACGCCGAGGACTAACATAATATCTTCTAAATAATCCGATATTCTCCTCCCGTAAAATTTCTCAAGGAAAATGCCTAGTCACAGGGCTCCGGCTTGATGTATACTTGACACCGTTGCACCGTTCGTTTTTCGTGTCTAAATTTAACCTCAAACTTTGGGAAATGTCCACAGTGTTCGAACAAAGAGACTGGCACACCCTCAAAATAGAGGAGATCGAGAAGCTCCTCGGGACCGATCGCAATAGAGGCCTTAATTCTTCTGAGGCGAAGAGGCGCCTGGGCGAGCTCGGCCCCAACGAACTGGAAGAGAAGAAAAAGACCGGGCCCGTTCTGCTCTTTCTCTCCCAGTTCAATGACCTTATGATCTATGTCCTCATCGCCGCCACGATCATCTCCGGACTGGTTCTCAAAGAGACAGTTGATGCCCTGGCGATTCTGACCATCTTGATTCTCAACTCCATCCTGGGATTCGTCCAGGAAGCGAGGGCGGAAAGGGCTCTGGAGGCGCTTAAGAGGTTAGCGGCGCCCACCGCCAGGGTCATCCGCTCCGAGAAAGAGCTAGAGATATCCGCCGGGGAGCTTGTCCCGGGAGATGTCGTGATCCTGGAGCCGGGGGATCATATTCCCGCCGATGTTCGAGTGGTGGAATGTGCGGTCTTCGCCACGGACGAATCCTCCCTAACGGGGGAGTCGGGGGCAGTGCACAAACACACACACCCTCTCTCTAGGCCCGATGTTCCATTGGGAGAGAGAACGAATATGGGTTATATGGGAACCACCATCGCCTCAGGGCGGGCCAGGACTATCGTCGTGTCCACGGGGAAATCCACTGAAATGGGGCAAATCGCGGAGATAATTCAGGCGGAGAGAGAGAAAACCCCCCTACAGATCGAGCTGAAGCAAGTGGGAAAGAAGATCGCCGTCCTCTGCCTCCTCGTTTGCGCTGTGGTCTTCGCCTGCGGCGTCCTCAAGGGGGAGGATTGGACGCTGATGTTTCTGGCCGGGGTGAGCTTGGCCGTGGCCGCCATCCCCGAAGGCCTTCCCGCCATCGTGACGGTTGCTCTAGCGATTGGTGTCCAGAACATGGCCAGGAAAAACGCCATCGTTCGCAAGCTGCACGCCGTGGAGACACTGGGCTGTACCACCGCCATCTGCAGCGACAAGACGGGGACGCTCACCCGCAACCAAATGGCCGTCAAGCCCATTCTCCTTAAGGGGGGGTTCCTGGAATTAACCAACGCTGGTAGCTTGGAGCCGAGGAGCGAAGGGCAGCCTCCCCTGGATGACCTTGAATTTCTCCTCAAGATCGCGGCCCTGTGCAACGATGCCAGGAGAACCCAGGATGGGCAACTGGTGGGGGATCCCACCGAGACAGCCCTGCTCAAAGCAGCCGAGATGTTTGGCTCCCCCAAAGTAGATTTAGAAAAAGGCGCTCCCCGCCTGAACGAAATTCCCTTCGATTCCGAGCGAAAGATGATGACGACCATCCACAAGCTGATCACTGGTCGCTGGCCTCCAAAGATGAATTACGTGGCGCTTGTCAAAGGAGCTCCGGAGATGGTCCTCAAGGAGTGTTCGGGCATTCACTTGGGAGGAAAAACTCAGCCTCTGTCTCACCAGGAAAAGGAGACCATCCTGCACGAAAACGGGGTGTTCGCCAGAAAAGGCTATCGCACTCTGGGTCTGGCCTACAAGCCCCTCAAGAAACTTCCCGTTGAGGCCAGAGTGGAGGAAATGGAGTCGGATCTCATCTTTGTGGGCCTCATGGGGATGACCGATCCTCCCCGTCCAGAGGTATACGAGGCCATCAAGCTCTGCCAGGATGCCCATATAAAGGTGGCAATGGTCACGGGGGATCACAAACTTACCGCCGAGACGATCGCCAGGGAGATCGGTCTCATCGATCGAGGAGAGGCGATAACCGGTCTGGAGCTGGAGAGGATGTCCGAGGAGGAGCTGACAGCCCGGGTCGAGGACATCGTCGTCTACGCCAGGGTGGACCCCAAGGACAAACTCAAAATAATTAAAGCCCTGAAGAACAGGGGCCACATCGTGGGTATGACCGGTGATGGAATAAACGATGCCCCCGCCGTAAAGATGGCGGACATCGGCATCGCCATGGGGGTCGTGGGAACAGACGTTACCAAGGAGGCCTCCGACATGATCCTGGCCGACGATAACTTCGCCACCATCGTCGCCGCCATCAGGCAGGGGAGAGTCATCTTCGACAACATCAAAAAGTCTATCCTCTTTCTCCTCTCCTGTAACGCGAGCGAGGTGCTGGTCATGTTCCTTGGGATGATCAGCTTGGGAATCCTCCCGCTCCTTCCCATCCAGATATTGTGGATAAACTTGGTCACCGACGGCTTGCCAGCCCTAGCATTGGGCGTGGATCCCCCACCCGAGGATCTGATGCGGCGCTCTCCCCGAAAGGCGACTGAAGGAATTCTCAGCGGGCCGAGGCTGACCCAGGTTCTCTGGCAAGGGGCTCTGCTCACACTGGGGGCTCTCTTCGCGCTGGCCGTAGGGCTGTTCTGGTTGAAGATAGACCTGGCTCAAGCCCGGACAATGACCTTCACCGCCATGGTCTTGGCACAACTCCTTCACACCCTCAACTTCAGGACGGGGAAACACTCCGTCTTTACTCCCCACGCACTGGCCAATAAGACTCTCCTGGCAGCCATTGGGATATCCATCCTCCTCCAGATGACAGCCATTCACGTCCCCAGTCTGCAAACGATCTTCCATGCGGCCCCCCTGGGACTGAGGGAATGGGGAGTGACCCTAGTAGCAGCAGTCCTGCCGCTACTCTTAATGGACCTCATCAAGACGATGAGGAAGCGTTCCTTCGCCTAGTACCGTTACAACTTTAAAATAGAACATGGAAATAGTTGTAACGGCACTAGCATTTGGGTGTCGACCCTCACGAAAGAGCATAGAATCTCCTTGACAGAAAAAGAACAAGACGCTTATCATTAGGAGAACTTAAACAGCTCATGAAGTCTTCTTGGGGGTCTTTTGGTCTTTTGTCCAAAAGCTCCTTCTCTTGGGTGAGGTTTTTAATCCCTGTTTGCCTTTAGTGATCGCATTCTCAAAGGGGGTTGGGGGTTTTGAGCTTGGTAATCTATGCACCCATCGTGGGAATACTTGGCCTACTCTGCGCCGGCTATTTTTACTATAGGGTGGCGAGGGAGCCAGCCGGCACGGAGCGGATGAAAAAGATTGCCGGGGCAATCCACCTCGGCGCCATGACCTTCCTCAGAAGAGAGTACACCGCGCTCATTCCCTTTTTGATCCTGGTTGCCCTAGCACTGGGGTTCTTGATAAATCCCTACACGGGTTTGACCTTCATCATCGGAGGGATCTTTTCCATGACCGCCGGCTACATCGGAATGCAGGCAGCCACCCTGGCCAACGTGAGAACGACCGAGGGTGCCAAGAAAGGGCAGCATAAAGCCCTGAGCATCGCCTTCTCCGGTGGAGCGGTCATGGGGCTAACCATAGCCAGCTTGGGAGTCCTGGGAGTAGGCACTCTTTACTACATCTTTAGGGAACCGGTCATAGTCAACGGATTCTCCATGGGGGCGAGCTCCATTGCCCTCTTCGCTCGCGTGGGCGGAGGAATATACACCAAGTCCGCCGATGTTGGAGCAGACCTGGTGGGGAAGGTTGAAGCGGGGATACCCGAAGACGATCCCAGAAACCCCGCCGTCATCGCAGACAACGTGGGTGACTGCGTCGGCGATACCGCCGGGATGGGGGCCGATCTTTTTGAATCCTATGTTGGCTCGGTCATCGCCACCATGGCCATCGGCTCGACTCTCGCCGTCAAGCGCCTGGAGATGACCATCCTCCCTCTCCTGCTCATCGTCGTTGGCACCGCTGCCTCAATCCTCGGCGCCCTCCTCTTCAGCTTGGTGGAAAAGCTCGACCCCCAGAAAGCCCTGAGATATGCAACCTATATAAGTGGAGTCATCCTCCTTGTGGGGGCCTACTTCTTGATCACCGGGCTGGGCGTGAGCCTGAATGTCTTTTGGGCCATTCTCGCCGGGGTGTTGGTCGGTGTGACCATCGGGCGTCTCTCGGAGTACTATACCTCCGGCAAGCCCATCATCGAGATAGCCGAAGCCGCCCAGACGGGGGCGGCAACCAATATCATCGCCGGCCTGGCCGTGGGGATGATGAGCACCGTCCTCCCCGTCGTGGCAATAGGGATCGCCCTTTTCGCCGCGGCCAAACTTAACGGTCTATACGGCGTGGCCGTGGCCGGAGCAGGGATGCTGGCAACGATAGGAATAACCATGTCGGTGGACGCTTACGGTCCCATCGCCGATAACGCCGGGGGGATAGCCGAGATGTCCGGCTTGGGCCCGGGGATCAGAAAGATCACCGATGGCCTGGACGCTCTCGGAAACACCACCGCTGCCATCGGCAAGGGCTTCGCCATTGGCTCGGCGGCCTTGACCGCCCTCGGCTTTATGGCCGCCTACGCCAGCGTCACCGGATTGCACCAGAGGGGGATAAATATCACTCACTTCCCGGTCATGGTGGGCATTCTTATAGGCGGGACGCTTCCCTTCCTCTTCGCCGCACTGACCATGAAAGCAGTGGGTAGAGCAGCCTTTAAGATGGTCGAGGAGGTGCGGCGACAGTTCAGGGAGATCAAGGGGCTACTCCAGGGAAAAGCTGAACCGGATATCGAAAGGTGCATTGACATCAGCGCCACGGCCGGCTTGAAAGAGATGGTAGCTCCCGGCATCTTGGCCGTTCTCACCCCCATAGCCTGTGGTTTCCTCCTCGGTCCCGAAGCTCTTGGGGGGCTCTTAACCGGAACAATCCTCTGCGGGGTTTTCCTGGCCCTAATGATGGCCAACGGCGGAGGGGCTTGGGATAACGCCAAAAAATACATCGAGGCCGGGAATCTGGGGGGCAAGGGCACTCCCACCCACGCCGCCTCGGTGGTGGGAGACACGGTAGGCGATCCCTTCAAGGATACCGCCGGGCCATCCATGAACATCTTGATCAAGCTGGTATCCGTGATCTCGCTCATCTTTGGGCCCCTATTCATGCAGTTCCACCCATAGGGAGAATAAGATGAATCCACACGGGGTTTTCAATAAAACCTGGATATCCCCTCAAAGATGGAGCAGTAAAGGATCGTGATGAGTATGTTCAAATATATCCTGGTCACCCTCCTGCCTTGGATCGAGCTGAGGGGTGCCATCCCTCTAGCGGTAAAAAACCACGAAGCCTGCATGATTCCTCTGATTCTCGCAGTGAATATTTTTATTTTCTTTCCCGTTTACTTCGGCCTGGAACTGCTCTACGAGTATATTGTCGGTAACTCTCTAGCCAAAAGGAAGTTGGAGAAAACGAGAAAAAGGGCGAGGCCATACGTAGAAAAATATGGGATGGTGGGTTTGCTTCTCTTCGTCGCCATACCCCTCCCCGGAACGGGTGCTTACAGCGGTTCCGCGGCGGCCTGGCTTCTGGATCTAGACTGGAGACACTCCTTGCTCGCGGTGGCTAGCGGAGTCGCCATTGCGGGGGTCATCGTCTTCCTCCTGAGCACAGGCCTGGTGGCTGGACTCGGCCTCTAGTACCGTTACAACTATCTCTTGTGTCACTTCTTTCAGGGAAAACCTTTCGCCTTTTGCTTGTCAGCCAACCCGACTTTGAGGAAATTGGTCCTTGTTCTCAGATTTTGTTTCTTACTACCAAAAGACACAAGGTTGCTTGACAATGTTCTATCTTAAAGTTGTAACGGTACTAGCCCTTGGCGCGAGCATTTCTCTCCAGGGCAAGTTCGACGATCCTTGAGATCAACTCGGGAAATTCGACGCCTGCCGCTTTGGCTTCTTTTGGAAAAAGACTGTTCTTGGTTAGGCCCGGAATGGTGTTGATCTCCGAGACCAAAAACCCGCGATCGGAGGAGAGAAACATGTCCACCCTAGCGAAGCCAGCGCAACCCAAGGCCTTGTAGGCACGGAGACCCATCTCCTGGCCCGCTCTGCTCTCCTCGAATGACAGGGGGGCGGGTGTTATCTCCTCGGCCAATCCAGGAGTGTATTTGGCCTCGTAATCGAAGAGTCGCTTCTTGGAGACTATCTCCACGAGGGGCAGGGCCATGGGGTTCTCGTTGCCCAATACGCCGCATTGAATCTCTCTACCATCGACGTATTCCTCCACCAAGGCGGCCTCATCGTAGGAGAAGGCGATCTCGAGAGCAGTGGCCAAATCCTTCTCTTCCTGAACCATGCTCACCCCCACGCTTGACCCCTGAGCAATCGGCTTGACCACCACGGGCAAAGAAAAGGTCTTCACGATCCTGGACCGGACTTGTCCCTTGTTCTCCTTCCATTCATCCTCCCGGACGAGGACGAAAGAGGGAGTAGAAATACCTTCGTTCGAAAAAATCCTCTTGCTAAAGAGCTTATTCAAACAGAGGGCACTGGCCAAAACACCCGAACCGGTATAAGGGATGCCCAGAACCTCCAACATCCCCTGAACCGCCCCATCCTCTCCATATTTCCCATGAAGGGCGATGAAAGCGGCGTCGGGAGCCTCTCTCCTCAAGTTCTCCACCACATTGTCGTCCAGGTCCACTTTGGCGGCACGATACCTCTTTTGAAGTAGAGCGCTATAGACCTCCTCTCCGGTCAGAAGGGAGATCTCTCGCTCGCTCGAGCGTCCGCCGAGCAGAACGACTACCTTGAGGTCGCGTGTCAAAACAGCCTCCCGCTTTAGGCTTCGTTTAGACCGTACTCTTCCAGCTCGGCCCGGAGTTCCTCTAGCTTCCTCCTGATTCTCTTCTCCTGGAGGCCCAGAACCCCTTCGGCCTTAGACGTAGCGGTTTCGAGGCTCTTTTTGGCCTCCCCGATCAACTCCTCAGCTGAGTTCTTCAAATCCGTGGCACAGGCAGCAATCTGCCTCCGGGTAGCTGCGCCCGGTTGAGGGGCGAGGAGCAGGCCTACCCCCGTACCCAGGAGCAAGCCCAAGAAGAGCCCCAACCCAAATTCCTCATAGCCGAATCTCCGCTCGCTCATCACAACCTCCTCATCGATCGATCCTGAGTTAAGCAATCACTTGCTCCTCCATAATGATATACAACAAGCTCGCTATGGCAAAGATTATAGTGGTGGCCGCCGCGGCCGCCCCAGTATCATTGAAGACAAAGGCCGCAATAGCCGCGGTGGCAATGCCCATAAAGCCCTTTGTGAGATGTGGGTAGTTTGAACTCACCCTCTTCACCGCCCCTATGGGCCTCAGGAGCAATATTGGGAAGATCACCATTGTGGAGAGAAGGGCCCGCGCCCAGACTGTATACCGCACTCCCTTAACATTCATGGCAAATTTTCGCTGGATGATCTGTAGGGCTTCCCTATAGCCGCCCCTCTGAACCAGGACAATGGCTCTTGCTAGATGAGATCCACCGGAGGCCCTGAGGAGGTCGAAGAAGATCAAGGCCGCCAGAGCAAGAAAAACACCGAGGGCCACGGCGAGAGCCTGTTTAGCCGAAAACCTCCTCTTCGAGAGCAAGAGATAAGTAACTGAATACCCCACCACCGCAACAATGGTCCCTCCCACATTCGCGCCAAGGGCTGGGTGGCCGACTACAAAGACCATGACCAGAAAGGCGAATCCAATCGGCCACCGCTTCAGCCCATAAATATCCATAAGGGCGGTGAGGCTAGCAATACTCGACCCGATCAAGATGCCCATATATTCATTGCCTATCCCATAATATCGGGCACCGATCATAAAGCAATAGCCCAGGATTGATCGCTGCATGAGAGGGGAACCAGCCAGTATGTCTCCCACCAAGATGAGCATCGTGAGGAGGTAGACGAAGGTGATGGGAGCGATAGCGACCCTACTGAGCTTCCAGACAATGCCGGCGATCGAGGCGCTAACGAGAACGGTGAAGAGCACGGGAAAGACGATGGAAGAATGGGAGAAAAAGGACAACAGTAGAAAGGTGACGGGAACGCAGAGCAGCCAGAGGAGAAGATATTGAAAAACTCTCAGATGTTTTCTGCGGGCCCTGGTGAGCAGAGTCAGGGTGCTGGCTAGCAGCGTGATGGCAATGAGGGTCACATAGGTGGTGAGCACGGGCACCCTAATTTGAGCTTTATTGATGGCCTGCCCGTTCAGGGAAGCGAGATAGGAGAGAGGATCCTCCCGAGGCTCGGAACTTAAAGGCCGACCGAGCATGGTATGGGGAATCTCCGCGCCCAAGTAGGTAAGGATGGTTGGAGCGATGTCAAGATTAGTAACGATCCCATGGTGCCTGGTGGTCTGGGAAGTGAGCACCCCGGAGCGAACGTTCCCGCCCAGCAGAAAAAGGGGAGTTAGGTTGTTCTTCTCCTTGATCATCTCGGGAGAAGGTGTGGGGACAGCGATGATGACCAGAGTTTTTTCTAGATTCAGACGAGCAACGAACTTTTCAATGAAGTCGTCCGCCCGCCTTACGGCGGCGGTCCTTTCCTGAGCCACTCGCCGATCCATAAAGAGGGGGCGAGCGGCATTCACTCTGGCGGTATCCCCCGTCTCTATGACCAAAAAATCGACTTTCTCCAGAAGAGCGAGTGATGCAGAGAGGAGTGCTTGATAATCGGTGCGCCACCCACCTGGGCTAGTTGAGCTGGCCTTAAGAAAGAACTGGCTCACATCGCCATAGGGAACCCTCCCAAAAGAGTCCATGGCGATCAGGGAGGCCTCCCTATGAAAAACTTCCCTCAGGTCGGCGTTCCCCACCACCCCCGCTTTGAGCCCGCTCCTCCTAAAGGCATCCCCCAAGGCTCCCGGGTAAACGTCGTGCATGCATCTAGTACAGCGGCGGGAGATGTTGGCTGTCGCCAGATTGACCACACCCCGGGGAGGAGCAGCGATGCCCGTTTGCCTCAAGTATGCCTCGCCTGCGGGTTCATTCTCATAAATCTCCCAGGTGTTGAAGGCCAGGCCACCGGAGCTCCCGCTATCAGCTCTGGCCCCCGCCCCGATGGAGAGATAACAGTTTGGAGAGGAGGTCGCACCGGCGGATCTCGCATTCATCAAGCCCACCGCGCCTCTTCTGCTCAGGCGACGCAGACCTGGGGTCCCATTTTCGGTCAAATCCTTGAGGCTCACCCCGTCGACGACGATGAGGACGGCCTTCCTCCGACCCTCGGCTCGAGCAAGAGAGCAAGGAAAAACCAAAAAAGAGAGACCCAGAGCCGCTACTATAACCGTTATAAGAAGAGAAACCCAGAGGGCCTTCGTTTTGTGCAAATCATCCCCCATGATAAACGTCGTTTTCAGCGAGTTGGGCTATTTCTCGAGATGAGCCCCCTCTACCAAAAGCTCATAGATTCTTTCCAGGTCATCGAGGGATTTGAAGTCTATCTCGATCTTGCCCTTCTTCGACGTCATGCTCACCCTTACCTTGGCAGAAAGTCTCTCCCCCAGCTTTTTGGCAATGGCCTTGAAGGCCTTGGGTTGGAGCGGCCGGTGGGTTCGCGGGCCCGGCAATGACATCAAGCGAACGATGTTCTCGGTCTGCCTGACAGACAGCCCCTCAGTGATAATGCGCTGAGCGAGCTTTTTCTGTCTCTCTTCGTCATCCAAGGAGAGGAGCGCCCTGGCATGACCAGAGGAAAGATCCCCGTCTTCGATGAGTTGCTTCACATCCTCGGGGAGCTGAAGAAGTCTGATAGTGTTGGCAATCACCGCGCGGCTTTTCCCCACCCGGCTGGCCAGTCCCGCCTGGGTCATATCAAACTGCTCGATCAACTTCCGGAAGGCAGCGGCTTCCTCCAGAGCATTCAAGTTCTCCCGCTGGATGTTCTCGATCAGGGCCATCTCCAACGACTCCGTGTCGGTGGTTCCCCTAATCACAGCGGGAATGGCTTTTAGGCCAGCTTCCTTGGCTGCCCGCCAGCGCCTCTCCCCGACGACCAGCTCAAACCCAGTTCCCTTCGGCCTGACCACGACGGGTTGAATTAGCCCAAACTCTTTCACCGAGACCACCAAGTCTTCAAAGGCCTGTTGCCCAAAGTGCTTTCGTGGTTGATCTGGGCTGGGATGAATATCATCGACCAAAATCTCCTCCACCTGCGGCGCTTCGCTTGGGCCCGGGGAGGGAATGAGGGCGCCCAGGCCTTTGCCCAATCCTCTTTTAGCCATGCTTCATCACTTCCTTCGCAAGATTTTGGTAGGCTTCAGCTCCCTTGGATTGGGCATCGTAGAGGATAATCGGCTGCCCAAAGCCGGGGGCCTCGCTGAGCCTGACGGTTCGAGGAATGATCGTCTTGTAAGTTTTTTCCTGGAAAAATTTAACAACTTCCTCTACCACTTGTTGTGAAAGCTTTGTGCGGGAATCGTGCATGGTCATAAGAACCCCAGCTATCTCCAGATTGGGATTGAGATGAGCTTTAACCAACCTCACGCTTTCCAAAAGCTTGCTCAGCCCCTCCAGGGCGTAGTACTCACACTGGATGGGGATGATCAATTTGTCGGCAGCGGTGAGGGCGTTGACGGTGAGCAGGCCCAGGGAGGGCGGGCAGTCGATGATGATATAATCATAGTCTTTCTTGATGGGGTCTATGGCCCTCTTGAGCTTGGATTCCCGAGAAAAGGTCGAGACGAGCTCGATCTCTGCTCCGGCCAACCGGATGGTCGCAGGAATTACAAACAAATGTTCGATGTCGGCCTTTCCCACCAGTTCTTTGGCCGGCTTGTCTTCGATCAAGGCATTATAGATGCAGTGCTCGCGGTCGCTCTTATCCAGCCCCAACCCGCTGGTGGCGTTGCCCTGCGGGTCGAGATCGATGAGGAGAACCCTGCGACCGGCGACGGCCAGACAGGCGCTCAGATTCACAGCCGTGGTGCTTTTCCCCACACCGCCTTTTTGGTTGACGATGGCGATCGCTTTTGGCTTCCTCTTAGGAGATGGTCCTCGGGAGCAGCTGGAATTTCTCGACTTCCTCATCTTCACTCCAAAGCAGCATCGCTTACAATTAATGCCAGTTAACGTTCTCCTTTTGTTGCGGGTTAATATTCTCTTATTATAGCTCAAATTCCTCCGTGGTTAATAATAAATTGGGTTATCAGCGAGCCCTGGTTTACGCCCCGCTGTTGACGGGGCGAGGAACGTAGAGCGAAACCTGTAGAATGGGTCGAGACCCAAGCTCCGCAAAGCTCGTTTCGCTCGCTACGAGGTAAACAGCCGCGCCTGCCTCGCTTCCCGGCTTGTCGGGATTTTCGGGGTGTCTTCGAGACATTTGGGCCCGAACTATTCGCTGATCCATCATCGTTAATAAAATCCGTACCTAAATTCGTCATTAACAATTAGTTATCGTCCCAACGGTCTCTTTGTGGGTATCCCGGGTCGGCGAGGATACTCGGGGGGAGTGGGACGAGTTTTCCTCGTCAGGACCAGGTAACGAGTGGCCTCCAAGAAGGGCACCTCTACTTCCTTTACTTCCTCGATCTCCCCGCCCAACAGACTGGCAGCAGTTCTGGCCGCCGCCAGTTCCTTTTCCAAGCGCTTGCTCTTTTGGGCCACAAACCAGCCTTCGATTCTCAGCAGGGGTAAAGCGTATTCCATGAGAACAGCGAGGGGAGAAACCGCTCTGGCTAGAGCGACGTCAAAGGATTCCTTTGTGTCCTCCCTTCTGGCAAAATCCTCAACTCGGCTGCAAACCACCCGGACACGGCTCAGGCCAAGTTCCTCAACGATAAAGGAGAGAAACTCCGCTTTCTTCCGGGAGGAATCGAGGAGCGTGATTTCCATTCCGGGTTCGACGATCTTCAAGGGAATGCCCGGCAAGCCCGCACCCGTGCCGATATCCACCATTCTCTTGTGGCCCTCGAGTTTTCCGCTGGCGAGGCAGCTCAAGGAGTCTAAAAAGTGCTTGGTCACTATCTCTTTATCCTCGGTCAATCCCGTGAGGTTCGCCCGCCGATTCCACTCCTTGACTCCTCCCAGATAAATGCCAAAGGCCCTCATGTGCTCATCGTTCAAGTTGATTCCCAGGGCCGCCGCGCCCTCCCTCAGCACATTAGTTGCCTCAGTCATTCATCCCACCTCCTCGCCAGCCCAGGCAGACCACCAACAGCGAAGAGCCACGAGGTCCTTCGTCTTCCTCGGTGAAATTTTCGCCAAAAATGCTCGCTTCAAAACTTTTTGGCAAAATCGCTCCCTTTCACCGAATCGCCTGACGGCGCCGTGGGATGAACTTTCGGTGATCATTCCGCTTCCAAGGTTTCACTGCGCAGAATCCAGATAAATTACTTGGGGTAGAGTGTTTCACGTGAAACAATCCCGGAAAATCCAGCGCTTGGCTGGTTTTGCCCTGCCTTTGGCCTCAGCTTTCTTGCTTCGGGATTATGACTACCCGGCGATCGGGTCCTTCTCCCTCGCTCCTCGTTTCAACATCGGGCCAATTACTAAGGGCCATGTGAACAATCCTTCGCTCAAAAGGGCTCATCGGCTCCAAGGCCACCGGTGCGCCCTGAGCGATGGCCTCCCCCGCACTCCCTTTCGCCAACGCCTCGAGCTCCCGCTTCCTTCGCTGGCGATATCCGGCAACATCTAAAATAACTCGCCTTCGCCCACCGGCAATCCTGCTGGCTACGATGTTGAGCAGATATTGTAACGCCTCCAGCGTTCGCCCGCGGCGCCCGATCAATATCCCCAAATTATTGCCTTCGACGTCCAGCTCTAAGGCTTCTTCCCCTCCCGACAGAGAAATAGTGGCCTCAATGCCCATTTCCCGAAACACGTTCTCGAGGAAGCCTTTGATCTCACTGGCACTTCTATCTCGCGCGATCACCTTAACCCTCGCCTCCTCAGGTCCCGGGGGCTCGCTCAACACCTCGATCTCCACCTCATCGCGGCTGACACCGAGCTCGTTAAGGGCGATCTCGATCGCCTCCTCCGTCGTTTTTCCTTTCGCCTCGACGATGCGCTCCATCTCTCTATCCCCCAGTCGGTCTAGATGCCCTCAGGGTAAAGTGTTGCTGGGCCGCGGTCAGGAGGTTAATGGTGACCCAGTAAATCAGGACACCAGCGGGCAAATTCATGGCAATGAACACCATGAAGACAGTCATGGGAAGCATCATCTTCTGCTGCTGAGAATCTGTGCCCATCATTTTCGTTGACAAGTAGGTGCTTATCGCCATGAGCCCAACGAGAATCAAATCGGGCTCAGTAAGATTCGCGGCAACAAGCGGGCGGACCCCAAAGATGGGAAGCTGGACTTTGAGCTCTCCGAGTCGCCCAATCCAAAGAAAAGTGCTTTCGGCAAGCTGCTCATAAAGCTTGACCGCCTTCCCTCCCAGAACCACCATCTTGTCTTTGTCTATCAGCATCCTAAAAAGGGCAAAAAAGATTGGTAGCTGTAGGAGAAGGGGAAGGCATCCCCCCAGGGGATTAACCTTGTTCTCTCGGTAAAATTTCATCATTTCTTCCTGAAGTTTCTCCTTATTGTGTTTGTGCTTCTCCTGTAGCTTCTTCAGTTTGGGTTGAAGCTTTTGCATCTCGAGGGCGGCCTTTGTCTGCTTGGCGGTGAGAGGAAACAAGATGATTTTTACCGCCACGGTGAGAAGAATTATCGCCCACCCCCAACTGTGAGTATAGCCATAGAAAAATCCAAGGATGACAACCAAGATGTCTTCAAGAGGTTTCAATATCTGCAAGCCTGACTCTCCTCCCGGGCGGACTCTATTTCAAGGGATCACAGCCGCCCCCAGAAAAAGGGTGGCATCGCAAGATGCGCCTGATGGCCAGGTAGCCACCCCTAAAAATCCCATGTCTCTCCAATGCCTCCATTGCATATCGCGAGCAGCTCGGATAAAAGCGGCACCTGGGGGGCAAGAGCGGAGAGAGATATCGCCTATACCCCTTGATTAACCAAAGGATGGTGTCCCTCATCGCTCCTCCTTGATCAAAGCAGCCTTTGTGGAAATGCTCAAAAGCGCTTCCTCCGCTTCTCTGCGCGGTTTCCCCTTCAGGGGTTTCCTCGCAATGAACACGAGATCGTAGCCCTTTTTAAGGCTTCCCTCGTTCTTCCTATACGCCTCCCTGAGCAAGCGCTTTGTCCTGTTTCGGTCGACGGCCGAGCCCAGGTTGGCACTCACAGAAAACCCCACGCGGTTTCTGTTTTCAGAATTTTCTTTCCTGAGATATCGCAACACAAGGTATCTGTTGGAGGTGGTCAGTCCTCGCTGGAAAACCTCATGAAAGTCGTGGGGGGAGGTGAGACGAGAGTCCTTTTGCATAAAACCTCCAGGGGGAGTCAGCCCGAGAGTCTCTTCCTTTGCTTTCTCCGCCGATTAGCCAGTATTTTCCTCCCAGCCTTCGTGCTCATTCTGACCCGAAACCCATGGGTTCTCTTCCGTCTTATCGTGCTGGGCTGGTATGTTCTCTTCACGCTCTTCTCCCTCCCGAAAACAGGCTTAATTATAGCTTGGGGCTCAAAGGGGTGTCAAGGAAAACGCAGCCGCGGAGGCTTTTTGGAAATCGCATCGCGGTGTCCGTCTTCCCAAAAATTAATCCCAAAAGTTGCCCATTTTTATATTGCTGGGGGGAGGCCCCTCTGCTATAATTTAGTTTGCTTCTGCTCCCCCGCGTCCGATCGGCGTGCATTTCTTTTTCCGGCAGCATTAGTACGCGAGTCGCTCCACGAGCCACAACACGAACTTTTGAACGGGCAGCCGGGGTCTTTCAAAACAAAGCATCCACCAAAAACCCTTGGTTTTTATTTTTTTGTTCGCCTTCGACTACGCCCGGGCCTGGGTTTACCGAAGGCCTTGAAAACCCGTGAAAGCTTGTATTTCGGAAGGGATCACGTCGACGCCGTAGCGTTTGCGGGGGCAGCGGTTCTTTCCTCCCCCTTTTCCACAGGTGTGGAAAGTGTTGTGGATAAACTTCTATCGGCGCAGCGCAGCGGTGTTCACAGACGGGCGGTTTCGCCGGCAAGCAAGTGAGGGCGCATTTGCCTTCCTCGGAGAATTGGTCCGGTCGCCGAGGGGGTGCCTCTCTGTAAGCTGTTGATATCCTTGTGGAGGAAGGGGGGTTTCAGTTTTATCGGAAAAGACCATGAAAGATTTTCTACAAAGAGTCCTCGAGGAAAAAGCCGCCGCCCAAGACCGCGGAAGAGCTTCGTCCGCGGAGCTGGTTAGCTGTGCTGGGAGCAAGCCTCCTCCGGCGAGAATAGCCGTTTATGACTCCCTTGCCTCCGCTCCACGGGTGGTTGAGCTGTCCGCACAGGATTACGAAGAGTTTATCAATCTGCTGGCTACGAAGACCTATCAGCTCTCCCAAGAGAAGGGAGGGAGCATCCCCTTCACCGTCATCCGGGAAATCGTGGAAAACCTCATTCACGCCTACTTCTGCGAGGCGGTGATAACCATCTTGGACGATGGCAACACCATCCTTATCTCCGATCAGGGTCCTGGGATTAAAGATAAAGAAAAGACCCTTCAGCCCGGCTTCACCACAGCCACTCAAGGGATGAAAAAGATAATACGAGGGGTGGGCTCGGGCTTGCCAATTGTTCGGGAGGCTCTGACCAGCGCCGAGGGGAACGTGCTCATCGAGGACAACTTGGAAAGGGGAACCGTGATCACTCTCAGCGTCCCCAGGGGCAGAGGGGGCCATCAAGAAAGGCCGGTGGCCGAGAGCACAGGGCCAGCTCCCCACGAAGTTCCTCGGTTTAAGCTAAGTGGCCGCCAGAAGAAGGTCCTATTCCTCGTCACCGAGCTAGGGGCAGTTGGCCCCTCCAGGGTCGCCGACGAGCTGAATGTGAGCCTGAGCACCGCGTATCGAGATTTGCTCCACCTGGAAAGGGAGGGGCTGGTTGAGCTGGGCGACCGAGGAAGAAGGGGCCTGACTCCCTTGGGAGTGAAATGCCTCGATGTTATCTTAACCTCTTAAGCCGGGAGGGTGTGAAAAATGCAGGAGCAAGTCCATCTTATCTGGGAAAAGGCCCTGGGTATAATCAGGGACCAGCTTAACACCCCAACATTTAAAACGTGGTTTGAAAACACCTCCCCCGTGGCCCTATATGAGGGAACCCTGATTGTCTCCACGCCAAATTCCTTCGCTAAAGAGTGGTTGGAGTCGCGCTATGCGGTCCTCTTAAAACAGGCCCTCTCCCAGGCGGCGGGGGAGGAGGTGGGCGTGAAGTTCACCGTCAAGGGGCCCCAGAAAGAGTGGGCGAAAGAGGGTGTTTTGGAAGAGCCCCCAAAGATCGCTTCCCCCGTAGAGCGAGTAGCTCCAGCCGCCGGCTACCTGAATCCGAAGTACACCTTTGACTCTTTCGTTATAGGAAGCAGCAACAGATTCGCCCACGCCGCCGCCTTGGCGGTAGCAGAAAAACCATCACTTGCCTATAATCCCCTCTTCATCTACGGGGGCGTTGGTTTGGGGAAAACTCACCTTCTTCAAGCCATTGCTCGCTATGTTTTGGAGCACCACCCCCGCCTCAAGGTAAAATACGTTTCCACAGAGAAGTTCACCACCGATTTCATCAACTCAATTCGAGACAAAGATAAAATAACAGGCTTCCAGAAAAAATACCGGAACAGCGACGTCCTCCTGGTTGATGATATCCAGTTCTTGGAGAATAAAGAGGCCACCCAAGAAGAGTTTTTCCACACCTTTAACACGCTACATGAAGCCACTAAACAAATGGTGATATCCAGCGACCGTCCTCCAAAGGATATCGCAACCCTTGAAGACAGGTTGCGGTCCCGCTTTGAGTGGGGTCTTATCACCGACATCCAGGCCCCCGATCTCGAGACCAGAATCGCCATTTTAAGTAAACGGGTTAAAATGGAGAGGCTACGTGTCCCTGATGAGATTATGGAGCTCATTGCCTCAAGGGTTCAATCGAATATTCGGGAATTAGAGGGGGCATTAATCCGAGTTGTGGCTTTCTCTTCCCTCACCAAGTGCCCTATAACCATCCAATTGGCGGAGGATGTTTTAAAAGATATTTTCCCAGAAAAGGAAATTAAACCCATCACCATACCGGCCATTCAACACGAAGCTTGCCGGTACTTCAGTATTTCGCGTGGAGAATTAATAAGTAAAAAAAGAGCTCAACCCATTGTTTACCCAAGGCAGGTAGCTATGTACCTCGCGAGAGAATTAACTGATTTTTCTTTACCTAAGATAGGTAAAGAGTTTGGTGGAAGAGACCACACTACCGTTCTCCATGCCACCACAAAAATAGAAAAGCTCTTAAATGAACAGCGCGAGGTATACAACCAAATTCAAGAGCTGACAAACCGGATCAAACAAAAAAGGTAAAATAGTTGTGGGTTAATATATGAATAACCTTGTTAGTGGTTCCATATTTCTCTTTTTAAACAGAAAAGAAAGTTATCTTAAAAATTATCAACAAAGGGATGTTTTAATTGAAAAGGGAAAATAGGAGATGTTAACATATCAACAGCACCTACTAAAACTACTTTAAAGATATTATTATATAGTTCTAGGGGAGGAAATACTGTGGAAATAAAGTGCGTGAGGGAAAATTTACTTGATGGAATTCAAACTGTTCAAAAAGCTGTTTCAACTAGAACAACATTACCCATCTTAACTAGTATCCTTTTTCAAACAGATGAAGATAAAGTAACTCTCAGTGCCACCAATCTGGAGATAGCGATAGAGTGTAAGGTGGATGCAAATATTCTCTCAAAAGGAGCGGTGGTGGTCCCGGCGAGACTTATAGGAGATATCATCCGAAATTTACCCGAAGCGGCCATTGAGATAACCTCCAGTCCTAGTAACAATCAGCTAAAAATTTTATGTGGGCAGGCTGAATTTAATATAAAGACACTTCCTCCTGAGGACTTTCCTAGGTTTCCTGAAATCCCCACCAAGTCAAGCTACACTGTCGCGGGTGATCTGTTAATTGAGACGGTAAAACAAGTGACTAGGGCTGCCTCCCATGATGAGACTAGACCAGTGCTCACAGGAGTTCTTATAAATATAACCAAAGACCGGCTGAAAATGGTGGCTACGGACAGTTACAGGTTGGCGGTTAGGGAAATAGGAGTTAAAAAAGGCGTGGAGGAAAAAGCACGGGTTGTTATTCCCGCCCGAACCCTTGAAGAAGTGATAAAAATAATCCCACCCAAAAGAAAAGAAATCGACATCACCTTAACCGAAAATCAAATTATTTTTAATCTAGGGGAGGTTGTTTTAATTTCTCGATTAATAGAGGGACAGTTTCCCAACTACCAACAACTTCTACCCGAAGACCACAAAATGAGGTTGGAGGTAGATAGGGAGAAATTTGCGGGGGCAGTTAAAAGGGTTTCCCTGCTGGCATTGAATAATTCACCGCTTAAACTAAGCATCAAGGGGAGTAAGATGAAAATATCCGCCCAGACGGCTGAGGTCGGTTTGGCCACCGAGGAGATAGGCGTTAACAAGAAGGGGGAGGACATGGATATCGCTCTCAACGCCCAGTTTCTAATGGATGGAGTGACTAGTGTTGAGGGCGACGCGGTAGTTTTTGAGGTCTTGGATCCACTTAAGCCCGGTCTCATTAGATCAGTGGCGGGCGGGGACTTTTTGTATCTTATTATGCCGGTTAGGATCGGTTGACCCCGCGCAACAGGGTCAACCGCACGTAGCGCGGTCCCCCTACCAACGGGCCCATCAGTGGGCCGCCTAGGGCTGGGAGAGGGTCATTGTGGCTAGGGCAACAAATATGGCCCCACCAACCAGCCTTTTTCTTTGCCTTTTTTCAATGGAGCACCTGAGAATGATCCTGCGATACCTGGAGTTGACGAACTATAGAAACCACAAAGAGTTAAGGCTGACTCCCTCTCCCTCCACCACATTAATTCTTGGAGGGAATGCCCAAGGAAAGACCGATATTCTAGAGGCGATTTATCTTCTAGCGACGAGTCAGTCCCACCGCACCCAGAACAACCGGGACATGATCAATTGGGGAGCCACCTTTTCACTTATTAGGGCGGTGGTTGAGGGGGCCAGGAAAAGAAGCCGACTCGATATTTTGATTGGCGAGGACGGATCGAGAAAGGCGAGACTTAATGGAGCGGCACAAGCGAGGACGAGTGACCTATTGGGAACAGTGAGGGCCGTTCTCTTTTCTCCAGAGGACATCAATACAGTCAAGGGCGAACCCGGGGCGAGAAGGGCCTTCATGGACGATGGGAGGCGCCCCCGTCTCCTTGCCGTAATTCGGGAGGGCACTCAGGCGATCATCACCAGCACCAACCGTAGTTATTTTAGCCCCGGCTATATTAAAGACGCGCTGTTGATCGACCTCGCCAGCAAAAAAGGAGCAGAATTCGTAACCCTGGAGGGGGAAGATGCTTAGGGCCCTGAGAGACGTTTTGGACGAGACGGTCAAGGGCCTGGGGCTGACTGGGTGCCTTGAGGAGGCCATGGCCATTTTTATCTGGGACGAGGCGGTGGGCGAGAAGGTGTCCGAGAACGCCCAGCCATACCTGTTTAGGGGAGGGATTTTGTTTGTTTCGGTGGCAAGCCCCGCTTGGGCACAGGAGCTCACCTCGATGAAATCGGGCCTGATCTGCGAGCTCAACCGGTGTCTTGGAAAAGAGCTGGTTAAGGACATCCGCTTTCAGCCTCGGGGACGCCGGTTGCCTAGAACCGCTGCCCCTACGGAAGGGGAGCCCGACTTGAGGAAGATTGATCTCAAGCAGGGCGAGGTCAGAGAGGTGGAGGAGGCGACGAGATCGATTCAGGATGGAGAAATCAGAAAGAAGTTGGCCGAACTCTTGTTGCTGGACAAGAAACTGAGAGCCTGGAAACTGAAGAATGGCTGGCGGCTCTGCCCCACTTGCGGTGCCCTCGTCGAGCCAGGCAAGGCCTGTCTGACTTGCCATAGAGGTGGCCAGGGGCAGCCGGAGGTGCTATAATTAGTGTTCTAATTGGGTTTAATATTTGGGTTTAATCTCGCCCTGGTTGAGGGGAGGTCTTGTGTGAAAAAATCTACATACGGCGCCAAGGACATCACCGTGCTAGAGGGCCTGGAGGCCGTTCGGAAGAGACCCAGCATGTATGTCGGTAGCACCGGCTCCAGGGGCCTGCATCACCTGGTTTATGAGGTGGTGGACAACAGCATCGACGAGGCACTAGCGGGTTTTTGTGCCAACATCGACACGACGATCCATCCCGATAATTCCGTAACGGTGATGGACGATGGAAGAGGCATCCCCGTGGAGAAACTGCCAAAGTTCAAGCGCCCCGCCCTGGAGATAGTCCTGACCTACCTTCACGCAGGTGGCAAGTTTGGTGGGGAAGGGTATAGGGTCTCGGGGGGGCTTCATGGCGTGGGGCTCTCCGTGGTCAATGCCCTTTCTTGTTGGCTGGAGGCGGAAGTCAGGCGCGATGGGCGAATTTATCAGCAGCGATATGAGCGGGGAAAGCCCGTCACCGAGCTTGTGCCCAAGGGAAAGACCAAGGGCACTGGGACGACCATTACCTTTCTCCCCGACGATAAAGTATTCGAGGAGATTGATTTCAACTTCGAGACACTTGCTCAGAGAATGAGAGAAATGGCCTTTTTGACCAAGGGCCTGCGGATTACCCTCAAGGATGAGCGGGTGAGCCCGTCCGAGGAGGCAACCTACAAGTATCACGGCGGCATCACCGACTTCGTTAAGCACTTGAACGCCAACAAGGACCCCCTTCACAAGAAGATAATCTATTTCGAGAGGGAGGAGACAGAATCCCACCTCGAGGTGGCCATGCAATATAACATGGGCTACACCGAAAGCACCTTCACCTTTGCCAATAACATCAACACTCACGAGGGCGGGACCCACCTAATTGGTTTCAAGAATGCCCTCACCAGGACGATGAACGAGCATGCTAGGGCCAAAGGCTTTTTGAAGGAGAAGGACCAGAACCTCACGGGGGAGGATGTTAGAGAGGGCCTCACCGCCATCGTCAGCATTAAGCTCAGAGAGCCTCAGTTTGAGGGACAGACCAAGACGAAGCTGGGAAACACTGAGGTGAGGGGGCTGGTGGAGAGCACCGTCTCCACCAAGTTGGCTGAGTTTTTGGAAGAGAATCCCTCGGAGGCCAGACTGATCGTTAATAAGACCATCGCCGCCGCCACGGCCAGAGCCGCAGCCAGGAAGGCGAGGGAGCTCACTCGCCGGAAGGGTCTTCTGGAGACCACCGCTCTTCCGGGGAAGTTGGCCGACTGCGTCTCGCGAGACCCAGCGCACAGCGAGCTATTCCTTGTCGAGGGGGATTCGGCTGGTGGATCGGCCAAGCAAGCTCGGGACAGAAACTTCCAGGCCATCCTTCCCCTTAAGGGGAAGATCTTGAACGTGGAGAAGGCCAGGCTGAACAAGATGCTCAGCAATGAGGAGATACAAGCCATCATCACCGCCCTGGGAATGGGAATTGATGAGGACTTCAATCTATCCAGCGCCCGCTACCACCGGGTGGTGATAATGACCGACGCGGATGTGGACGGGGCCCACATCCGCACCCTCATCCTGACCTTCTTTTACCGGTACATGCAGCCCATGATCGGGGCCGGCTATGTTTACATCGCCCAACCCCCCCTCTTCAGGGTAAGCCACGACAAGACCAACCACTATGCCTACAGCGAGCGGGAGCTGGAGGAGATCCTGAAGGAAATTGAAGGAAAGGCCGCCATTCAGAGATATAAGGGCCTGGGCGAGATGAACCCCGAACAGCTCTGGGAGACTACGATGGATCCGAAGAGGCGAAAGCTCCTGAAGGTGAACTTGGAGGACACCATTGTGGCGGACGAGATATTCTCCACGCTTATGGGCGGCAAGGTCGAACCCAGGCGGGTGTTTATTCAAAAGCATGCTGGGAACGTGCGGTTCTTGGACATTTAGGGGGTGGGCATGGAGGAGGCTTTGGTTGGAAGAATCGAACCGGTCGAGATAGAGGAAGAGATGAAGCGTTCCTACATTGATTACGCTATGAGCGTGATTGTGGGGCGAGCCCTCCCCGATATTCGCGATGGTTTGAAGCCCGTCCATCGCCGGATACTTTATGCCATGTACGACATGGGGATGTTCCCCGGCAGGCCCTACAAGAAATGTGCCCGAATCGTCGGTGAGGTTTTGGGGAAATACCACCCCCACGGAGATGCTGCTGTCTATGACACCATGGTCCGCATGGCCCAGGACTTCTCCTGCCGGTATGAGCTGATCGACGGGCATGGCAATTTTGGATCCGTGGATGGGGACAGCCCCGCCGCCATGCGCTACACGGAAGCGAGACTAGCTCGGCTCGCCATGGAGCTCCTGAGGGATATCGACAAGAAGACGGTGGATTTTACCCCGAACTTTGACGAATCCCTTCAGGAGCCATTGGTTCTCCCGGCGCGCTTCCCCAATCTTTTGGTCAATGGCTCCTCCGGAATCGCTGTGGGCATGGCCACTAACATCCCACCACACAATCTCGGTGAGGTAATAGATGGGGCGGTCATGCTCATCGACGACCCCGAAGCCACCGTCAAGGATCTGATGAGGGCGATCAAGGGGCCGGATTTTCCGACGGGTGGTGTCATCGTGGGCAGGGGAGGTATAAAGGAGGCCTATGAGACTGGACGGGGGAGCATTAGGATACGAGGGAAGGCCACAATTGAAGAGAGCGCAGACAGGAACCGCATCGTCATCACAGAGATACCGTACCAGGTCAACAAGGCGAGGCTGGCAGAAAAGATAGCTGAGCTGGTTAAAGAGAAGAGACTGGCGGAGGTATCCGATCTGAGGGACGAATCGGACAGGAGCGGGATGCGCTTGGTGGTCGAGCTCAAGCGCGAGGCCGTTCCCAAGGTTGCCCTTAACAAGCTCTATAAGCACACACAGCTCGAAACTTCTTTCGGGGTTATCATGCTCGCTCTGGTGGATGGCATGCCCCGCGTTCTCTCTCTCCCGGAGGCCCTCCGCAACTACGTCGGCCACCAAAAAGAAGTGGTCACCCGTCGAACCAAATTTGAGTTGGCCAAGGCCGAGGAGCGGGCCCACATCCTGGAGGGTCTGCTGGTCGCCCTCAAAAACCTGGATGAAGTCATCAAGGCCATCCGCCGGTCGAAGGCGGTGGAAGAGGCAAAAGGGAGGCTCGTTGAGAAATTTGCCTTGAGCGAGGCCCAGGCTCAGGCCATCCTGGACATGAGACTTCAGCGCCTGACCGGGATGGAGAGGGAGAAGGTCGAGACAGAGCACAAGGAACTTACGACGATGATTAAGCAATTGAGGGCTATTCTGGCCGATGAGTGGAAAGTCATGGAGCTCGCCAAGAGCGAGCTCTTGGAGATAAAGAAAAAATACGCCGATGCGCGGCGGACTCAGATCGCCGGCGGCAAAGCGGAGATGGACATCGAGGATCTCATAGCCGAGGAGGAGATGGTCGTCACCATCACCCACGCGGGTTACGTCAAGCGGCTTCCAGTGACCACCTACCGCCGACAGCGGCGGGGTGGCCGTGGGGTTGTGGGAACCAACCTTAAAGAAGGAGACTTCATGGAACACCTCTTCGTCTCCTCTACCCACCACTATACGCTCTTCTTCACGAACAAAGGGAAGGTCTATCGCCTCAAAGTTCACGAGCTACCGTTGGGTAGCCGGACTTCCAGGGGCCAGGCCATCGTGAACATTTTACCTTTTGCTCAAGACGAAAAGATAGCGGCGGTTATCGCTATCCGCGATTTTGATCAGGACCGCTATCTCATGTTGGCCACCAGGAGGGGCTTGGTCAAGAAGACGCCCCTGAAGGAGTACGACAGTTCCCGCCGGGATGGCATCATCGCCCTCGCCTTAAGGGAGGACGATGAACTCGTGGGCGTGAAGTTGACGGAAGGCGATGAGGAAGTGATCCTGGTCACCCGAGGCGGACAGGCCATAAGGTTTAAGGAGGCCGATGCCCGACCGATGGGCCGAGTGGCGATGGGTGTCAGGGGGATAAAGCTCGGCGAGGGTGATGAGGTTTTGGGCATGGAGGTGGTCCAGAAAGGGGCCGACCTCTTCGTTGTCACCGAGAATGGTTATGGAAAGAGGACGTCCGTATCCAAATATCCCCTCCAGGCCCGTGGCGGAAAGGGAGTTAGAACTATCAGGCTGGTCTCGGATAAGGGGAGATTGGCTGGCGCGAAGATGGTCGACAGACACCACGAACTCATGGTGATCTCCAGTGAGGGGGTCGTCATCAGGGTTCCCGTGAAGGGCGTTTCCAGGATGGGCCGGCACACCCAGGGAGTAAGGATGATGAACCTCAAGGACCAGGACAGGGTCAGCACCCTAGCGCGGGTGGCCAAGAAGAAATCCACGGGTGGGGGGAAGTAGTGGAGCGATTCAAGGTTCTCAACCACACTGCCGACATTGGTCTTCAGGCATACGGCAGGACCCTGAAGGAAGCCTTCGAGAACACAGCTCTGGGCATGTTTAGTCTGATTACAGATCTAGATAAGGTGGCGGAGGAGGATTGCCTCGATGTCAAGGTGGAGGCGGAGGATCGCGAGACCCTGCTCGTCGAGTGGCTAAACGAGCTCATCTACCTTTTTGAAGTCCAGGAAGTGCTACTAAAAAAATTCGACATAGTTGATTGGGACGAAGAGCACCATTTGACCGCTCTGGTCAGCGGTGAGAAAATAGATCTGGAGCGCCACCCGATCAAGATTCAGGTGAAAGCCTGCACCTATTACCTGCTCAAGGTGAGCAAGGATGACCTGTGGGTGGCCCAAGTCATCTTCGACGTTTAGGCATCTTGTAGGAGGGCCCCTGTGAGCTACTGGGAGAAGACCGGCCCTTATCGTTTCATGATTCCCCAAACGTACCGTTCAGGCATGAGGGTCCCCGGCACCGTCTACGCGGATGATGACCTGATCTTTCAGGCCGATCGCGATAGGGCCCTGGAGCAGGTGGTGAACGTCGCCTTTCTTCCCGGGATAGTCAAAGCCTCCTTCGCCATGCCCGATATCCACTGGGGCTATGGCTTTCCCATCGGTGGCGTGGCGGCGATGGACACCAAGACGGGGGTCATCTCTCCCGGCGGCGTGGGATATGATGTGAGCTGCGGCGTTAGGCTCCTCAGAACCAACTTGACCGCGAAGGAAATCGCTCCTTCAATGCAAGCCCTCATGCACGAGCTCTCCAGGAATATCCCCAAGGGGGTAGGGAGTAGGGGCAAGATCAAGCTCGGCTGGAAAGAGATGGAGGAGCTGCTGGTCAAGGGTGCGAGGTGGGCTGTGGCCGCCGGCTACGGTTGGAGGGAGGACCTGGATTATACCGAGGATGGGGGGTGCCTACCTGAGGCGGACCCCAGCAAGGTCAGTCGGCGTGCTTTTGAGAGGGGCCTCAGCCAGCCGGGAACCCTGGGTGCCGGGAACCACTTCCTGGAACTCCAGGAGGTTGTGGAGATATACGATGACAAGGTGGCGGAGGTCTTTGGTCTGCTTAAAGGCCAGGTTGTGATGATGATTCACTCCGGCTCCAGGGGTGTGGGGCACCAGATCTGCTCCGACTATATTAAGGTCATGGACAGGGTTGTCCGAGAGCTCGGGATCGAATTGCCCGACAAGCAACTAGGTTGTGCCCCCATCACCTCCGACGAGGGCAGGGATTACTACGGGGCGATGGCTTGTGCGGCCAACTATGCCCTGGCGAATAGACACTGCCTGGCTCACTGGGTTAGACAGTCCTTCGAATACGTCTTCAAAAAGAGCGCCGAGTCTCTGGGGATGCATCTTCTCTATGATGTCTCCCACAACATCGCCAGGTTTGAGGATCATGAGGTTGGGGGGGCAAGGGGACGGCTCTGCGTTCATAGGAAGGGGGCAACCAGGGCCTTCGGGCCCGGCCATCCGGCCATCCCCGAAGTTTATCGAGAGGTTGGCCAGCCGGTGATAATTCCGGGCGATATGGGGCGGAGCTCCTATGTCCTCGTTGGCACCGAGGGTTCTGAAGAAGAGGCTTTTGCCTCGACCTGCCATGGTGCTGGAAGGGTGATGAGCCGAAGTCGGGCGAAGAGGCAAATCCGCGGGGATCAGCTCAAGCGAGAACTCGAGGCGAAGGGCATCGTGATCTTAGCTGGGCACCTTCCTCTCCTAGCCGAGGAGGCACCCCAGGCCTACAAGGATGTCAGCAAGGTCGTGGAGATATGCCACGGCGCCGGGCTTTCCAGGAAGGTCGCGAAGATGAGACCCATGGGGGTCCTCAAGGGGTAGCACTAGTACCGTTACAACTTTAAGGCTGACAAGCAAAAGGCTTGTCCTGAGCTTGTTGAAGGATGAAGGGTCTCTCTCGAAACAAGCGATATAAGAAGTAGTTGTAATGGCACTAGAATAGACTAGGCTGGCTGAAGCCGGCCGCTCGCGAGCGGTTCGCGAGGATGTGAGCCTGTCTGGACGGCTCGGGGAGCCTGTAACCCTGACAGCATCTCAAAACGAATTCGACGGCCGTGGGCAGATCGATTTTGTGCCCGATGGAGACGAAGACGGGGGCGACCTTCTCCTTAGTCCTCAGGGCGACCCCTATTTCCCTACCATCTTTTGTCAAAGGCGAGCAGGATCCCCATCCACTGGCTGGCTCACGATATTCCCCGACCAAAACGGTCTTGGCCACTCCTATGCTCGGTTTGTCCAGGAATATTCCCATGTGAGTGGCGATACCGATCCCTCTGGGATGGGCAATTCCCTGTCCGTCGAACATTATCAAATCAGGAGCGCGCTCTATTTGCTCGAAGGCTTTGATGAGGGCGGGCCCTTCCCGGAAGACTAGTAGACCGGGAACGTAAGGGAATTTAGCTGGGAGGTCGGCTTGCTTTTCCTCGATGATGCGGAGATCGGGATAGGAGAGGACAATGGCGGCAGCGTAGACTCGATTGCTCGCCTTATCGTAGGAGACATCCGCCCCAGCGATCCTCTCGACTCGATCCGGATCGAAATCGTTTTCGAGAGCGAGCTTACCCTTCAAGCGTTTTTGGATCTCCAGTGCCTCCCTTGGCGAGACATCCCAAGGGTGAAGGTCGAGGACCCGCATGAGCTACTCTTTGAAATCCTCGGGCTCAACGTCTTCCAGGAATTCCTTGAATCTCTCCACCTCTTCCTCCTCGCCCGTTTCGCTGACGATGGAGGCCTTCTCGATCACTTTCTCGGAAGCGTATATGGGGGACTTGGTCCTTACTGCTAGAGCTATGGCATCGCTCGGCCGCGCGTCTATCTCAAAGGGCTCGGAGCCCTTGATGAGGTGGACGCGGGCGTAAAAGGTGCCCTCCTTGAGATCATTGACCACGACTTTAACCACCTTAGCCTCCAAGCTCTCGATCACCGCTTTTAAGAGGTCGTGAGTTAAGGGACGGGAGGGCTTTATCCCCTGGATTTCCATCAGGATAGCGGTGGCTTCGAATTGCCCGATCCAGATGGGCAGGAACCGATGCGCCTCGGCGTCCTTGAGGACTATCACCGGCTGATTTGTCATGACGTCCAGATTGACCCCGTGGACCAGCATCTCCAGCATTGTGGTCACCCCCCACAAAAGAAAAGCTCTTCCGCTAAGCATATCAGAAAGCAAGCTGCTTTAAAACACCAGGGAAAAATATCCGCGAGGATGGGTGTCTCTATTGTGGCACGAGGGAGACCCCTCTTTTGGTTTGGCGCTACGAACAAAAGTTGCACTCTTCAAGATATTGTGTTAAAATCTTTTTCATATACTATATATTGGGAACAATTTCTAGGGATTGAGGAGGCAAGGACAATGAAGGTTGCTCAGGTTGCCCCCCATGGTATCCGATCCCCCCGAAAGGTTATGGCGGAATCGAGCTCATCGTGAGCCATCTGGCAGAGGGCTTGGTGGATTGCGGTCACGAGGTGACCCTCTTCGCCTCCGGTGGTTCCGAGACAAAGGCGAACCTGGCCAGCGTCTTTGATGTTCCCCCAACCGAGCAGATCGGTCTCGTCTACCCCGACTTAGTTCATGCTTTTTCCGCCTACCTCAAGGCCGCGAACTTTGACATCATCCACGACCACAGCGGTCTGATCGGTCCAGTGCTGGGATCGCTGGTGACTACGCCGGTCTTACATACGCTTCATGGCCCTGCCACCAAAAATGCTCTCCGCCTATACGGGATGCTGAGAGACAGAATTTACTTCAACGCGATCAGCGAGTACCAGCGGAAGTGCTTTGGGGATCTTAATTTCGTGGCCACCATTTACAACTCCATCGATGTGGATGGCTATCCCTTTGCGACTCAAAAGGATGGCTACCTTCTGTTTCTAGGCAGGATGAATCCGGAAAAGGGAGCTCACATTGCTGTAGAGGTGGCGGAGAAGTCAAGGAAAAAGCTCCTCATGGTGACCAAGATAAGCGAGGAACGCGAGAAACGGTACTTCAAAGATAAAGTTGAACCCCTTTTGACCAAGAACGTGGAAATTATCGGCGAAGTCGATCTTAAGACCAAAGGGGAGCTGTACAAGAATGCGGGGTGCACCCTGTTCCCCATTCAGTGGCCCGAACCATTTGGCTTGGTGATGGTGGAATCGATGGCGACGGGCACACCGGTGATTGCCTTCAGGAATGGGGCAACGCCTGAGGTTATCTCCCACGAAAAAACCGGCTTCGTTGTGGATTCGGCGGAGGAGATGGTGGAGGCGGTAAAACGGGCAGACACCATCGACCCTGAAGCTTGCCGCCGCGAGGCCGAGGAAAGATTCTCTACCCGAAGAATGGTAAAAGATTATGAAAGGGCCTACAGGAAGATGCTTGAGCTGGAGAAAAGCGATCTCTCGGCGCGGAAAGCCGTCTAATCTTCCCTATCTTTAAATCCTCTGAGAAAACCCGCTGCCTCCTCTGGTTTTACGACGTTTATCATTATTCCTGTGCCCATCTCGAAGCCTGCCTGGAGAGTTATTTTTGGGAAGAGCTCGATGTGCCAGTGGTAACTTTGGGAGAAGTCCTCCGCCGACGGCGGGGCGGTGTGCAGGTAAAGGTTGTAAGGGGGGTCTCCCAAACTCTTGTAAAAAGCGCGAAGGGTGAGACGAAGAATCTTTGCCAAATCTCTCTCTTCCGCTGTTGTGATGGTCTCGAAGCTGGCGTTGTGTCTTTTCGGTAAAATCCAGGTCTCAAAAGGTGAACGGGAAGCGTAGGGGCAAAAGGCGAAGAAATGCTCGCTTTCTGTGATCAGGCGAGCTACCTGTTTTTTTTCTTCCTCGATGATCTCGCAGAACATACAACTCCCTTTATTCTGGTGATGCCGGGCACAGCGGAGTAGTTCTTCCTGGGGCATTTTGGGCAGGAGGGGCAGGGCGAAGAGTTGTGAGTGGGGATGAGCCAGGGAGGCCCCCGCGCTCTTGCCGTGGTTGACAATGATCAGAATGTATTTGATTTGCCCATCTTTTTTGAGAGCCAGGTAACGATCCTTGTAAGCTCGGACGATCAGGACCACCTGTTCTTCGGGAAGCAGGGCCAAACTCTTCTCGTGGCTTGGACTGTGGATGATTACCTCATGGAAGCCCACCGCTCCCATGGAGCGGCAAAAAGGAGAGGTCAAGCCCGAAGCCGCAGGCAATGGCGGGCAGGCGGCGCCCGGTGCGAAGGCGGGGTACTTGTTTGGCACCACCCGGATTTGCCAATTGGAGGTATTGGGCCCGGTGTCTGGCTCTCGATAGGCCATGACCTCGGGTGGGGTGAGGGCTTCATTTCCATAGCAGAAAGGACAGACGGTGTTCTCTGATTTACTTTCTTCCTTTTGCCGGACATAGCTCTCGGGGCGCCTGGCTCTTTCGGTGGCGATGACCACCCAGTTACCGGTTACGGGATCGCATCTGAGCTCTGGCATGCCGCACTCCTTTTAGCCGAGCCTTCTTCGGGATTTATCTCACAGAGGAGATCTTTGCCCCCAACTTTAAGATAACAGAGAAGCCCACGGGTTTCAAACCAATCTTGCCCTCGATGCCCTTGAGGGTGTTGCTATCTTCTTTTCTGCTGGGTAAAATAAAGATGTCCTCAGCTTTCGAGGGTTTAGAACTGTAAACTAAAGACTGTTCACTGCCCCACCGTTGGCTGGGTATCGGGCCTATAGCTCAGTAGGTTAGAGCGCACCCCTGATAAGGGTGAGGTCTCTGGTTCGAATCCAGATAGGCCCACTAGTTATGCATAAAGTTTCTCTTCAATGGTGCGGTGAAGGTGCTAGGGGGTGTGGGGGATTCATCCCCCATGGTTTTGGGGGTGACAGCCCCGCCTGCGGCGGGGCGTCCTCAGGGGGACCTGTCCCCCTAGGAAGCGCAAAGCGCTAGGTGGTTCGAATCCAGATAGGCCCACAACGACGAGAGAGTCCCATCCTGGGGCTCTTTTGGCGTTCATGGGAGCACATAAAGTGGATTCGAACCAGGACATCTTTGTTTTGGAAAATTTGCAGGGTATTGGTAATTGTTATAAAATAAGTAAATCCAAGGAGACCACGAAGGTCTGAATTCCGGCCGAAGCCAGGAAAGATCTCGTGGCTTTATTTTTTACGGAGGAGGTGATAGCGGTGTGTGAGAGGAAAAAACATGTCCACGGCCACACTCATCCCGAGAAGAAGCACGCACACGGGCACGAACACGAGGGAAAGCCACACAGCCACGAGCATACTCACACGAGGAGCACTCACGCTCACGAGCACGAACACAAGGACTTAACCAAACACGCAAAGGATCCCCACGAGCACGAACACCCCGGCGAACATGAGCACGAACATTAAACGAACAAACGCTTAGAAAAATCTATCAGGAAAGAGGGGGATAGAATGCACATACCCGATGGTTTTTTGGATGCCAAAACCCTTATCACCACCGCGGTCGTCTCGGCCGGTGCCGTGGGCTATGGGATAAAGCGGGCCAATGAGAAACTCGGAGAAAGGCAGGTTCCCTTGATGGGAGTGACTGCTGCCTTCATCTTCGCTGCTCAGATGCTCAATTTCCCGGTTGCCGGAGGGACCAGTGGTCACTTCCTCGGGGCAGTGCTGGCGGCGGTTCTTCTGGGTCCGTGGGCGGCCTGTTTGATAATGGCCGTGGTTCTGGTGGTTCAGTGCCTGGGCTTCGCCGACGGAGGTCTCACCGCCCTGGGGGCGAACGTCTTCAATATGGGTGTGGTCGGCGGTATTCTCTGTTATTATATTTTTGTGGTTTTGAAGAAGGCCCTTCCCAGGACGAGATCCAGCTTCCTCTCGGCTGTCGCGGTGACCTCTTGGTTCTCGGTGATACTGGCCTCGGCGGTCTGTGCCATCGAGCTTGCGGTTTCCGGCACTTCTCCCCTGGGGGTGGTCCTTCCGGCCATGGTTGGGGTGCATGCCTTGATCGGCATCGGGGAGGCCATTATAACCACCGTTGTCGTGGCCGTCGTCTTGAGCACTAGACCGGCCCTGGTGGGAAGCTACGATCTCCCGATCATTCCACACCCCGCGGGAGGTGAGACTCAATGAGCAAGAACATGAAAACCTTCATCTTCGTTGCTCTACTGGTCTCACTATTTTTGGCCATATTTATCTCGCCCTTTGCCTCCTCTCATCCGGATGGCCTGGAGAAGGTGGCCGAAAACAAGGGCTTTTTAGAGAGGGGCGAGGAGTGGGCCGCTTGGAAGTCGTCGCCGATTCCCGACTATGCCGTGCCCGGCTTGAGAGGGGATGCTCTGGCCACCGGTGCGGCTGGTCTTGTGGGGACCGTGGCCGTCTTTCTCATAGGATATGGTCTTGCCTCCATCATCAAGCCGAAATCGGTGGAACAGGCTAAAGGTGGTCCCAAAGGAGGACAATGAGGCATTCTTACCTGGATAGTTTCAGTAATCTGGATAGCCCCATCCACCGTCTTGAGGCGAGAGCAAAGATCATCTTGTTCTTTGCTCTCGTCGTCGTCTGCGTGACCACCCCGGCGAAAGCCTACCCCGCTTTTGCTGGCTATCTCCTGGTGTTGCTCGTTCTCTTGTTCCTCTCCCGCCTTCCCCTCAAGCACGTCTTCAAGAGAGCCCTCGTGGTTGTCCCCTTCGTGCTCATGGTGGCGGCGTTCATACCATTTTTGAAGACGGGTGTGATCGGTGGGGGCTATAATTTAGGCGGAATGACCATCTCCCAAAGCGGACTTTTGGTCCTCTGGAATGTTGTCGTCAAATCATCCGTGGGTGTCCTCTCCATGATCTTGCTCTCCTCCACCACGCCCTTCGACGGACTTCTTAAAGGTTTTGAGCGGCTTAAGGTGCCACATATCTTCACCACCATCGCCGCCTTCATGTATCGGTACTCCTTCGTCCTGGTCGATGAGGCCATGCGTATGAAGCAGGCCAGGGATTCCAGGAATTTTAAGGGAAGGTGGATCTGGGATGCGAAGGTAATCGGCCACATGATTGGAAACCTGTTCATGCGGAGCTACGAGAGAGGGGAGAGGGTATATCTGGCGATGCTCGCCCGAGGCTATGACGGAAGGTCGAGGACCCTGGAGGGAGAAAGAATTTCCACCGCCGATGTTTTCTTTGTGATAACCGTGATGACTCTGGTGGTCTTGGTGAGGATTTTGGGAAGCCGAGGAATGTTTTTGTAACAGTCGAGGTGAGCGATGCATCATCACAGGGCGATCGAGATCACCAATCTCTGCTACATCTACCCCGATGGTACCGAGGCGCTGAGGAACATCGATCTATCGATCGAGAACGGGGAGTCGGTCGCCCTCGTCGGTCCCAACGGTGCGGGTAAATCCACCCTCATCCTCCACCTGAACGGCCTGTTGAGGGGGGAGGGCGAGGTCAGGATATTTGGCCTGCCGATCAACGACGAGAATGTGAGAGAGATCAGAAGGCGGGTAGGGGTAGTCTTTCAAGACCCCGACGATCAGCTATTTTCGCCAACGGTCTTCGATGATGTGGCCTTCGGTCCTCTGAACATGGGGCTGCCCCGAGAAGAGGTGGAAAGAAGGGTGGGGAAGGCTCTCGAGGCGGTGGGGATGGCTGGTTTTGAGAAGAGAGCGGCGTTTCATTTAAGTTTCGGTCAGAAGAAGAGAGCGGCCATAGCGACCGTCCTCTCCATGGAGCCCGATGTACTGGTGCTGGATGAGCCCTGGGGAAATCTCGATCCCCGGGGGAGAAGGGGCTTGCTGAATGTCCTTCAATCCTTGCCCGTGACTAGGCTGATCGTCACCCACGATCTTTTCTACACTATGGAGCTCTGCGACCGGGTGGTGATGATGGATGGGGGAAGGATCATCGCCGATGCCCCCCTTGCTCAGATATTGGCGGACGAGGGAATCTTGGAGGAGCATGGCCTGGAGCTTCCCCAAACGGAGCTGAAAATCCCGCCAACGGCCGATCGCAAGGTTCGGGGAAACCTTCGGCCGCTTCACCCCGCCAACGGCGGGGTGAAGGAAGCCTGATCCATCTCGAGTGGGAAAAGATATGCGAATCGGGATCATCGCCGACGTTCATTCCAATCTGGCCGCCCTTGAGGTTGTCCTGGGGGCTCTGGAGGGCGTGGATGAGATCTGGTGCTTGGGGGATGTGGTCGGCTACGGGCCAGATCCAAATGAGTGCATCGAACTCGTCTCAAAGATTGCCCGGCATTGCGTGGTTGGAAATCACGACCTGGGCTCGATCGGTGAGATAGACCTAGCCGATTTCAACTACGAGGCTCAGGCTGCTTGCTCCTGGACGGGAAGGCAGCTCAAAGCCGAGAATAAGGATTATTTGCGAGGTCTGCCCTTGAAGCTTGAGGTGGCGGAGGGGATAATGCTTGTCCACGGGAGCCCGCGGGATCCCATCTGGGAGTACATCGTCTCCACCTGGCTGGCCGAAGAGAACTTCGCTCAGTTTGTGGAGACGGTCGCCTTCGTTGGCCACAGCCATGTTCCGGTAGTCTTTGAGAAATCCGCTGAGGGCCCCTGTCGTCCCCATTTCTTCGAGGAGGGCAAGGCATTCAACCTTAGCGAGGGCTCTCGCTATATCATCAATCCCGGAAGCGTTGGACAACCCCGGGACAGAGACCCCAGAGCGAGTCTTTTGATCTTCAATCGGGAGGAGCTTTCCCTGGAATATCACAGGCTGGGCTACTCCGTGGAGAAGACCCAGAGAAAAATGGAGCGAGCCGGCCTCCCCCAATTCCTGGCCGAGAGACTATCCTGGGGAATTTAATGCTCAACGCGCGAATCCCTTCCTGCCGGGATAACCATTGGCTTGGTAGTAGCTCTCGGTCAGCCCGATGCGCAGAGAAAAAATGTGTTGCGGGCGAGGGTCTTGAGGCTTGCCAGGTAAGGGAATTTATTGACGTCCAAGAACGGGCTATAATATATTTGGAGTTTGGAGTTTAGGTTTTAACTAACAGCTAATAGCCAACAACCAATAGCTAGATGGGGGATTAGCTCAGACGGGAGAGCGCCTGCTTTGCACGCAGGAGGTCAGCGGTTCGATCCCGCTATCCTCCACCATTCTTCGCTGTTAAGCGAAGAATGCCCTCCCGTAGCTTTCTCGCCTTCGCGTAGCTTCAGCGAAGCAAGGAGCGAAGAAGGAAGCGGAGGAGGGCACATATTTTGAACGGCTTATTTAAGCCATTTTTTGTTTGAGGGGCATAGCGGGATCAGCTCTTTGTGAGTAGTTTGCCGCATACAAATGTGGAACACAAAGCCATTGACTTTTGACTAACCGTAGGTAAAATGGGGATAGGTCAGTTCACTTTTGGTAAATATTTTAACAAAAATGAACCCAGTAGAAGTGCAAAAAAAATTAACTGCCAATCGCATCTACTTGTTCACGCCCCTTGAATTTCAGAGGCTTTTTGGGATGCCCAGCGAAAGAACTTTCAATTTTTTGAAATATTACACAAAGAAGGGCTTATTTGCCCGTCTCAAAAATGGTGTTTATGTTTTGGCAACCAATATCCCGTCGGAATTTCTTATCGCTAACAAGCTCTACCAGCCTTCCTATATTTCTTTCGAATACGCTCTTTCTTTTTACCACCTTATTCCGGAAACTGTTTATACTGTTACCTCGGCTACCACCAAACCAACTCGTGAATTCGAGGCTTTGGGCAAGGCATACAAATATTATAAGATCAAGAGAGAAGTCTTCTTGGGTTATGAACCAAAGAAAATCCAAGATGTGACCGTTTATATTGCGGAGCCGGAAAAGGCCTTGGCTGATTATCTTTATTTTGTTGATCTTAAGAAAAAGAGTTTGATCGAGCGGCTTTCGACTAGAAACTTAAATAGAAAAAAACTAATAAGTTATGCAAAGTTGTTCAAGAGAAAAAGCTTAATCGAACTCACAAAAGACCTACTATGATTACCCAAGAGACAATAAAAACACTGGCTACCAAATATCAAACCAGCGAATGCAACATTGCTGGTGAATACTGTCAGCATTTGTTCTTGTCTTATTTCTACCGAGAAAAGAATTCCGAAGAAGTTCTCTTCAAGGGCGGGACCGCTCTAAAAATAATTTACCAAAGCCCCCGCTTTTCTGAAGACCTGGATTTCTCCGGTTTTGGGATTTCAGCCTCCTCAATTGAGCAGTTGGTTGAGAGCACCCTTCTGGAAATAGAGAGAGAAGGAATCGAAGTTGACATCAAAGAGTCAACGAAAACAAGCGGTGGGTATCTGGCGATTATCAACTTTAGCTTTTTAGGGCATGCTGTTGATGTTCAACTCGAAATTTCGCTGAGGCGAAAGAATGAGACTTCCGGTATCGTCACCTTGATAAGCAGCGATCTTGTCCCTCCCTATACCGTACTTCAACTTCCAGAAGAGGCTTTAGTGGAAGAAAAAATTCAAGCTCTTTTAAGCAGAAAAAAGCCAAGGGATTTCTACGATCTTTATTTCATTCTTCGAAGTCGATTACCGATACCGAGCCGCTACAAGAAGGGTCATGAATTGAAGAAGAAAATTATGGAAATCATTAAAAAGGGGAAAATTGACTTTAAGAGAGAATTGAAGCTCTTTTTGCCAGTAAGCCATCATCAAATCCTAAGAAATTTCGAGGCCGCTCTCAAAAATGAGATTGAGAGATACTTATAGACACCTGGCAAGGCTATCTAACTGGAATAAAATGGCAGAGTAAGAGTTCGAATAGTGAACCGCCAAGTCCACCACATATAAATGCGGCTTGCCGCATTTATATGTGCCCCGTGGCCGAAGACCTTACGGGGCCTATTTTATTATGGCTTTCGCTTCACAATCCCTTAGCGGATTTTGTGAGGGCGCTCCTTCGCCTTCACTTTTGGCGATTCCACTTTTGTGAGCCTGAGAGAGGAAAAAGCAATACAATGAGGAAAAGCGCTTGCCAAAAGCTCCCTATAGTATATAATGTGGATAGATAGTAACACAACGGGGTGTTACTTTATGAATACAAAATATACACTATTGTCTAGAATAGACCTAGCCATTATTGAGGAAATAATTGCTCATTGTGGGAGCGTAACAGACTTTAATTGTATTTATGATGCTCTTGCCAAGGAATATTCAAAGGCAGAGGTCAAAAATAAAATTAGTAAACTAAAAAAGGCTGGCTGGTTGGTCAGAATAAAAAGAGGAATATATGCTGTCACCAATATTGACTCTCATAATTTTGCCAACATCTCGCCTTTAGTTATCTCTTCTATTCTTGTTCCTGATTCCTACGTATCCTTCGAATTTGCCCTAAACCACTACGGCCTTTTTGATCAGCTTCCCCAAAAAGTGATAGCAGTCACCGCGCTAAAATCCAAAAAGTATACCTTTCAAAATTTGGACTACCAGTTTGTCAAGACTAAACCTCAATTGGTTTTTGGGTTTAAAGAAGTAGCCATAAACGGCCAAAAAGCCAAAGTGGCAGAGTTAGAAAAGGCTATCCTAGATTTCCTCTACTTTAGAAATGACACCTATACCGTTGATTTGGTTTTAGAAAAGCTCAAAGAAAGTAAGAAGGAATTTGATTTTGAAAAGCTTATAAACTACGGGCTAAAGCACTCCCTAACGGTAAAGCGCTGTCTAGGATTTCTTTTGGACTTAGTGGGAGCTGAAGCAACCGAGCTCTACCAAGAAACAAAAACATCAAAAGGCTATAGCAAACTAACCAAAAATTCCAATAAGTTTAATGCTAAATGGCGGCTTTATTATGAAACTCGATTTGCTCAATAAATCTCAACTCACCCTCCTTAACAAGAAGAATTTTCGATATCCTTTGGCCATGGGCAAGCAGGAAAAATCTTGGGGATTGAAGTTCTCGACCACGTGATTTTCGGCAACTCTAGTTTTTCAAGTCTGAAAGAGAAAAACTTGATGTAGGTATGGACTATAAGACAATTACAACTAGATATTTTAGCGGGGAGACTTTGGGGATAATTTCGTGCCTTTTGGGAATGCGGGTTATCCCTTTTCCATTGTGGTTCATAAGTATATTTGTGCTCGATAAGTTGTCTAAATCTTGAGCTCTTTTGAAAATTAGAACATAATTAAGAGAACGAAATTCAATCCTTAAAGGAGTAAATTTGAGCAAAGATAACCCGTTATACAAACTACCTCAAGAAAATATCCAGCCTAAGTCAAAGAAAGCTTTGCGAGAAACTGACACCAGAATGATTATCGACCGAAAACTTCGCGAAGCTGGCTGGGATATTGAGGACAAAAGCCAGGTCTCAACCGAGGAGCCAGTAAAGGATGGATTTGCGGATTATCTTCTCAGGGACAGACGTGGAAGGCCAACCGCTGTAATCGAGGCAAAACGTTATTCTATAGACCCCGGGGCTGGCAAGCGACAAGCCCTGGAATATGCAAAGAACTTCAAAGTTGACTTTATCTTCCTCTCCAATGGAGAGGAAATATATTTTTGGGACCACAAAAACCGGCCCGAGCAAAAAGTTACCACTTTCTTCTCCCAAAAGGACTTAGAAAAACTCTCAGTTTTAAGAAAGTTAAGAAAGCCCTTATCAATTATTCCCATACCCGATGAGGTTTTTGTCCAAGGCGAGCTTAAAAGGATCCGTCCCTATCAGAAAACAGCCATTCAAGTAATGGATAGAACTATCGAATCAGGCAAAAGAAGAATGCTCATCGTTATGGCTACTGGTACAGGTAAAACACTGAATGTTGCTGTCCAAATAAAGAGATTGTTTGAAGCGGGCCTTATTGAGCGCGTTTTGTTTTTAGTTGACCGGATTGAATTAGGCAAACAAGCCCAGGATACTTTTAACGATTATCTCAACGAATATCCATCAGAGCTTCTTTTTGGCGGCAGACAAAAAAGGGAGAGTTCAATCATTATCGGCACCCTCCCAACTATTTACTCTCAGTTAGATAATTTTACCAGCGGCTACTTTGATTTAGTCATTTCTGATGAAGCACACCGCTCAATTTATTCAGTTTATAATGCTGTTTTAACTCACTTTGATGCCATAAGAATTGGCCTCACAGCTACGCCTTCTATGTTTATTGACCGTAACACCTATAAACTTTTCGATTGCTGGGATGAAAGGGAGCAGAAGGGTAAACCTACTTTTATCTATGGCATTCGGCAAGGCATTAAAGAAGGCTACCTTGCAGGTTATGATATTTTAAGGATTGACACCAAGGTCTCTCTGGAAGGCATAACCTACGAGGGCGAAGATTATAACCCCGAAGATTTAGAGCGAAGAATTAACGTCCCCGCTCGAAATGAACAAATAGCCAAAGCTTATCGCCAGGAGGAAGAAAAATCGGGGCAAAATCGCTATCGCAAAGCCATAGTTTATGCCATTACTCAAAAACACGCTGCTCAATTAACTTATTATTTCAATCAGGTCTACCCGGAACTTAAAGGCCGCCATGCTGAGGTTATTACCTCGAATGTACCTGATGCCGATCGAGCAATTAAAAGATTTAAACAGGAAGAATTGCCTTACATGGCGGTTTCGGTAGGGATGCTAGATACTGGTTTTGATTGTCCTGGAGCAGAGAATATTGTAATGGTTCGCCCAACAAAATCGCCAATTTTGTATCAACAAATGAGAGGTCGTGGCAGTCGTCTCTGCCCCAGGATAAATAAGACCTCCTTTCGAATCTATGATTTTGTTGGGAATACAGAATACTTTAATGATGAAAGCTATAATCCTTATTCTGAAGTGGCTGCGATAAGACACGGTATCCCTTGGGGTGTAGAGGAACAAGAGCTTGCAGCGGAAGAGAGGGCAACATACGAAGTCAAACGTAAAACATTTGTTCAAGTCCCAGAAACTGCTCCAGAAAACGTTGATTTGGTTGTAAAGCGAGCACATATAGAAGTAGGCCCGGAAGGCGAAAGGGTAGATGTTGATGATTACCAGCAACACTGGGAAAGGGAAATTCAATCGCTTGCTAAGATCGACCCCTTAATACAAAAGGTTAAAGATGGCAAAGAATTAACTGAGGATGAGATTCTGGAACTGTCCGAGAAACTCAATTCACCAGAATTCTATTTCAATGAAGCAAACTTAAAAGCTGCCTATCATTATCCTGAAGGGACGCTGTCTGAATTTATTAAAGCAGCCCTAAAGATTTATGACCTACCAACTGAACAGCAACTTAAAGAGAGAAGAGTCACCGACCTTTTTGAGTCTTGGCTGGTAGATAAAAACTTCGATGGCGAACAGGCAAAAATCTTAAGGATGACAAAGAGCCAATATCTGGCTCGGAAAGAAAAAATTGAACTTTCAATTTTCAACGAGCCCATCTTTAGGCAAATCGGTGGCTTAAACCATGCTCTTAAGATTTTCAATGGTCAAAATCTAAAAGTAACTATTCAAGAGCTTAATCAAAGAGTTTTTGCGGGAGGATAAATTCATGGTAGAACAGGATATAGGAGCGCTAAGAGAGGAGTTCAAGCAGAAACTATCTCGGCTCAACGATTATCTCTGGGGCGGCGGGCTTAAGGACCCTGTCAGCCGGATTCAGCAGATTAGCTTCTTTTTCTTTTTGAAAATGTTGGAAGAGCAAGATATTGCGATGGAAACGCAAGAGAGGCTTACCGGTATTGCCCACAAGTCAATTTTTGAAGGTGAAGATGAGAAATTCCGCTGGTCCAACTGGATTCATAAGACCGGGAAAGATTTATACAATTTTGTCCGCGACGAGGTTTTTGTCTTTGTGGAAGAACTACATAACAGCCACGAGACTATCCGTCAAGTTTTCCACGGTGCCAAGCTTTTAATCCCTGACGAGGTTACTCTTAAGCGAACATTAGAAATAATTGACACGATTGACTTTGCTTTACTAGACACCGATGTCAAAGGCGACCTTTATGAAGACCTTCTAAACCAAATAGAGGCTGCCGGCGAGCTTGGTCAATTCTTAACGCCGCGCCGCATTATCCGCTTTATAGTAGAAATGGTTAACCCCAAGATAGGCCAGACCGTATACGACCCGGCTTGTGGTTCAGGGGGCTTCCTAATTACCTCTTATGAATGGATAAAGCTCAATAACTCTGATACCAACTTGATAGAAGAGAGAAACGGGCAGAAACGAGGTTACGGCGACAGACTAAGCAAAGAACAATGGGATTTCCTGCAAAAAAGCACTTTTTACGGCCAAGACGTTGACCCAGAAATGACCCGGCTTTGCCTGATGAATCTGATTCTCCACGGTATTGAGGGTGCTAATATCAAGAGGAAGGATACAGTTGCAGGCGCTGAAGATGAAGATGACTTGCGGCGTTTTGATTGCGTCTTGACCAATCCACCTTTTGCCGGCAAAGTTGATAAAGAGAGAATTAAGAAGTCCCTTCCCATCAAATCCACAAAAACCCAGATTTTGCTTTTAGGCCATGTTATTGATTCATTAAACCCTGGTGGGCGAGCTGGCATTATCTTACCTGAAGGTACACTATTCGGCACTAACCGCGATGATAAAGAGATTAGGCGCTATCTTTTAGAAAATGCTAATTTGGAGGCAGTTGTTTCGATGCCTGGAGGAGTCTTTGAGCCGTATTCCGGAGTCAAAACTTCGGTTTTAATCTTTTGTAAAGGAAAGCCAACCGAGGAAGTTTGGTTTTATGACTTAAAAGGAGATGGGTCATCTCTTTCTAAAGCCCATAAATTTGGTCCCCAGTATTGCAATGACATTCCTGATTTACTCACTAAATGGCCGAATCGCGAAGGAAGCGACCAGTCTTGGGAAGTGCCAGTAAAAGAAATAATCGAAAACGACTACATCTTATCAGCCAATGCTTACAATCCAAATATCGGAGGCGAAGAAAAAGAACACCGCGACCCAAAAGAAATTTTAAGAGAGATTGAAGAAAACAAAAGTCAGTTAAATAGCCAAATTAAAAACATAAAAGGACTGTTAGGCTGAGTATGTGGTATTTATATTTAGATGAGTCGGGCGATTTAGGTTTTGATTTTGTTAATAAAAAGCCGTCAAAGTTTTTTACAGTGACAATCTTGGCAGTAAAAGGTATTGAAAATCGGAAACTTATAAAAGCAGTAAAGATAACCCTGCGGCGAAAGCTAAATCCACCTGATAAAAGAAGAAGACTAGTTAAAGAACTTAAGGGAAGCAGTACTACATTAGAAATCAAAAAATATTTTTATGAGCAAACAAGAGAGGTTGAGTTTGTTTTATACACTATAAATCTAAACAAGCGAAGAGTTTATGAATATCTTATCGAGAACAAGCCAAGAGTTTATAATTTTATTGCTCGCCAGGTTTTGGATCAAATACCATTTGAAAAAGCTGGCACAAGAGTTGAGTTAATAATTGACAAGTCAAAAAGCAAACGAGAAATAATTGAGTTTAATGAATACATAAGGAGGCAACTCGAAGCTCGCTTGGATCCAAAAGTACCCTTGGATATTTATCATTGGTTGTCTCATGAAGCCCCTGGTCTACAGGCCGTAGATGTGTTCTGCTGGGGAATTTTTGAAAAATACGAGAGAAATAAAACTGATTGGTACGATGTGTTTCAAGAAAAAATTAAGTTTGAGACTAAATATTTATAAAAAAGAGCGCGCCTTATGGGCTTGTTGCGTCTAGACTATAGTCCACCGGATGGAGGAGAACATCTAGAACAACCCACAACGGACTTACCGCTCGATACAATTGTATCATTTTGTAATGAATTTTTGAAGTTTTTAAGAATTTAAAGGTTTTTAAGAATTTAAAGGTTTTTGTGGAGAAGAAAAAGAGTATCGAGAGCCAAAAGAGATTTTGAGGGAGATTGAGGAGTCGCATCATATGTTAGATCAAGCAATAAGGGGCATTTCGAGGAAGCTATGACTTGCGACGAATTTTATCAGCTAGTTGAAGGTGGAAGAGAGAACAGGAAATTGGAGTTTAAGAGCTCTGGAGCTTGGACTGATCCGGGTTTTCGGGAAAAGGTAATCGCCAGTATTCTTGCCATGTCGAGCATTCAAGACGGAGGACATATCGTTATTGGAATCAAGCAGGTGGGTGAGACCGTTAATCTAGAAGGAATGAAACAAGAGGATTTTGACACTTTCAACGAAGAGGAAACGAAAGATAAGGTGTCGAACTACGCTGATTCTCATGTAGATTTCGACTTAGAGAAGAAAGTTTGTGACGAAAAGAATTTTGTCGTGATTACGGTTCGAGAGTTCGAGGAGGTACCAGTCATCTGCAAAAGAGCTGGCTCGATCTTGAAGAAAGGCTTGATCTACGTGAGGACCAAGCATAGAAGACCTGAAAGTGTTGCTGTATCTGATAGTCACCATATGCGAGAAATCATTGATCTTGCTGTGGACAAGAAATTCATAAAAGAGCAGAAGCGGTTGAAAAAATTGGGGTATGAACCGACGGTCACCGATGAACAAAAGTTCGAGGATCAAATTAAGGATTTAGGAATATGACGCGAGAAGAAATACTAAAGAAAATTAAAGAACGCGGATATTGGGTGGTAAATTTTCACCCAACAAAGTTTGTTGCCGACCTTATACCTTCAAGGACAGAAGCCAAGCAGATTATCAAAGACTGTTCAGTTGAACTCAGAGGTTGGGATTATCCTCACGTTCCCACGCAAAACGACGAGAAGCAAGAAATCTATCTAGGTGAAGACTATGTGGAAGCATACATTGATTGGTGGTCCTATAAAGAGCTATGGCGCTTCCACCAAAGCGGTCAGTTCGTCCACTTGTTCGGCATGACCATTGATTGGTTTGAAGAACATGAGTGGCTCTCTGAAGGAATGAGAAAGATCGAGCCCGGTACTTTGCTGGATCCAATCGCCACGGTGTACTTGGTGACAGAAATCTTCGAGTTCCTACGCCGTTTAGCTCTTAAAGGTATTTACAGTAACGGGGTCAAGGTCCGAATCAGAATGGTTGGCACCAACAATCGAGTGCTCAAGATTCTGGACGATGGCCGCGCTCCCTTGATGATGGAGTACAAGGCTAGAACTAATGAGATAACCGTTTCTGAAAAAGAGCTTAGTGAGCGAGAGATTATAGATAGATCACAGGAATTGGCGTTAGAGTCCATCCACTACATTTTTGAGACTTTTGATTGGGAGCGACAGCCAATTGAGACATTTAAATCTGACCAACAAAAGCTTTTAGAAAGAAGAATTTAACTATGGCGTTATTAAATCCAAGTCATTTTAAAACGTTAGTAGCAATAGGTCTGAAAGAAAAAAGGATTTTGTGTGCAAAGCCACCGGTTTTTTTGGTTGGTTTTATTGCAAAGGATTCCAAGAATCCTGCCAAACGGCAATACTATGTCTTTTTAGTTACAAATAAACATGTATTTAGTGGTGACAAAAGCTATGTCGATTTAAGATTTAATAAAAAAGATGGACGCTCAGAAATTTTTAGGCAGGAATTAGTTTTCCCGAACAATGAATCTCGGTGGAAGGCACACAGAAATGAAAAAGTTGACTTAGCTGTATTGAGTGTGAATCCAGGGATTTTAAAAGAACATAATATCGACTATCAATTTTTTCCCGAAGAAATATTTAGTTATTACAGAAATTTCAAAAATATAGGAATTGAAGTAGGAGACGACGTTTATATTTTAGGATTTCCTTTGGGAATATCTGGCGATATTCAAAATTACGCTTGTGCAAAATGGGGTATTATCTCTCGTATGGATAAAGAGTTAATTAGTAAAAATAAAGCATTCTTGATTGATTCTTCAATCTTTCCTGGAAATAGTGGAAGTCCCGTGGTTTTGAAACCAACAATAACTTCTCTTGCAGGAACACCGGCGGTATCTAGCGCTTATTTATTGGGAGTTGTAAGTGGATATATTCCTTATGAGGAGGGCTTATATACCCACCAAACAAATCCTCCTTCTCTTGTGAGTCTCTCTAGAGAAAATTCGGGTCTTTCTTTCGTTGTTCCAATAGACTTTGTTAAACAAATATTTAAAGATTGGATTTCTGAAAAGAAGAGATTAGAGAAAGCCCAAAAACAGACCCAACAAATATCGGAGAAAGTTCAATCAAGTTTAGAAAAAGAGAAATCTTGACTAACAGCAATATTAAGGCAATAAAACTCAAAATGAAAAGTTCAAAGTTACAGTCAAAAACTCAAGATTGGGAAGTGAAGAAGTTAAGAGAAGTGGTTGTAGATTTATTAAATGGTTTTCCGTCAAGGCCTGTTCCAGAAGACGAGGGGATCCCACAATTTCATCCTCATAACATCGGGCTAGATGGCTCGTTGATTTTTGAAGGGGTCAAATTTGTTCCTTCAAAAATTAGAAATATTGAAAAATATTTTTTGAAAAAAGATGATGTGATTTTTAATAATACAAACAGCATTGAACAAGTAGGAAAAACTACTTATGTAGATAAAGACTATAAAATTGTCTTTTCTAACCATTTAACTAGAATTAGGACAAATCAAACAAAAGTCAAAGGTTACTTCCTTGCGATTCTCCTTCAGTATTTATACAAAAGAAAAAGATTTCAAAGTCTTTGCACACCATGGGTTAACCAAGCCGCTGTTCAAAATTCTACTTTAAAAAATCTCAAAATCCCTGTCCCGCCACTTGAAATCCAGCGCAAAATTGTGGAGCGGTTGGATGCGATAAGGAAGGCTCAGGAGTTGAACAACAAGCAAATTGACCTTGCCGAAGAACTTTTCCAAAGCCTCCTCCACCGAGAGCTCGACCCCATCGGTAAGAATTGGGAACTTAAAATGATAAAAGAAATGGTAATACCCCAAGAATTGGTACTGTGATATGATATCTTCATGCTTGATAACCAGACAATATCCCTGGCAACTAGTCTGCCAAAAAGTAGACGATTTTTTGTCAAGCTCAGATGGGGTGGGAGAAGGGTCTGTCCCAGATGTGGAGAGAGGAAGCTTTGGCGAGGAGATGAGAGGTTTAGGTGCATCCGTTGCCGCTATCCATTCAGCGATTTCACCGGTACCTATCTTGAGAGACTCCGCATCCCTTTCAATCAACTCGCTCACCTCCTTTATCTCTTCTGCCTGGGTGTCCCCGCCTACCGGACGAGGTTCTACCTCGCCTGTAGCCTCTCGACTACTCAGAAAGTCTTCAGGATCATCAGGGAAGCCATCTACGACGCCTCTCTTCAAGAAATGGAATCCCTCTCCGGGGAACTGGAGCTCGATGAAACCCTCTTTGGCGGAAGAAGAAAGGGTAAGCGGGGTTGGGGAGCAGAAGGAAAGAAGCTGGTATTTGGGATGTATCAGAGAAATGGGAAAGTCATCACCTTCCCTGTTCCCAACAGAAGAAGAGCCACTCTCCTTCCCCTTGTCCTTGAACACACCAGAAGGGGAAGTATCTATTACACGGACGACTACCATGGCTATGGAGTTCTCTCCTTTCGAGGAAGGCACCATCGGGTCTCTCACAGAAAAGAGGAGTATGTCAGCGGAAGAACCCACATCAACGGTATCGAGGGCTTCTTCTCCTACGCCAAGACTTGGCTCTACCATTACCGAGGTGTTCCTAGCCAATACTTTCATCTCTACCTCAAAGAGATTGAATTCCGCTTCAATCACAGGGAGGAAGATATCTTCCCTCTTGTTGCTGAGTTATTGGTCAAATCAGTACCAGATCGTTAGGTATTACCTTGGTTTTTGTTTTGCCCACGAGTGAGCTACATAGGATTTTAAAAAGATTTAGAGAATCGCTTGAAATTATGCCGGCAAGGTACTAAAATAGTCATGTTTATAAAAGTAAACATATGAACTAAAAAAGAGACATTTGTCTGAATAGGGAGACACTTAGAAAATGAAGCTAAATAAACCCCTGAATGTGATCCTGGGAAATCAAACTAGAGCGGAAATACTGCGCATGTTTATCAAGTATCCCGGGGAGTTTACTGGAAGACATGTTGCCAGACTTTGCAAGCTACCTCAGGCCACCGTTCAAAAACAACTGTCCGTTCTAGTGGACAACGATATTCTGATTTCTAAGCGGGCTGGAAGAGGCAAGATTTTTTCGTTGAACATGCAGAATATCCTTTACCCGGCGTTAAAAGATCTCTACGAAGCCGAAGACAAAGTCTTGCCCCGAGTTGAAAATTTGATCAGCCAAGCGATAAAACGAAGCTCCTACCTTCGGGATCAACTGGTACATGCCTCGATTTATGGCAGCGTGGTGAAGGGTGAGGAAACCCCCGAAAGCGACATCGATCTACTCTTATTGTTTAAGGAAGATTTTGATGAGCGCCTCGTAAATGAAAAATTTGAAAATGTCAATGAACAGATAACGACCATCAGTGGCATGAGCTTACATCTTTATGCCTGGGGTCTTAACAATTTCGACAAGATAAATAAAGAGTTATTGCGTGATGTGGAGGAAGCCTCGAAGCTGGTTTATGGAAAGAACCTCGAGGAGTTGAAGAAAGAATGGCGAAACAGGCAAAAACGAGGCGCACCAGCATAGGTCCGGAGAAACTCTATCTTTCAAAGGCCGAGAAGTTTCTGACCGGTGCAAAACTACTAATCGACGAGAAAAACTGGGAAGCGGCGGCATCCCTCGGAATCCATGCTATTATCTCAAGCTGTGACGCTTCGACGGCCAAATTTCTTTCACGGCGATATGCTGGAACCGACCATCAAGGTGTTTTGGATCTTCTAAGTGGACTCCCACTGGCCGATCAGAAAGAGCTTAAGCAAATAAAAAGGCGAATCGGTCAGGTTCTTGCGGTAAAAACAAACGTAGAGTACGGTGACAAGCCAGTGCGCTCGGGCCCTGCCAGACAGATAGTCGCTGAGGCAGAACGGGTATTTGCCTGGACACAGAAGCATGTTAGGTAGGCAGGTAGCGGGCCCGACCCAGTTCCTTCATGCGAATATCTTGTTTCTCTACCCCAGATCCAGCTTTTCAACGGACTCGTGAAGTTGTCCCATGTCCATGTGCAAATATATCCGGGTCGAGGTGATGTCCGCATGCCCCAAAATTTCCTGGATGGCCACGATGTTGGCCCCGCTTCTTAAAAGGAGAGAGGCGAAGCTGTGTCTCAAGATATGCGGGGTGACTAAGAGACCCAAGAAGGCTCGTTAGGTAATGAATCGATACCAGCACTTATACCAGATTGCTGCTACGGACTGTACGGCGTCGTGGAAGATGCAGTTGGTTACTTTCTGAAATTCGTCCTCTCCCCTGTCTTCCATTAATTCCTTGACGTCATTATAGGGTGAAGGTATCCACTTGCGGGATAAAGCATAAGATACTCTGGCTACATGGACCATCTCTAGCCACTCATCTTGGGTAATGATGGGAAGTTTACCGTCAAGCGCATATTCGCTGCTGGATTCAGTTTGGATTATGGAATCTTCCGGGAGAGTTTTTATGATTTCATCAACTGATTGTTTGGTCTGGTCATGAAGGGTTAGCGTTTCCTTTTCGGGGAAGTGCTTTTCCCATTCTTCTTCGATACTTGGGTGAAGGGTTTTTGGAAGGCGCCTTAATTTATCTCTTTTGCCGCCGTAGTCTCTTAAATCACAATGAAGGGGCATGTGGGCGTCGCAAATATAGTGGCTGAGCATAAAGAAGGCAAGGGCAATCTGGCGGGCGGAAAAATTGGGAGACAAAGAGAGATCTTTTACTTTTTGCTTGGTTAAAGTCTTCTTGTAACTGGAAGCCCTCTTTTCCTTGGTGTAAAAAGCTATGGGGAAGTCAGCCATTTTAAGCATATCACCAGTTGTTTGACTTAAAGCTATCACTCTGTTGGGAAGGTGGCCACCCTTTTCTGGGTGAGATTTGTAAGGAGCGTTTAGCTCCTCTTCGTCTTTGATGTACTTGAGGCAGAGACGCTTCCCCTTAAGTCTGGACTTGAGTTGCTTATACGGAGTCCTCAGCCAATCTTCTTTGGTGACATCAAAACCCAGCATGGCTGGATCGCTGTCCATCTTGTAGGTGTGGCCGTATCTCATATCCACAATGAGGGTATCCGGAAGCCAAGCTCCTTCCCAAACATCGGAAAGGTAGTAGGAGAGAAGCTCCACCAGTTTCGGTGCTCTTCCCGAATCATCTACTAATTTGAGAGCCCGCAAGGCCACCCAAGCGTGAGCACGCTGTTTCATGACGGATTTCTCCTCTCTTTGTTGCTTGACGATCCGCCAATAGCCTCTTTTCCTGGCCCGCTCATCTGCAGGCGGTCTGCTGGTAGATCTGGTCGGTTTCTATTCTTATTTAGGTAATTTGGTCTTTACAAATCGCAGCAGTCTTTCAGCATCTTTTAGTGCCTTTTCTGCTTCAGAGCTGTAAACTAATCTTTCTTCATACTCAGCCATGTTCTTTATGCCCAATATCCTGCTCGTTCTATTCACAATATTATTAAGATCTTTGCGGTCAAGCTCTTTTATCGTTCTAAATAATTCAACTACACCATCATGGCTTTCGCCAGCGTGTCTCTGTCCCAAGAAAAATACGCACAGGGCATCAATAGCCGCGATAGCAGAATGGATTGAGTTGATTGCGCTTGCATTCCATTCCCTGGCATCAAAGGATCTACGTGCAGCGGTCAGGCATTCTTTGGCTCTCTTAAGATAGTTTACGTATAAACTTCTCTCAACGCGTCTCGTCTTTAGCTTTGCCAACAGATGCTCCTTTTGATGAATAGATTTGAACGCCCTTTCTGACCTCTGATATTAGAGGCAAATTCTTCTTCTTTTCCAATTCAAGTTCGGTTAGGGTGTACGGTGCTAATCTGTTACCGTAAAGCATGAGACATTGGTTAGAAAGTTTGTCAATAAAAGGCTCTAGTTTGGTTTTATCTTGTTTGGATTTCACTAGAATAAATAAGTCGATGTCGCTACTTATCTCCTCTTCTCCCGATGCAATGGATCCAAAGAGGATAACTTCCCTTACCAGTGTCTTGGGAGTATTTTTAAGTATGGTCTTTTTTAGGTGTTCAAGAGGAGGTGAAATCTCGGCAATCTTTTTCACTATTTCAGAAAGTACCTGATAAGCATAACTTTCCTTGTTTGCTGTCCATACATTTGCGTTTCCTATCCGCTCCATGGTGACTAAATTCAAGGCCTGGAGTTCTTTCATCAACCTATTGATGGTCATATGGGACACCCTAACAATGCGAGCAAGCTCACCTTCGCTCATGGAGGCCTCTTGACCAAATAAGTATTTTAGGATCTTCATCTTGGCTCTTGAATTTAGTGCTTTATCCAAAGATATGTGAAATCTCACAGAAACCTCCTAACATTTATGTTACAATTCTAACATTTATATTAAGAATGTCAAGAAAGCCTTTCAAGAAATTTAGCTGGCCTCTTGTTCGAAGCAGTTTGGTATGCACACCTGTGGCTGGATAGTTGATAAATAGCAGTACATCGATAACTTAAAAATAGCATAACATCGCTAACACTT
>JASEEZ010000015.1 GCA_030019215.1 Actinomycetota bacterium
GCCAGTCTTTATCCCGATTGGTGAGCCCTGGAGGAATCCAGAGATAGAGAAGTTTCAGGATACTTTCGATAAGAAGTTCTTCAGAACCCAAGAGTTTCCAAGCTTTTTAGAACTTTGCCAGGAGGCAAGAGCCTTTGAGGACTTCCACAACCAATACCACCGCTATAGCTGTCTTGGTGGAAGAACACCTGTGGAAGTTGAGAACAATCTTTCATTTAAGCCGCACCTTCCTCCAGCTTCCTTTAAAGTGCCAAGGCAAAGATCAGACAAAGGCAAAATTCACCTTGTGCGCCTTATCCGAAGCGATTGTACCCTTGATGTCTTCTCTGAAAGATTTAAGGTTCCTGCCGAGTTTACCTACCAATATGTAACCGCAACCATCTATGTCAAAGAGCAAAAGCTAGAAGTCGTTCACAATGGAGAAGTGGTATGCATATTCGATTACCTCATTCCATAAGTGCACGATCTTCTGCTACAAAAACTTTAAGATGCGTAAACGATGTGCTGCTACAACTTAGCGTTAAAAAACTGTTAACGATGTAATGCTATTTGAGACCTATCCCTTAAAGCCCTTCTTACGTGAAAATCGATGAGTCTATCTACAAGCTCCTTATCTCCCCTCCTAGCCTCTGGGGATTTGCAGTTTTCCATTTTCCTCCCCAGGAGACACCCGGTTTCAAATGTCGCCAAGTACTTGCAGTGCTTACATATCTCCTTCATCCCAACCCCCCAATTTCAGATTCTCAAATATCTTTTGCCGAAATCCTGCTTCACAAAACCCTTTATTTCGAGAACGGAGAGCAGACTAGCAACCTGGGAAGCAGACAACCCAACTTCGCTCGCGATAGCATCGATATGCCTTGGCTGCCAATCAAGAACGGTCAAGATGGCCTTTTCCTGAGCGGATAACAATTCCTCTTTGCCCGAAGCTTCCCTTTTGGTCGATTTCAAGTTCAAGTTGAGAGCATCGATTACATCATCCACGCTTTCCACCAGACAAGCCCCCTGCCTTAAAAGTGCGTGGGTCCCCTTGCTCAAACTGCTCTTCACATTTCCAGGGACGGCCATAACTTCTCTACCCTGCTCAAGAGCAAAATCAGCTGTGATGAGAGCACCACTTCTCTGTGGCGCCTCGACCACTATAACACCCAACGAAAGACCACTGATGATCCTATTCCGAGCCGGGAAATGCTGAGGAAAAGCCCGCATACCCAGGGGTTGTTCCGAGATCAAACTGCCCTTCTCGGTAATCTCCAAATAGAGTTTCTTATTCTCTGGAGGATAGACAATATCTAAACCACAACCGAGGACCCCCACTGTGCCACCCTCCTCTTTTAGGGCCCCGCGATGGGCGGCACTGTCAATGCCTCTTGCCACACCGCTAACCACGGTAATTCCGCAACGAGAGAGCTCCTGGGCCAATTCGCTGGCCAGCGTCCGCCCAAAAGAGCTGGCTTTTCGGGAACCAACTATCGCTACAGCCATCTCATAGCTCTTGATCAAATCCCCTTTGACGAATAAAACGGGTGGTGGGCTGTGGATTTCTTTCAATAGTCGCGGATAGGAGAGGTCAAAGACGGTCAACAGCTCCACCCCTGCCCTCTTGACTTTATCAAGCTCCCGATCGAGACAAAGCGCGTTCCTTTGCAGAACGACTCTTTCGGCCACATCCACCGAGAGTCCGAGTTCTCTCTTCAGCTCCTCAATGCTTGCCTTCCAAATGTTTTCCGGCAGGCCAAAGCATTCAAGTGCCCTGTTGAGGCGGTTATTCAGCTCCGGTATCAGCTTTAGGCCAAGCCAATATATATCTTCCAACAAATTTCCCTCCTCAAGAAGGAAGCCCCGTCATTGTGTCGAATATTCGAAGAAATATCCAGGAGGTGATTGAGATGAGCAAATTGGGGGCGTTGAAGATTACCCTCATAATCCACGGTATCCTTTCTTTCGTGGCCGGCTTGCCCATGTTCATTTTCCCAAAAACGTGGTCGCTGATACTAGAATGGCAACCGCTGAACGAACCAATGGTAATGACGCTCGGTGCGGTCGCTGTAGCCATAGGTATAAGCTCATTCATCACCCAAATGGATCCTAAGGCACACATTGGGATATGTGAAATGGAAATAGCTCTCAACATCTTCCTGGCCATGAGCTTCCTCTACAACGTGGTGCGCGGATTAATGCCCCCAATTAGCTGGTTGTTCTTTGCCACCTTTGCCCTGTTCGGCCTGGCTTTTGCACTCCTATATCCGGGGAAGTAGGCAGCACCTTACACAAAACTTTGTCTGTCCAAACTCCTGTATTGAATCGCCTCGGCAATGTGTTCGAGCTCAATCTTCTCATCGCCCGCCAAATCAGCGATGGTCCTGGCCACTTTTAAAACTCTATCATAAGCCCTTGCGCTTAAACCGAGTTTCTCGATGGCATTTTCGAGGAAGCGGAAGGCCGAATCAGAGAGTTCACAAAATTTTTTTAAGTGTCTGGATCTCATCTGGGCGTTACAGGAAATACCACGACGAAGTTGTTTGCTTTTGCCTCTTGTCTGCAAACAAGCAAACCTTTCCCGCTGACGTTCCCTGGCTTGCTGAACCCTCTTCCTTATGATGTTGGAGGCCTCTCCAGAAGCAGAGCGTGTCAGCTCGTCTTTAGTCAAGCGAGGGATATCTATGTGGATGTCTATTCTGTCCAAAAGTGGACCGGAAATCCTCCCTCGATATTGTTGAACCTTATTGGGCGTACAGATGCATTCTTTGACCGAATCGCCCAAATAGCCGCAGGGGCACGAATTCATGGCCGCCACCAGAGTAAATTGAGCCGGGTAAGTCAGTGAAGTCAGGGCGCGAGAGATAGTGACATGACCATCCTCTAGGGGTTGGCGAAGGACCTGGAGAGCATTCTTTTGGAATTCTGAAAATTCGTCCAAGAAAAGCACGCCGTTGTGAGCGAGGGATATCTCCCCGGGGCGAGGATACTGTCCCCCTCCAACCAATCCGGCATTAGAGATGGTATGATGAGGTGCCCTAAACGGCCTGGTGGAAATAAGAGAAGTGTCGGGTGGGAGCATCCCGGCCACGCTGTATACTTTAGTGACCTCAATCGCTTCCCCTATACTCATGGCGGGCAATATGGTGGGCATTCTTCTCGCCAGCATGGTTTTGCCAGAGCCAGGGGGTCCAATCATCAGGACATTGTGTCCACCGGCGGCTGCGATTTCAAGAGCTCTCTTGGCATGATCTTGACCTTTGACTTCAGAGAAATCCACCTCATACTCAAGGAGAGCAGAGGAGGAAGCGAAATCTTTCCGGGATTTCTCGGTAAGGGGTGAGATGGTCTTGGTCCCATTCAAGAAGTCGACCACCTCTCTTAGCGTGGTTACGGGGATAACCTCAAAGCCCTCCACCAGAGCGGCCTCTGCAGCATTTTCCACTGGCAAAATAACTCCCCTTTTGCCTCCCTCTTTGGCACAAAAAGCCATGAGCAAAGCCCCACTAACCCTTCTAACCTCACCTGTCAAGGAGAGCTCGCCGAAGATGGAGTAGTGATTCACCTCGATTGAAGAGATCTGTTTGGTGGCAACGAGCACACCAACAGCGATGGGTAGATCAAAGGCAGGACCCTCCTTGCGAACATCGGCGGGGGCTAAATTGACGGTGATTCTCCTTAAGGGGAACTCATACTCCGAATTGGAAATCCCGGCGCGGACTCTTTCCTTGGATTCTTGGATGGCAGTGTCGGGAAGCCCCACGATATTAAACGAGGGTAGACCGGGGGAGATATCGACCTCTACCTTCACCTTGAGGGCATCCATGCCCAGTACTGAACCACTTTCAATCCTTGCCAGCAACCGTGATCTCCTTTTGGTGCCACTGCAGCGAGTGAGCTTCTAACCTTGCTGCAAACCCTGACATTTACCTTCCACACCACTTCGACGACTTAACAAAAAACTCCTTCTGCAATTTATCCTTGTTGGGCGAGTCAGGACCAAGTGGGGACTAAAATGCGTTCTCAATGTGAAGAATCTTCGGCTTCTCGTCAGCAAGGAGTATGGAGAGAACATCGAATCTAAAATTGGAGGCATCATTGGGATGGGACACGAGATAGAACTGGGCCAATCTTCTCAATCGATTCTGCTTGCCTAAGGTAACAGCCTCAAATGGCTCGCCAAACTCCCTGTTCAAGCGGGTTTTTACCTCGCAGAAGATCAGGGTATCACCCCTTCGAGCGATGATATCAATTTCCCCTAGCCGACATCGATAGTTTCTATCGATGACCCTATACCCTTTTTTCCGAAGATAGGAACAGGCCAGACCTTCCCCCGAATCACCTAGGGACATGGGGCTCCTTTCGCCTAGTACCGTTACAACTTAATTAGCCTAATTGGTCTTACTCCGTTAGAAAAGTGACCTTCTAACAAGGTTAGCTGAAAATAGTTGTAACGGCACTAGTTTTTCTTTCTTGTTCTCTCCACCACAGGGGCGAAGCATCTTCTATGAATTGGACACGGTCCATATTTCCTCAAGGCCTTGAGATGCTCTTGGGTTCCATAGCCCTTGTGCCGATCAAATCCATAATTCGGGTACTTCTCGTGCCAATCTCTCATTAGTCGGTCTCTCGTGACCTTGCTCACGATTGAGGCCGCCGCTATCGTGGCGCTCACTACATCCCCCTTTATTAACGCCAGGTGAGGTAAGTCAAGCTTGGGCAAGGGAAAGCCATCGGACAAAACATAATCCGGTCGCACAGGGAGTTGCTGGACGGCCTGTTCCAAAGCTTGGAGATTGGCCTTTTGAAGACCCAGGGAATCGACTACCGCGGACTCTAATATCACCACGCTCCAGCCAGTAGCCAGAACGGTCACCAACTCATAAAGTTTCTCCCTAAGAAGTGGTGAGACTCTCTTGCATTCCCTCAAGTTGGGAACGTAGACGCCCTTTGACGGTAAGATGACCGCTGCTGCCACTAAGGGACCGGCCAGAGCGCCTCTTCCAGATTCATCAACACCAGCAATAAGGAAAAATCCCTGTCTCCGAAGCTTGTTCTCAAAGGAGTTCATGCTCAAGAAATCCTCCACCATCTTTGGGGGAGGATCCGCAGATTGATCTTTTAACTCCAATGGAGCAGTCCTGTTCTCCATGGCTTGTAGGTGAATCAGCGAAGCAACTCAATCCGATTTGGGGGCCAATAAATCATAAAGGCCTTACCGATTACGCTTTTCCTTGGAAGCGGGCCAAAAAAGCGGCTATCGTAACTGTTTGGTCTATTGTCACCCATCAGAAAGACATGATCTGAAGGGACCTTCACGGGGCCATAGTTGCTGAGATCACCCTGCTTCACATAGGGCTCGATGAGTTCCTTGCCATCGATGAAAACTCGGCCGCTCTTTATCTCAATGGTCTCTCCCTTCGTCGCGATGACCCGCTTGATAAAATCTTTGGAAGAATCGAAGGGGGAAATAAAGACCACAGTGTCCCCAGGCCTTGGGTCTTGAAAACGGTAGATAAATTTGTTGACGAATATACGATCGCCCGTGTAGAGAGTGGGTTCCATGGATGGGGAGGGAATCCAGAACATCTGGACGATGAAGGTCTTGAGAAGCCAGGCCAGGATGAAGGCAGCAATGATTAAAAGGGGTATATCTCTCAAAAATGCCAGAAGAGAGCCGGTCAATTCCTCACGCTGTTTGCCTTGCCCCTCCACTATTTTCTCCGCCCTACCTTCTCTTTTTCTCGACGAACAAATACCAATCTTACTTGGTGCGTTCGGTACGCTTTTCTTTGACGTGTGCCTTTTTCCCAACCTTCTCCCGCAGATAATAAAGCTTTGACCGGCACACCTTGCCCTTTCTCTTAACGTCGATCTTGACAATCTGCGGGGAATGCAAAGGGAAAGTCTTCTCCACACCCACGCCGAAAGAGATCTTCCTGGTGGTAAAAATCTCCCTTGCCCCACTTCCTCCCCGCTTTAACACGATTCCCTGAAACACTTGCACCCTTTCTCTACCGGCTTCCACCACTTTGAAGTGAACGCGCACGGTATCACCAACATGAAACTCGGGCAGATCATCGCGTATCTGCTGTTTTCCCACGATATCCACACTATGCATAAGGCTCCCCCCTAACTAAAAACAAAAAAGAATTATAGCATACACCTCTGGCAGGAGAAAGCATTTACTGGTGTCTCTTCAATTCCTTGAGTGCCTTCTTTTCCTTCTCGCTCAAGGCCGTCTCCTGAAGAAGATCAGGACGTTTTAAAAGGGTTCTCTCCAGGGAAGCTCGCCTCCGCCACTTCGCAATCTCGGCATGATTCCCGCCTAAAAGGACCTTCGGAACCGACCAGCCCCGGTATCTAGTGGGGCGAGTATACTGCGGGTACTCCAGCAAACCCCGCGTGAAGGTTTCCTCCGCCAAGGACTCTTCCGCACCCAGTACCCCGTGGATCAGACGCGTTACGGCATCAACGAGAACCATGGCGGGTAGCTCCCCACCGCTGAGAACGTAATCACCCACAGATATCTCATCGGTCGCCAGATGCTCTCGAACTCTCTCATCAACCCCCTCGTACCTCCCACATAGGAGAATTAAATGCTTCTCTTGCGAAAACTCCTCCACCAATCTTTGATTCAGAGTATGGCCTTGGGGAGTAAACAGGATCACCCGCGCAATCTTTCTGACCTCCTCGAAGCCACGCCCAGCAACTTTCTCCACCGCCTCAAAGAAGGGCTCGGGTTTCATCACCATCCCCGCTCCACCGCCATAGGGAAGATCGTCGACCTGGCGATGTTTATTGTGGGTAAAATCTCTCAAATCGTGAACGCCTATTTCAACCAGGCCCTTTTCCTGAGCAACTCTTATCATTCCCTCCGCAAAAGGACTTGCAAACATCTTGGGGAAAATTGTAATTATGTCAATCTTCATGACAGTCACTTCCAGTATTTAATCACTCCAGCAATCCTGGAATGACCTCAATCACCATCCTACCAGCTTTAAGATCGATCTCCTCGACCACTTCCTTGATGGCTGGGATCAATATCTCCTTGCCTCTCCCCGGGGGCTTAACCACGTAGACATCGTTGGCTCCAGTCCTTAAGATCTCAACTACTCTCCCCAGCGATCTTCCTTCCGTGGTGACAACCTCCAATCCAACTATTTGGTGAAACCAATAAGAGTTCTTCGGCAAAGGTTCTGCCTCTTCGATGGGGATCTCAAGCAGGTGGCCCCTTAGCTTCTCAGCCTCACCGCGGTCATTTATCTCCTTAAACTTGAGGTTTATCTTATCGCCGTGGGATTTGGCGCCTTCTATGGTTAGCCGTCGTACGTGAAGAAGAGGTGGGCAAAGAACAAAAGTAGTCCCTGGTTTAAACCGGGCGGGAAAGTCCGTAAGGCTACTGACCCGAACCTCACCCCACATACCGTGCGGACAAAGGATTTTAGCCACCGTCAAGCGTTTTGGTTCTCTCATCTGCCTTTTTATTGGATCAGCCGTTAATCAAAGAGAAGAGGGATTCTCAATCCATTATTTCAACAAGGGCGCTCTTGCCCTCCTTGGCAGCGGCAGCCTTTACAACCGTCCTCAACGCTCTAGCAATCCTTCCCTCTTTCCCAATAACCTTTCCTATGTCGTCGGGAGCCACGTAGAGCTGTAAGATCACCGATTTTTCTCCCTCTACGATATCCACTTTTACCTCTTCCGGCTTGTCCACCAGAGCTCGAGCAAGAACTTCCAACAACTCCTTCACAATTTCACCCCCGCAGGTTACTTTCCCTTTTTCTCCTTGCTTCTCTTCTTCTCCTGAGGTTCCTCACGGACATTAGCAATCTTCAGTAGTTTTTCCACCGCTTCCGAAGGCTGTGCACCTTGAGACAGCCACTTTAGGGCTTTTTCCTTGTCTATCTCCACGGATGAGGGTTCGGTTCTAGGATCGTATTGACCGATTACCTCTATGAACCTTCCATCCCTGGGCATTCGGGAATCCGTCACTACTACCCTGTAAGAGGGCTTCTTCTTCGCACCGACCCTACTCAGCCTTATCCTAACCGCCAAGCTTTCACCTCCTTTCAGTAGACTCGCGAATCATATCATCTCGCTCTTTAGACAATGAAGGGGAACGGCCTTCTGCCCGGTTTCGGACGACTCAACTTCCCAAGTTGCTTCATCAGCTTCCTCGCCTGCTCAAACTGTTTCAGCAATTGATTTACCTCATGAGAGGTCGTCCCGCTCCCCCGGGCAATCCTTGAGCGACGACCACCATTAATTATGGTGGGGTCTCTTCTTTCCTCGGGTGTCATCGATTGGATGATCACCTCAAGACGCCCCAATTGCCCCTCATCAACCTGCAATTTTCCAACATTGGGCAGTCCCGGTATTCGAGGGAGCATTTCCATGATTTGAGAAGCGGGCCCCACTCGCCTGAATTGCCTCAACTGCTCCAGAAAATCCTCCAAATCGAAACTATCCTTTCTGATCTTCTCCTCCAGCGCCTGAGCTTTATCTGCCTCGATAGCCGTCTTCGCTTTCTCGATTAAGGTAAGAGCATCACCCATACCCAATATCCTGGAGGACATCCTATCGGGATGGAAGGGCTGAAGGTCATCGAGCTTCTCCCCTACGCTGGCGAGCTTTATCGGTCTACCGGTGACCGCCTTGATGGATAATGCGGCTCCCCCTCTGGCATCCCCATCGAGCTTGGTTAAGATCACTCCATCGAAATCCACTCGCTCCTTGAAAACGAGAGCCACATTGACCGCATCCTGCCCCGTCATCGCATCCACCACAAGAAGAACCTGGTGAGGGCGAACCTCCCTTTTCACCTCTTCAAGCTCGTTCATCATCTTCTCATCTATATGCAAGCGCCCAGCGGTATCGACCACGACCACATCGCAATTTTTGGGGACGGCTTCTCTGATTCCCTGTTTGGCCAGAGCAAGCACGGACTTCCCCACCTTGGAGAAAACGGGTACGCCTATCTCCTCGCCTAAAATCTTTAACTGTTCAATGGCCGCCGGTCTGTAGATGTCCGCCGCCACCAGAAAAGGTCTCTTGCCTTGGTTCTTGAGATAGTGGGCCAATTTGGCGGTGGCGGTAGTCTTTCCAGAACCCTGAAGCCCAACTAGCATGATGATGGTGGGGGGCTTGGAGGCAAAAGCAAGTTTGCTTTGGCCGCTCCCCATGAGAGCCGCAAGCTCTTCATGAACGATCTTGATCACTTGTTGACCTGGTGTAAGGCTTTTGAGGACCTCCTCTCCGACGGCCCTCTCCTTCACCTCAGCGATGAAGTCTTTTACCACCTTAAAATTGACATCCGCCTCTAAGAGAGCCAAGCGAACTTCCCGCAGAGCTTCCCCTACATCCTGCTCACTTAACCGCCCCCTGCCTCTCAGTTTAGTAAAGACATTTTGTAATCTCGTGGCGAGATTATCAAACATAGATTCCCTCGATTTCTCCCAGTCCGTTGACCATCAGCATATTACAGAAGGCCACGTGTGGTGTCAATCCTTCTGGGATTTTCGCTGCGGACTTAGCTCCCATCCACTCAAGAAAGCAAAGCCTCGACGAAAGCTCGGGCATCAAACTCCTGCAAATCATCGAGTTTTTCCCCTACCCCAATCAAGATGACAGGGATTTTCAGCTCATCCTCGATGGCGGCGATGATGCCCCCCTTGGCTGTCCCATCGAGCTTGGTCAAAACAACCCCATCCACCTCCAGGGCCTTACCGAATAATCTAGCCTGAGAGAGACCATTCTGCCCAGTCGTGGCATCGATCACCAAAAGAGTTTTAATTTCAGCCTCCGGCGCCTCTCGCATGACTACTCTCTTGATCTTCTGAAGCTCCTCCATGAGATGAATATAGGTGTGGAGGCGTCCAGCGGTATCGATTAGGAGGACGTCAACGTCCCTGGCTTGAGCGGCGTGGATGGCATCGTAGACCACCGCCGCTGGGTCGGATCCTCTTCGGTGCTTGATCGTCGCAGCCCCCACCCTCTTCCCCCATATCTCCAACTGCTCGATGGCAGCGGCCCTATAAGTATCGGCGGCCGCTAGAAGGACATTCTTGCCTTCAATTTTCGCCCGATGAGCTATCTTGGCAATGGTGGTGGTCTTCCCGGTTCCGTTGACCCCCAGCATCAGAAATATGCCCAACTTACCTTCGGAAAAGAGGGGCTGTTTCTCGGTAGTGAGAATATCGACCAATTTCTCCTTGAGCCTGGGGAGAAGTTGGGCAGATTCTCGTATCTTTTGGGCCCTCGCCTCCTCGCGAAGCTTATCGAGAAGTTCCTGGGTCACCTGGATACCCACATCCGCCTCGATTAGAGCTTCTTCCAAGCCCTCCCAAAACCCTTCATCCAACACGGGGAAATGAGCAAGGAGAGGGGAAAGGTGACTCGACAAGCGCTCGCGACTCTTCTTTAGGCTTCCCTTGAGCTTCCCAAACCAACCTTTCCGCACTAAACCGCCCTCTGGTACTCAGTGAGTTTCTGGGAAAAGAGCTTGGATACCCCATCCACCTGCATGCTGACCCCATAGAGAACATCAGCCATCTCAATGGTCCGCCTCTGATGAGAGATGATCAAAAATTGAGTGCCATCCCTCAACTTGTGCAGAAGGTCGATAAACCGCTGCAAATTTACATCATCCAGAGCCGCTTCAACTTCATCGAGTATGTAAAAGGGACTTGGGCGGGTATGATAGATGGCGAAAAGAAATGCCAGAGCAACCAGGGCGGTTTCCCCTCCCGAGAGAAGGGACAACCTCTGTAGTTTCTTTCCGCTGGGCTGAGCTTCGATTTCAATGCCCGATTCCAAAGGATTGTCAGAGTCGCTTAAAATAAGGTTCGCTTGTCCACCCGGAAATAGATAGGAGAAGACGGATTGGAAATGCTGGTTGACCTCCTCAAAAACTAGAAGGAACCTGTCTTTGATCTTTTTATCTATGGCAACGATGACCTTCTTCAAAACCTTTTTGCTCTCTTGCAGATCATCAAGCTGACCTTCCAAAAAGCACTGTCTCTTTTCCAGCTCAGAATATTCATCAACGGCGATGGGGTTTATCGGCCCCAGGCTGACGATTTTGGATCGGAGCCTCTTTGCCTTCGCCTCACACCCCTCCCGCGAAAGATCCCCAGGATAGTTTTGTAGGGCTCTCTCCAAAGGCACATCGTATTCTTCAACTATTTTTTCCACCGCACCCGTAACCTTGAGTTCAAGTTGAGCCTTGTCCAATCCAATGGCGTGCAGTTCCTCCTGCTCACCCTCCCACTGTCTGGTCAGCGAACGGATCTCATCCTGAGCCTTTTTAAGCGAATCTCTGACCCCCTTAAAAAATGTTTCCTCGCCAGCAGCCAGATTCTGGAGCTTGATCGCCCACCACTCCACCCTCTCCAGAAGCTGAGCAAAGAGGGCATGAACGGGTTGGATGCGCGCCCTTAGGCACTCCAGAGCAACAGCAATCTCGTGTTCCGAATTCAGTAGTCGCTTTATCTCTGCCAGCTCCCCCCGAACTACCATCGTTTGTTTCTTCTTATGGATTTCCCTTTCGTTCAAGGATGCCAACTTAATCTGGCATTCGGCAACCTCTTTGCCAACGAGAGCTGCTTCTTTAAAATCGATCTCGCGTTTCTTGACCGCTTTTCCAATCTCCTCCTTCAGGCGATTGAGTTCCTCAATGGCTTCTGTGATCTCCCGCTGCGTATCCCCCATCGCCTTTTTATCTTCAATCACCTTCCCGTTTAAATTTGCGATCTTCTCTTCTATAAGTCTTCTCTTGGTCTCGGTGTCGGCAAAATCGATCTTCAACCTGGCATTCTCGGCATTTAAATCTCTTTCTTCTGCTCTCCTCCTTTGAAGTTCGTCGAAAATCTCCTTCTCTGATTTCAAGAGCTCAGCAAGCTCCCCCTCCAGGTCTTTTCTCTCCTTCGTCAGTTTTTGAAGGGAGCTCTGCAGCATCTTCTCTTGTTTCTTGAGCATCTCCAATTCTCTCCTAGACGCCAATTCGCTAAAAGACTCCTCCCCTTCGCACCCGATACCAAGCTTTTTGCCCGTGAACACCTCTCCACTTAACGTCACCAGAGTACAGTTGGCTGATTCCTTGATGAGAAGGCCGTTCGAAATCCCGGAATCCTCGACTATGTAAACTCCATTCAAAAGATACTCGATGACATCTTTAATACGGCGATCGCACTTGATCGCACTCGATGCCTTGATGAGGGAAGAAATATTCGGAGGAGTGGGCGCAACTATCTCCTTACTACCCTCTATGGGGAAGAAAAAGACCCAACCAACTTCCTCCTTTTTGGCCGCAGCAAGGGCTCGCTCGGCATTCTTGAGTGTTCTGGTGATTACACAAAACATGCTTGGACCAAGCGCCGCCTCGATGGCCTTCTCATATTTCTCCGGAACCTCTATGAGCTCGGCGACAGCTCCCACCACCCCTGGGGGTCTATTCTCGCTATTTAAAAGCCAGGCCACTCCCCTGGGAAATCCGGCAAGACTCTTCTTAGAGCTTTCCAGGACCCTTATCCGGGCACTGCACTCCGCAACCTGCCCCCCAATTTTACGCTCCCTTCTCTGAGCCGATTCTATCGCCTTAGAACGATCGTCCAACTTCTTTCGCGTCTGTTCAAGAGAGGTTTCTTCCTTTTTCAGCTCCTTCAATAACCCGGCTAACCTTTGTTCGTTTTCTCGAAGCGACCTTTCTACCTCTTTCAATTTGGTTGTAAGAGCTTTTTCCTGCTCCTCCAGAAAAGCAATCTGATTTTCGGCGCTCACCACGGCGGATTTCAGGGTGCTCAAATTACCCTGGTTGAAAGCAAGCGACTCCTGTAGGGCTTGAGCCTTCCCCTCCAGAACCTCTAGCCCCTCATCGGCAGCTTTTCTCTTCTTCCCGGCAACCTCAGCTCGGCGACGAGCGTCAGTAAGTTCGGAGTAGAGGGCCTTCAACTGAGCATCCGCTACATCCCCCTCGTTCTTGAGTTCGGCCAGCTCCTCTTCCTTCCTTCGTTTGCCGGCTTCCAACTGGTGGGTCTTCTGACGAATCTCGCTGAGACGCTCGATCAGGTTTTTCCCTTTTTCCTCCAGGAGAAGGAGCCCGCTGTTAAACCGCTCCTGAATACCCTGAAGGCGGCGGCGTTGTTCCCCCAGATCTCCTGCATAAAGTCCCCTCTCCTCCAACTGCACCTGGAAACCCTCGACCTCCTGCTCCTTCCTCATGAGTTTCCGCTTCAACTCACCGATCCGAGATTCAAGTTCCGCTTCCTTGTCTTCCAGCGAGTTCCACTGGGCCTGCAGTTCTCTTAACTCCCTGACCGCCAGGTCTATTTCGAGTTCCCTGAGTTGGCTCTTGCAATCATTGAAAATCTTGGTGCGATCGGTCTGTTTTTTCAATGGGCGAAGCTGTCGATTAACCTCCCCCAGAACATCCCTTACTCGTATCAGGCACTGCTCCATGGAAATCAGCTTCCTTAGAGCCCTTTCCTTCCGTTTTTTGTGCTTGAGTACGCCCGCCGCTTCCTCGATGAGCAATCTCCTCTCCTCCGGCTTACTGGCCAGAATCTCCTCCAGCCTGCCTTGGCCAATGATGGAGTACCTTTCTCTCCCGAGACCGGAATCGGAGAGCAAATCTTGAATATCCAGGAGTCGACAGGGAGAGCTATTTATGAAGTATTCGTTCTCTCCAGAGCGAAACATCCTTCTGGCGATGGTGACCTCGGAGAACTCTATGGGTAGGGAGCCATCGGAGTTGTCCAGACACAAAGAAACCTCGGCGACTCCCAAGGGAGATCTCTCCGAGCTTCCCGCGAAAATAACATCCTCCATGGACGAACCCCGGAGCGAACGAGGGCTTTGCTCGCCTAAAACCCAGAGGACAGCATCGGTTATATTGCTCTTTCCGCTACCGTTGGGTCCCACGATGATGGTCACACCGGGCTCAAATTTTAAGATGGCCTTGTCGGCAAAGGATTTAAAACCCCGCAGGGCTAGAGTTTTAAGATGCAAAGTTCGTTCACCTCGATTCCCACACCAACGGATATTCTACCACAGAGGAGTATCAACTAAATTTTTGCCTGAGAGCCTCCAGGGCCTCCTTGGCAGCCGCTCGTTCGGCCTTCTTCTTGCTCCTTCCCATGCCTTGACCAAGAATCTCGCCACCGATACTGACCTGGGCATAAAATGTCCTCTCATGAACTGGTCCTTCTTCTTGAACGATCTCATAGACGGGCATGACACCAATTTTGTCCATGGCATACTCTTGAAGAATGGTTTTGAAGTCAGCCAGCTCTCTTCGAGTGACCTGTTGAAAAATCACATCCCGAAATTCCCTCAAGATGAAACCACGCGCCTCCTCGATGCCCAGATCTAAATAGATGGCCCCCAAAACCGCCTCAAAACAGTCGGCCAAAATGGATGCTTTCTCCCTTCCTCCTGTCAGCTCCGCTCCTCTGCCCATGAAAATGCACCGACCCAAATCCATTCTTCGAGCCAGATTCGCCAGAGTATCCATATTGACAAGGTTGGCCCTAAGTTCTGCCAACCTTCCCTCGTCGAACTTGGGAAAGCGACGAAATATAAAATCAGTGATGACAAAATTGAGTACGGAATCCCCCAGAAATTCGAGCTTTTCGTTTGTCTCCACGACTGCCTTCGCTTCGAAAGCAAAGGAGCGGTGAGTCAAAGCTCCTTTAAGGAGATCTTTATCCTTGAAGGAAAAACCCAGACGCCTCTCGGCTTCGTCGATCCGATCTTGAGGAAGCATATTCCCCCCTCAAGTCAGCTTTCTTATCAGGAGAGTGGCGTTATGTCCCCCGAACCCAAAGGAATTAGACAAGGCCACGGAGACCTCCCTCTTGATGGCAACATTGGGGATATAGTTCAAATCACAGAGGGGATCGGGATATTCCAGGTTGATCGTTGGGGGGATAATGCCTGTTTGGATGGCCATGGCACAGGCGATCAGCTCGATTGCACCCGTAGCCCCGAGGAGGTGACCTGTCATGGACTTGGTCGAACTTATTGCCAGCTCGTATGCGTGTTTCCCAAAAACTTTTTTGATCGCCGCCGTCTCAAACTCATCGTTGTAAGGGGTTGAGGTCCCATGAGCATTGATGTAATCGACGGCGGTTGCAGGAAGCCCGGCTTCATCCAGCGCCATCTGCACTGCTCTAGCCGCCCCTTCACCATCAGGAGCTGGCGCAGTTATGTGATGTGCGTCTCCCGTGGCCCCATAACCAATGATCTCGGCATAGACATGAGCATCCCGTGCGAGAGCATTCTCCAGGGTCTCCAAAACGACGATGCCAGCCCCCTCAGCGATGACGAAACCATCCCGCTTGGCATCGAAGGGTCTACTGGCCTTCGTCGGTTCATCGTTCCGGGTGGAGAGAGCCCTGGCAGCGCAGAAACCCGCCACGCCTAGGGGAGTTATGGCTGCTTCCGTTCCCCCGGTGAGACAGATGTCCGCCGCTCCCCTCTTGATGGTCTCATAAGCCTCACCGATGGCATGGGTGCTCGAGGCACAGGCAGTAACGGTGCAAAGATTCGGTCCCCGCGCTCCGGTAAAGATGGAAACATACCCAGCAGCCAAATCGGAGATCATCATGGGCACAAGGAAGGGGCTAACCCTGCGCGGCCCCTTCTCGAGAAGGACCTTGTGTTGCTCCTCAAGGGTCTTCAGACCACCAATGCCCACTCCCACAATCACGCCCACCCTCTCAGCCATCGATGGCTCGATCCCAAGGGCGGCATCTTCCAAAGCAAGTTTGGTGGCGGCCACCGCAAAATGACAGAAGCGATCCATCCTCTTAATCTCTCGGGGTTCAATGAAGTCCGCCGGATCAAAGTCGCATACCTCCCCGGCGATGCGGCTGGGGAATTCACTTGCATCAAAGGAGGATATCTCCGTTATACCGGATCTTCCCTCGATCAAGGATCGCCAGAAAGCCTCCTTACCGATTCCCACAGGAGCGATGGGCCCCAAGCCCGTGATCACAACCCTTCGCTGCATGCCGTCTTCACCCCCAGCGTGGCTTCCTTTATTTCCCTAAGAAGGTTTCCGATTATCTCCTTAACCGAAAGAATCTCTCCTATCTCCGTCACTCGCTCTCCGATGGTAAAAAGTCCCTTTTGCGTGTCTCCCTGCTGCGCCTTCTCCAGAGCGTCAATAATACAATAATTCTTTTTGCAATCTTTCAGGCACTTTCTGCACCTAACAAGAATATCCCGACCAGGTTTGGGAACATTGCCCTCCATCAAAGCCTTCACAAAGGGGCTGAAAATTGCCCTGAAAGGCATGCCGACTGGACTCTCGATGATTTTTACATCATCTGGCTTTTTGGCTCTCAAACACATTTCTTTCCAGGCAGGAGCGGCGCTACATTCACGACTGAGAGCAAAACGGGTTCCCATCTGAACCCCACTAGCACCCATGGTCAGAACTTTGACGATGTCCGACCCTTTCAAAATACCGCCGGCAGCGATCACCGGGATCTTCACCGATTGAATGATCTCGGGAAGAATGGCCAAGAGAGGTTTATCTGTGCCCAGATGCCCACCGGCCTCCTCGCCCTCCACTACCACACCAGCAGCTCCAAATCGCTCGGCCAGCCGAGCCACCCGCGGGGAAGAAATGATGGGCAGGAAGGGAATATCGGCCTCTCGACACCACTTAAAAACATCCCTCGAAAAACCGGCTCCGGATATGACGACATCGACCTTCTCCTGGATAGCTGCTTTGACAAGATCAGCGAACTCTCTGACCGCCACCATCACGTTAACTCCGATGGTGCCATTGGTGAGCTTCCTGGCTTCGCGGATGTGCTCAACCAACTCAGGAGGGTGCATCCCCGAGGCCCCGATGACCCCAATCCCTCCCTCATCGGCCACGGCGGCAGCTAGCGGAGCCAAGGATATCCTGACAGCCATTCCCCCCTGCACTAATGGCAGAGAAACCTGTACATTCCCAATCTTTAAGCTTGGCAATTTCATTCAATTCTCATTCTATCTTAAAATTACTCGGCTATTCTCGTTTTCAGCTCAGATGGCTCTCGATGTATCCCACGGCTTCTCCAACGGTGCCTATCTTCTCGGCCTCCTCGTCGGATATCTCCAAGCCAAACTCTTCCTCAAGAGCCATAACCAGCTCGACGATGTCCAGGGAGTCGGCGCCGAGATCGTCCACAAAAGAAGTGCTCGGGGAGATCTCGCCTTCATCGACCCCAAGCTGTTCAGCAATGATTCCCTTCACTTTTTCGAAGACTTCACTCGCCATATTTTCTCCTCCTTCTAATGTTTTTATCTACCGGTGGAAGCGGCGAAAACCTACGCAATCATCCCACCGTCCACTTTGATAACTTCTCCGGTGATGTAGCTGGATTCCTCAGAAGCCAGAAAGGCCACGAGATTAGCCACATCCTCTGGGCTACCGAGTCTTGTCAGAGGAATTTGCTTGATCAACCTCTCTCTGACCTCTTCAGAAAGTCTCCTGGTCATATCCGTCTCTATGAATCCAGGGGCAATGGCATTAGCTCTGATTCCCCTAGAAGCCAACTCACGGGCGATCGTCTTGGTCAAACCAATGATCCCTGCCTTTGAAGCCGAATAGTTGGCCTGTCCCGCATTGCCGGCGATCCCAATGATGGAGGCGATGTTCACTATCGCACCCTGCCGTTGTTTAATCATATATTTTGTTGCCGCCTGAACGCAATTGAAAGTCCCCTTGAGATTGACATTTAAAACGGCATCCCACTCCTCCTCCTTCATTCTGAGGATGAGGTTGTCGCGAGTTATGCCGGCATTGTTCACCAAGATATCGATTTTTCCGAACTTCTCCACGGTCTCGTCCATCAGCTTCCTCGCTTCAGCAACATTGGCAATGTTTGCCTTGACGAATATGGCTTTTCGCCCCATCCCCTTTATCTCCTTGACGAGGCCCAAAGCCATCTCCTCACTACTCACGGCATTCACGACCACATCAGCGCCCAGTTGGGCAAGCTTTAAGCAGATCGCCCGCCCGATTCCCCGGGCGCTTCCGGTCACTACCGCGACTTTACCTTCTAGACCAGCCAACTTCCAAACCTCCTTTCTGTAACTCTTCCAAAGTCCGGCGAAACGAGGCCACATCCTCAACATTCAACAACTTGCCTTCGGAGGCGATTCGCTTGATCAAACCGGACAAAACCCTTCCGGGGCCAACCTCCACGAAAATTTTCACCCGCTCCAGCATTCTCTCAATGGATTGCTGCCACAAAACCGAGCCAGTGATCTGCTTTTCCAAAGCACACTTTATCTCATCGGCGGCGGTCGAGGGCCTCGCTGTGTAGTTAGAGATCACCGGAAAATTAGCCCGCCGAAAACTTGCTCCCTCCAGATATTTCCGAAACTCTCTTTCCGCCGATTCCATGAGCGGAGAATGGAATCCCCCGCTCACCGGCAGTTCGACAACCCTTTTCGCTCCCACCTTTTCAAAAAGCTTAGATGATTTATCTATTGTCTTCAATTCCCCGGAGATAACCACCTGCCCCGGACAGTTATAGTTGGCTATGGCGATGACCCCATCGCTCTTCAGAGATTCGACTACCTTGACCACGCGTTCAACTTCGAGTCCAAGAACGGCTATCATCTTCCCTGGATTCTCCTCGGCTGCTTTCTGCATCAACTCGGCCCGCCTCTTCACCAACCTCAGCGCCTCACCAAATTCTAACACACCGGCAGCGGCCAGAGCAGTATACTCCCCCAGACTATGGCCAGCCACAACTTGGGGGAACAAACCCTGCTCGGCCAGGAGACTCCAGCATACATAATCAATCACAAATATGGCAGGTTGGGCATGGATAGTCCGAGATAGTTCCTCGATTGGTCCCTGGAAGCAAAGAGGGGAAATCTCCTCACCCAAAATCTCATCCGCTAAAAGAAAAAGCTTTTTGGCCTCCGGATGTGTTCTCGCCAGCTCCAATCCCATGCCCACATACTGAGAACCCTGCCCCGGAAAGACAACAGCGATAGCCTCTACCACACTATCCCCCCAGCATTTCCTTAAACTTGGCCGTTAGGGCGGGAATGACTTCAAAAAGGTCCCCCACGATGCCGTAGGTCGCCACCTGAAAGATGGGAGCCTCTGGGTCCTTGTTGACGGCTACGATCACATCGGATGTCTGCATCCCGGCCAGGTGCTGGATGGCCCCCGATATCCCACAGGCAATGTAAAGCTTTGGGCAAACCGTTTTCCCCGTTTGCCCAACTTGATGAGAATAGGGTATCCAACCAGCATCAACGGTGGCCCTAGACGCCCCGACAGCCGCCTCCAAAACATCGGCCAGTTCCTCTACCAACTTAAAATTCTCCGGTCCTCCGAGGCCCCTTCCCCCAGAAACGATGATGTCCGCTTCCTCCAGTTTGACCTTCTCCGTTAAATCCTCCACGAAATCCAGAACTCTGGTGCGAGAGGAAAGGTCCTCGGGCTTCATTTTCTTCTCAATAATTTCTCCACGCTTTTTTTCATTCCTCGATGCTCTCTTCATCACCCTGGGGCGGACCGTGGCTATTTGAGGTCTCCTGTTCGGACAAATGATAGTGGCCATGATATTTCCCCCAAAGGCAGGGCGCGTTTGTAAAAGGAGCTTTTTCTCGGTATCTATCTCCAAGGCGGTGCAATCTGCGGTGAGTCCCGTCTCCAGCATGGCCGCAACCTTTGGAGCCAAGGATCGACCGATGGCGGTGGCCCCCATCAGAAGAATCGAGGGCTTGTGCTCCCGAACCATATCCACGATCACCCTGGAATAGGCATCGTCCAGATAACTTTCAAGAAACTTGCTTTCCACTAAGTAGACTTCATCGGCGCCGTGTGTGATCAGATCTGATGCCTTCTCCTTTACGTTCTCGCCCAAGAGAGCGGCTGAAAGCCTTGTCTCCAGAGCATCGGCGAGCTTCCTGCCTTCCCCTAGCAGTTCATAAACAACGGGAGCTATCCTTCCCCATCGCTGCTCGGCAAAGACCCAGACACCGGAATAATCGGCGATATCCGCGGCTTTAGCCTCCTCTTTCTCGATGACAATGGCTTCGAGCTTACAAGCCTCGACACAGAAACCACAAAGAGTACAGGAGCTTCCGATGACCGCCTTTTTTTCAGAAATGCTAATTGCATTGTAAGGACAACTCTTGAGACAAAGCTTGCAACCTGTACACTTGTCCAAAATAACCTTGATGCCCACCTATAGTCCTCCTCGGCCACCCCAGCTATGCCCCACCGTCAGCAGAGCAAGTAGGACGTGCCACCTACACTATTTTTGCTTCCCTTAACTTCTTCACGAGTTGGTCGACCTGACTTGAAACATCCCCCTGTAAAATTTCGCTCTTGCGACTCCGTTCCGGAGCAAATATTCGCACCACCTGCGTGGGTGAACCCGCCAGGCCCACTTTGCTTGTATCCACCCCCAAATCGCTCGCCGTCCAAATGGTGATCTCAGCGCTCTTGGCCTTCATCATTCCCCTCAGGGAAGGTAGGCGGGGTTCATTGATCTCCTTGACCACCGTGATAAGACCAGGTAAAGGCATCTCGACTACCTCGTACCCATCCTCGATCATCCGCTCCACCTTAATGTGGCCATCATTCACTTCCTCTACTTTCTTAACGTAAGTAACAAAAGGGGTCCCCAATCGCTCAGCTAACTCGGGGCCAACCTGGCCCGTATCTCCATCCATCGTCTGCTTGCCGCAGATGATGAGATCGTAGGAGCCAATCTTCTCGATCGCTCTAAATAGAGCATAAGAAGTCGCCAGGGTATCGGCTCCGGCAAAAGCACGGTCGCTCAAGAGAACTCCCTCATCAATACCCATGGCAATGGCTTCCCTCAATGCCTTCTCGGCCTGGGGTGGCCCCATGGTTATCGTCGTGACCTTGCCACCCCAACGCTCCTTCATTCTCAGCCCTTCCTCCAAAGCATAAGTATCAAAGGGATTAATGATGCTCTCTACCCCCTCACGGATAAGGGTGTTGGTGGCCGGATCGATCTTCACCTCCGTTGTCCCCGGTACCTGCTTGATACAGACGATGATCTCCACTCTTGCTCCTCTCCACCGCTTTTTAATCCACCATGGAAGCTACTATCTCGCCATGCTCTCCTTTATGAGCTGGAGAGCAATGACATTTCGCTGAATTTGATTCGTTCCCTCGTATATTTGGATGATCTTGGCATCGCGCATCATCTTTTCCACTGGATATTCACGCATATAGCCGTAACCGCCGAATATCTGGACGGCATCCGTGGTTACCTTCATAGCCATATCGGAGGCAAAAAGCTTAGACATTGCCGAGACCTTTGAGATATTCTTGGCCCCGCTATCGATGGTTTTGGCCGCAGCGTACACCAACGCCCGAGCAGCCTCAATCTGAGTAACCATGTCAGCGAGCATGTGCTGGATTGCCTGAAAAGAGGAGATCGTTTGACCGAACTGCTTCCGTTGCCGAGAATATTCTAAGGTGGCCTCGAGGGCACCTTGAGCGAGACCAACTGCCTGCGCACTAATGCCGGGCCGAGTTATGTCAAGGGTCCTCATGGCAACGATGAACCCAATACCTTCCTTGCCTATAAGATTCTCTTTGGGGATGCGGCAATCCTCAAAAACGAGCTCCCTTGTGGCCGAACACCTTATACCCATCTTCTTTTCCTTTTTGCCAAAAGAAAAGCCAGGCGTGTCCTTCTCCACGATGAAGGCACTGGCTCCTCGACTCCCCTTGCTTTTATCGGTCAAGGCGATGATGGTATAGACCTCCGCCTCTCCGCCATTGGTGATCCACTGCTTCGTTCCATTGAGGACATAATGATCGCCATCCTTTACGGCGGTGGTCTGAATGCCGGCGGCATCACTGCCGGCATTGGCCTCGGTTAGACCAAAGGCGGCCAGTCTTTTGCCCCTGGCGATATCGGGAAGGTATTTCTTCTTCTGTTCCTCCGTTCCATGCAAAAGTATGGGGTATGTCCCCAGAGCAGTGGCGGCAAAGGTAACCGATACCCCACAACATCCCCGGCTGAGCTCCTCCATGACCAAGCAGTTCTCAAGACAACCCATGCCAAAGCCACCATACTCTTCGGGAATATAAAGACCGAACAGATCAGAGTCGGCCAGAACTTTCATTATCTCCCAGGGGAATTTTTCCTCCTCGTCCAACTCGGCTCTGGTAGGAATGATTTTCTCCTCCGTGATCTTTCCCACCAAGTCTTTTATCATCTTCTGTTCATCGGTCAAAAAGTATTCCATACGACCAACTCCTTTCAGTCCTCTCCACACCCCTAAGTGGGCTTATCCCGACGGGAAGACAGAGACCGGCTCCACCTCACCACATTCGCCCCCCAAGTCAGTCCCCCTCCAAATCCAACGAAAAGGAGAACGTCGCCCTTTTTAAGCTTACCCATCTGCCACAATTCGTCTAGGGCAAGGGGGATGGAAGCCGTCGAGGTGTTACCGTATTTTGAGATATTGCTTACAACCTTTTGGGGACTAATCTTCAGCCGTTGAGCTGCTGCATCGATGATTCTCTGGTTGGCTTGGTGGGGGATGAGATAGTTCACATCGGCAACGGTGAGCCCGCACTTGTGAAGCGCCCGTTTTGCCACTTTTGGAAGGGCCCTCACGGCGAATTTAAAAACTTCATTCCCATTCATTTGGATGGAATGAAGACGATTGGCCACGGAGTTCTCATCCCCGGGTATCATTGCTCCACCCGCGGGGATCTTCAAAAGATCCGCCCCAGAACCATCAGCGGCCAGATGACTGGATAAAACACCATATCCCTTCTCCACCGGCTGGAGCACGACCGCTCCTGCACCATCACCAAAGAGAACGCAGGTGTTCCTATCCGACCAGTCGACGAATCGGGAAAGAGCCTCAGCTCCAATGAGGAGAACCGTCTTATAATCTCCCGTAGCCACATATGGCGCGGCCACCGAGAGTCCATAGCTAAAACCAGCGCAGGCAGCCAAAAGATCAAAGGCTGGACAATCCTTGATGCCCATCTTACGCTGGGCAAGACAGGCTGTGGAGGGAAAAATCATATCCGGAGAGGCGGTGGCCACAATGATCAGATCGACCTCTTCGGGTTCCAAGCCCGCATCGGCAAGAGCTTTCAAACCCGCCTGTGCAGCCAAATCGGAGGTGGACATGCTATCATCGATGATTCGCCTCTCGATTATTCCCGTGCGGGTACGAATCCAGTCATCGCTGGTATCAACCATCTTTTCTAAATCATGATTGTCCAGTGTCTTTTCGGGAACACAGGAGCCTACTCCCACGATCCCTGCGGGGATTAACTCGCTTATGGTTCTTCCCTCCATGAAAAGTTATTCTTCAGCAACCAGGCTGTCTCCTATCTCCTTGACGACTCCTTTAGAGACAGTCTGGATGGCCAACTTTATGGCGTTCTTGATCGCCCTAGCTTTGGAACCGCCGTGGGCGATGATGCAGACCCCATCTACCCCCAAAAGCTGAGCGCCGCCGTACTCTTCATAATCCAGCTTCCGCTTCAGTTCCCTCAAGCCCGGCGCTAGCAACAATCCGCCCAATCTGGATCCGACGGATCCACTGATAACCTGCTTCACCTCAGAGAAAATCACTCCCGCCAAACCCTCCATCAGCTTCAAGACCACGTTGCCCGTAAACCCATCGCAGATCACGACATCAGTCTTGCCCAACGAGATATCTTTGCCCTCCACATTGCCGACGAAATTTAGCCCGGATTTTTCCAATAATCCATGGGCTACCTGAACAAGCTCATTCCCTTTGCTTTTCTCCTCCCCGATACTCAAAAGCCCCACTGAGGGATTGACCACGCCCACGATTTTGGCCGCATAAACGCAGCCCATATGAGCAAACTCGAGGAGATTCTCCGCTTTACAATCAGCGGTTGCACCAACATCCAACAGAACAACTGGCCTGACCGGCGTGGGAACAACGACTGCAATTGCCGGCCTTGAGATTCCCTTGATGCGCCCGTAAGTGAGAAGCGCCGCACTGACCACCGCTCCCGTGTTACCAGCGGAAACGAAAGCATTCGCCCTCTCTTCCTTGACCAGCCTCGCGCCTACCACTATCGAGGAATTGCTCTTTGACCTAATCGACCAGGCAGCCTGCTCGCCCATCTCAATGACATCAGAGGCCGTCTCGATAGAGATATTTTTACTGGGAAGGGAGCTCGCCAGCTCATCCCGAACAACCCTTGGTGGACCCACAAGGATGAATTGAACATCCGAGTGCTCCTGAGCTACAAAGACCGTCCCCTTGATGATCTCACGGGGAGCATAATCCCCCCCCATAGCATCGACCGCGATCGTTATCAATTTCAGTTAATCTCCCGTCATTCTACCTCGATTACCTGCTCGCCGGCATAGTAGCCGCAATGCGGACAGACTCGATGAGGCAATTTTGGCCTATGGCACCGAGGACACTCAGATAAAGTCGGTTCCGTCGCCTTCCAATTGGCGCGTCTCTTGTCCCGCCGAGATTTGGACGTTTTCCTCTTCGGTACAGCCATCTAATCTCCTTTCAATCTCAAAGGTAAAATAGCTCACAAACCAACTCACTTCTTCTTTAATTTCTTGAGAATCGCTAATCTGGGGTCGATTCTTTCTTCCCTACAACCACAATCTCCCTCGTTTAAATTCTTCCCACACCTGGGACAGAGACCTTTGCAGTCCTCCCTGCAAAGGGGTTTTAGGGGAAGAGCGAGCAAAAAAGCCTGCTCGGCCAGAGGACCCAGATCAATCTCACCACCGATTATCTCAAAGGCCTCCTCCGGAGATTCTCCAGGTCCTACAGGCTTCCGAAAAACTTCCCTGACCCCAGCCTTAAGAAGGAGGATTAGCTTGCTCAAACAGCGACTACACTCGATCATTACTTTGCCCACAATGGTTCCCTCTGCCATCAGCTCCGAATTCACCCTCCTGATGACGAGGTTAAATTCCACGGGGCCTTTGAACTCTAGCTTTTCTCCCCTTTCCCCAAGAGGAGAAAACTCTCTTTTCTCTCTAAACTCAGTTTCAGCACTGATTCCTTTTAAAAGATCGGATACGTCAAGTGCAATCCGGTTCACCTTTACAACCCCCGATAAAAACCGAAAAAAGTTCTTGTGATGCCTTTAGCCTCACAAGAACTTCAGAAATAATGCTCCGGTAGGCCAAGAGGGTAAGATCTAACCTTTGGATTCAATCTTTCCCTGGAGTCTATCTCTTCCCCTCTGAACAGCGGTGAGAAGTTTGCCCAGGTTTACCTCTAAGTTGGCCAACATCTCATCGGCATAATCCTCCGCCCCCAGACGGATTTCTCTCTCCCGCGCCCTTGCAGCATCCAGGATCTCCGCCGCCTGCTGCTCTGCCAATTTTACAATCTCCGTTTCAGCAGCCAGAGCATTGGCCTTCTCTTTGGCCTCGTCGAGAGCACGTTTTGCCTCCTTTTTTGCCTCCTCCAGCATCTCTTGTCTTTCCTTCACAATCCATCTTGCCTGCTTCAGCTCGTCGGGCAAGGTAGCTCTTATCTCATCGATGATCTCATAAATTTTTCGCTCATTAACCACGACGGATGAGGTCAGGGGAACTCTCCTGGTAGTGGCAATGACATCCTCCAACTTGTCGATCAAAACCATGATATCCATTAAATTAACCCCCTTCTCATCACCGAGAAAACGATTTTTGAAGACCCTCTTCAACTTCGGGTGGAACAAGCCCCTCGAGGCAACCTCCATATTCCGCTATTTCCTTGACAGCACTAGAACTAAGGTAGACGTATTCGGGACTCGCCATCATGAACATCGTCTCAATCGATGGATCGAGTTTCCTGTTGAGCTGAGCCATTTGAAATTCATGCTCAAAATCGGAAACGGCCCGCAATCCTTTGATGATGGAATGTGCATCATGCCTTCGAGCGAACTCCACCAATAGGCAGTTGAACGACTCGATTCTGACGTTCTTCAGATGCGCCAAGGCATTCCCAGCGAACCTGATTCTATCCTTCAAAGAGAAAAGTGGGCTTTTTCTGATATTTTCAGCCACCCCAACGACCACCTCGTCATAGAGCTGAGCAGCTCTCTCGATGATATCCAGGTGACCGTTAGTGATGGGATCAAAGCTCCCGGGATAAACAGCTATTCGCACCTGACCCCCAAACCCCATGAAGCCTTGCCATAAAAACTCAAAGCAGTATCGCCATACCTTTTGAAAAGGAAGCGCTGCAAACCACCAAAAATATCGGGCATGCTCCGCCTCGAGGAGTGCTCCAAAATGGCCACACCTTGAGCATCCAACGAATCCTGGAAGCTCTTAAAAACCTCCCTCAATTCAGTTACGCTAATTTTATAGGGAGGGTCAAGAAAAATCAAATCAAAAACATCCTCTCTTTCCCGAAGCCACCCCAGGGCAATTCCGACCTTAACCCGAGAAACCTCCGCTTTCTCGCGAAGGTCAGCCCTCCCAAGATTCTCCTCGATAGCCTGTATGGAAGCCCTATCATCGTCAATGAACACGGCAAGACTGGCTCCTCTGCTGAGAGCCTCGATGCCCAAGCTTCCCGATCCGGCATAAAGATCAAGCACCCTGGCCTCCTCAACCCTCCCTCCCAAGATGCTGAAGAGAGCTTCCCTCACCCTATCCGCTGTGGGGCGAATTCCTCGACCCTTGGGAACCACAAGTTTCCTGCCTTTGGCGATGCCCGCAATGATTCTCATCCAAATCAGTCCACAGTCGATCGTCGTCAGTCGGGAGTAAAACCTCTAAAACCAAAATCCTAATCTCTAAATCCCAATTATAAAATTAGTTGACAGTTGACAGTTCACCGTTGACAGATTCCGCCAGCTTAGAGCGTAGAGCTCGGAGCTTAGAGAAAATTCTTCGTTCCTCGTCCTTCGCCTCTGGTCTCTGGCCTCTGGTTCCTGGTTCCTCGTCCTTCGTCCTTCGTCCCTTGACTCTTGACTCCTGACTGTTTTTCATCCCTGGCCCTGGCAGCTAGTAGCTGATCATTAGCTATGAAAGAGCCAATCAAGATTGGCTGCGAACTTTCTTTGTACTTCCATTAGAAGTAGTCGGTGCTCAGGAAAGTTTAGACTGGGATCACGCTCCACGATATCGAAAGCCTCTTTCCTAGCTTCTAAAAGAACATCCACGTCCCGCACGACTTTAGCCAGCTTTAAATCGGGTAAGCCCGATTGACGCATCCCAAAGACCTGGCCCTCTCCTCGAATCTCCAAGTCAGCCTCGGCTAGTTGAAAGCCATCCTTGATCCTCCTTATGGCCTCCATGCGCGCTCTCCCTTCCTCAGTAGCGGGATCGGCGAAAAGAATGCAGTAAGATTTGTGCTGCCCCCTGCCAATTCTTCCCCTTAGTTGGTGAAGCTGGGCCAGACCAAATCTCTCAGCATCTTCCACCAGCATAACCGAGGCATTGGGCACATCTATACCCACCTCAACGACGGTGGTGGAGATCAAAATATCCAGAGAGCCCTTGCGGAAGCGCTGCATGACCTCCTCTTTTTCGGCCGGCCTGAGTTTGCCATGGATGAAACCTACTCTGAGATCGGGAAAAATCTCATTTTGAAGGCGCGCCGCCTCCTCCATAACCGCCCTAGTCTGAATCTTGTCAGACTCCTCTATGAGAGGACAGACGATGTAAGCCTGCCTGCCCTGTTCGATCTCGCTCCTTATCTTTTCATAGGCCCACCGGCGGTGATCCTTGTCGCAGACGAAGGTCTTGACGTGCTCCGTCAAACTTCTCCCGCCGGGTAACTCCCGAATAATGGAGACATCCAAATCACCATAAAGGGTCAAAGAGAGGGTCCTGGGAATAGGAGTGGCGGTCATGACGAGGACATCCGGTTGCTGTCCCGATGTCCATCGGGATGATATCGGGGAGTACCCCTTTTCCTTGAGATTCACCCTCTGTCTAACACCAAATCTGTGCTGTTCATCGATCACGACCACACCGAGCTTTTTGAACCCGACCTCATCTTGTATCAAGGCATGCGTTCCCACGATGATATCCACATTACCATCCTTGATATCCCTCTGAATCTCCCCTTTTTCGCTAGCCGTCAGACCACCGGTGAGCAGAGCGAAATTTACATCCAGACCCTGCAAGAAAGTTTCCATCTTCAAAAAGTGTTGCTCGGCTAAAATCTCGGTGGGAGCCATAACTGCCCCTTGATATCCACCTTGGACGCCGATGAGTAGAGCAACTAATGCAACGACTGTTTTCCCCGACCCCACCTCGCCCTGCAACAAGCGATTCATGGGGTGAGGAGCCTCCATGTCCCTCCGTATCTCAGCAATCACCCTCCTTTGGTCGGAGGTCAGCTCGAAGGGTAATAAACAGCAGAAGCGCTCCATGAGATCCCCCGACCCCCGATGTCTGATACCGCGTGTATCCAGCCCCAAGCGCCTCTTACGAATTGCCAGCCCCAGTTGCATCAAGAACAGCTCCTCGAAAAGAAATCTCTTCCTGGCCCTTTTACATGACACCTCGCTACTAGGGAAGTGAATCTCCCTAAAAGAAAGAGCGCGGGGGGGGAAATCACGCTTGGTCCTCAGATGAGCAGGTAGAGGATCGGGTAAATCGGCGCAAGAATCCACCAAATCCTTGATGATCCTTCTCAGCCTAGCCGAAGAGAGCTTCTGGGTGGCCGGATGGAGGGGAACAATGCGGCTGGTATGAACGGTATCCCTTCCCAGATCCGTCTTCTCATCTATCACTTCAAAGAGAGGATTCTCCATCTGGAGTCTGCTATATCGAAAAAAAACTTTCCCGCTGAAAGCAGCGGTTGTCCCCTCCCCAAGCCTGTCGGCGATGAAATCTTGATTGAACCAAACCCCGTAAAGGTAGCCCGTCCCGTCATAGATCCCGATATTCAATACGCGGATGCCCTTGCGACTTCTAAACCTTTTGATCTGCCGGACCACCCCCACCACCGTGACCTCTTCTCCCTCTCGAAGCTGGGAAATCTTTCTTATCCTCCCCAGATCTAGGTAGCGGTGGGGGAAATGGTAGAGCAAATCCTCAACTGTCTCTATGTCCAAGCGCTTAAGATGCCTGGCCGTGGTGGAACCAACATGCTTGAGGGATTGAACTGGGGAGTCCAAGAAAGACTGACAATCCGCCCGCCCGCGCTTCGGGAAATTAACTCTACCTCCTGCTAGGGAGGAATAATTCAAAGGGCTAAAATCACCTGGTCGCCCGAAGAGTCCGTCCTTCCGCGAGCCACATCTGCTGGTGGACATGAACGTCACCCGCTATTCCTCATAGAACATCATGGCAAAGGAGTCAGGGCCAGTATAGGTTCCGATGACCGCTCCGACCTCCGACTCAATGAGGACACCGGGCTTGACACCGGCTTCTTCAACCATTTCCTTCAAGCGAACGATCGCAGCCGGACAGTCCGCGTGAGCCAATCCCAAATGCAGAAACCCACCACTGCCGATATTTTGCTTTAAGAAGGCCACCATCTCCTCGTAGACTCTCTTGGTGCCCTTAATTTTCTTATACGGGATAACGATCCCATCCTGCAGTGTTAAGAGCGGCTTAATATTCAATAACGAACCCACCAGGGCCTGAGCCTTGCCGATCCTTCCCCCCATCTCCAGATACTTGAGGGTGCCCACAGTGAACAGTATCTTGATCCTCCCCGAGATATCCCAAGCTAGATCGGCAATCTCCTTTCCATCAGCCCCTGCATCCCTGGCTTTAACGAGTGTGTCCAGCACCATACCGGTTCCTAAGGAGGCCAGCTTAGTATCGACTATTGTAACGGGAACATCCACCTCTTGACTGGCTATTTCAGCTGACTGTACCGTCCCGCTCAACTTAGAGGATAAGTGAACGGAGACGATGTGCTCATACTGGGAAGCCAGTTTACGATAAATTTCAGCAAAGTCAGCCACCGATGGTTGGGAGGTCTTTGGGAGGATGGAAAAGCTCCGCAACCTTTGATAAAACCGGGAGGGAGGCATTTCAATCCAATCTTTATGGCTCTCCTCCCCGAATCTGACCACCAGCGGAACCATAAAAACCTCGTGCTCCTCGTAGTAGGAAAGAGGCAAATCCGCCGTACTATCCGTAACTATGGCCGCCTTTTTCACAGAATCCCCCTTTCAGCTCCTCACTCCACCCCAACGATCAGGTGATAGAGTGGCTGTCCGCCCTCGTGTAGCTCGATCTCCATATCGTGGTGGGTCTCGGAGATAATCTCGCGCAACTCATCGGCTTCCTCTTTGGAAACATCGGATCCCACAAGAAGTGTTATGACCTCGTCGTCCTCTTCAAGCATCATGTCCACCAGCCGAGAGGTCACTTCCAAAAAGGATTCACCAAACGTCTTGAGTTCATGATCAAAAAAGCCCATAAAATTACCCTTTTTGATCCTCCCGATCTTACTCTTGGAACTCCTAATGGCCCTGGTGATCTCCCCGGTCTTTACATTGGAAAAATTTTTCTCCATCAGCTGGGCATTCTCCTCCAGGGAGACGCTGGGATCGAAGGCTAGCAGCGCTGAGAAGGCTTCCGGAATAGATTTGGTGGGAACCACGACCAACTTCTTGTTGGTTAACTTCCCGGCCTGATGAGCAGTCAGGATAACATTCTTATTGTTGGGCAAAACCATTACCCGACTGGAGGGAAGCTCTTCGATTGCTTTGGTCAGCTCGGCTGCGCTGGGATTCATGCTTTGCCCGCCATCAACGATCTTATGCACTCCCAGGCTGCTTAATATCTGCTTGATCCCACCCCCACTGGCCACCGCTACAAGACCGATCTCCTCCTCCTTGAGCTTAGGACGAGCGATTGTTCTCGCTCTTTCCTCGGCCTGCTCGACCATATTATTTATCTGAATCTGCGACACGGAACCGAGCTTAGTGGCCCTCTCGAGAACTTTGCCAGGATGATTGGTATGGATATGAATGCGGATTAGCTCTGGCGTGCCCACCACCATGATAGAATCACCCAGGGGATCTAATTTTTTCTCCATCCTCTTGAGATCAATGCCCTCACTCTTCAGAAGGAATTCGGTACAGTACGTGTACTCTAGAGAAACTTCCTCCTCTACAGAGAGAGGTTGCAAGTATGGGGAAATCTCTACCTCGGCAACCCTCTCCCCCCGAAGGGCCGCCAGAATTCCTTCTCCCAGAACAACCAGCCCATAACCACCAGCATCGACTACTCCAGCTTCTTTGAGAACAGGCAAAAGATCCGGCGTTCGAGCAAGGGAGCGCCGGGCCTCTTGTAAAACGAGTTCAAGCAATACATCGATCTCAGCATTCTTCTTCAAATTTCCGGCCGCCGCGGCGGCATCCTTGATGACGGTAAGCATGGTGCCCTCAACGGGTTTGCTTATCGCCCGATAAGCCACCTTGGCGCTGTTCTGCAAAGCTTCTACAATCAGGGAAGAGGAAAGCTCACCAGAGGACTCGATAACCTCGCAGAATCCTCTGAGGATTTGAGAAAGAATCACCCCCGAATTTCCTCTGGCTCCCGACAATGAACCGTAGGTCACAGCATGAGTCAGAGCTTCCATGGTTTTAGTGGGGCACTTGGAGATCTCCTCCCAAACCATCTGCATGGTGAAGACCATATTTGTGCCGGTGTCTCCATCGGGAACGGGGAAAACATTCAACCTATCTATCTCCTCCCGATGCATCTTGAGGGCGGCTAAACTAGCTTCGGCAAGACGGGGGATGTCCTCTGCGGTAATCGTCCGGGTCATCAGCGAAATTTTTCTCCTCCGGTTTTACTTCCCCTTCTCCCTCTTATCCCTAACTCCCTGGACATGAACTTCAACATTTGCAACCTTTACCCCGGCGAACTTTTCCAGAGTATATTTAACCTGATTCACCAGGTTGTGGGCCACCTCGGAGAGATTAACGCCGTACTCGATTATCACATAATGATCTACCTTTATCTCACCATTAGTCGGTGTAATCCTAATGCCCCTCTTCAACCTATCCCGGGTGAGCAGTTGCGCAACACCGGCTTTAAGGCCCGGACTGGCCATTCCGACCACCCCATAACACTCAAGGGTGGCAAAACCCGCCATATCGGCCAGTACATCGTTGGAGATGTGAATTTGACCCAGACTCAGTTTCTCTTTACTCATCAATGGATTCCAGCTCGTTCAAATCTTTAACAATCTCATCCGGATCAATCCCATGCGCCTTGGCACCCATCTCAATGCTTTCCGCAGTGGCCGCGAAACAGGCGATGCAACCCATGCCATGTTTGATGAAGATATCTCTCGCCTTCGGATGCTTTTGCAAGGCTTCCAATATGCCCATTTCCTTGGTAAACCGCATTTCACCTACCCCTTTCAGATATCCAAATGATTGGTTAATTATAGCATATACCAGAGGAGGTAAAATCAAAATACCCATCCTTGTCAAAACAACCGGCGGGTGCTAGAATTACTTTTCGTTGCCAGACGTAATCTTGAGGAGAGTGTGCAGGTGGCCAAGAGGTGTGAGATTTGCGGGAAGAGTCCCTCCTACGGAAAAAATGTGAGCCATTCACACAGGAAGACCCCCCGCCGATGGAACGTGAACATACAAAAAGTGCAAGTGATCATCAATGGCTCGCCAAAGAACATCAATGTCTGCACAAGGTGTCTCAAGTCAAACAAGATAACCCGAGCTCTCTAGGGAGATCTCGCTCAGAAAATACGGGTCGGGGGCGAAACCGCAACCAAAAGAGGTCGGCTTACTCCCCTCCCCACCGTTAAACCCCCTCTCGACGATCTTGCAAAAAACATCCACAATTTGTGGGTCGAACTGCGTTCCCGAACTCCTCCTCGACTCCGCCAGTGCCTCATCGGGTGTCAAGGCTTTTCTATACGGGCGTTCCGAGGTCATTGCCTCAAAAGCGTCGGCGACCGCCAGTATTCGAGCCCCCAAAGGTATTCTCTCCCCCTCTAAACCGTCCAGGTAGCCATCTCCATCATAGCGCTCATGGTGGTGAAGGATGGAGGGCAGAATATCTTTAAATAGGGGGACATGCTTGACTATCTGGGTAGCCACCAGGGGATGGGTCTTGACCAACTCATACTCCTCTCTGGTCAACCGCGTGACCTTATTGAGGATGCCCTCTCCTACCCCTATTTTCCCAATGTCGTGAAGAAGAGCGGCGGCCTGGACATTCTGTACTTCTTCCTCCCCCAGTCTCATGGCCTCGGCTATGGCCACTGCATATGTAGCCACCCGTTCTGAGTGACCATGCGTATAAGGATCCTTGGCCTCAATGGCCGCCGCAAAAGCCCTAATGGTGTCAAAGTAAAGCCGTTCCATCTCGCCAAATAGGCGAGCATTCTCAATGACAATGGCGGCCTGACTCGCTAGAGTGCCAAGAAGTTGTAGATCCTCTGGGGTAAACTCACCCGGGCAAGTGGTCCCCATATTTAAGACGCCGATCACTTTCCCTTTGATCTTCAAAGGAACACACAGGGCCGAACAAAGCCCCTCCCTCTTTACCGTAGCCTTGAATCGTTTGTCCTCGGAAACATCATTTATGAGCAGGGGCTCTTCTTCCTTCGCCACCCATCCGGCAATCCCCTCACCCAGCTTCAGGCACGTTTCCCTGATAATTTTTTCGTCCAGACCCTGGGCGACTTTTATGGTCAGCTCCCCCGATTCCTCATCAAGGAGCATCACCGAACCCATATCGGCTCCCAGTGTTTTAAGTACGCTGGTTAAGAGCAATTCGAGGCAGGACCGAAGATCCAACTTCGAACTCAAGAGCTTGCCCATCTCAAAAAGCAGACTGCTCTCCGTAACCGCTTTCCCCGTCTCTTCGCGCAGCTTAACGAGCTCTCTCTTTCGCCGCTTCTCCGCCGAGACCAGGCCACTAAAAGAAAGTGCAATCAAAAAAGCAAGGAAAAAGGAAAGGAGAACAAGATGGGTGCCGCTCCCACGAAGAATGGTGGTAAAGCAGAGGACGATCGCAAAAATCATTGAAGCAAAGACCATCACCAGAACGCGATTGCCCCTTATGTTCCTCACGAAGTCTCTTAGGATTTCCATTCGCCCCTCTAAATCGTAAAAATCTCTCCCTCTACGTTTATCGGCAAAACTCGACACCACTTTAGAGTTATTATCAAATTTGTTATAAATTATTTTATCAACTTTGTAATTTTAGCTTTTATATGCTCTATGCCGGCCAATAAGGAGGGAAAACTGAGGGGAAAACGCTCAGTGACAGGGTAATGTCACTCGTAGGGATCAACAGAAGAGGGGATGGTTTGCGATCTTCCTCCACCCAAAGGGTAGGCCCGCTCGATCTTTTCAACCACATATTTCCTGGCAAGCTCAACGGCTTTACAAATGCTCTTTCCATGTGCCAGATGAGCTGCTATCGCTGAGGAAAGAAGGCAGCCTGTCCCACGAACATTTCCACTCAATTTGTTGATAGAAAACTCAAAGAAAGACTCGCCATCAAAAAAGACATCGATACACTTATCGCCCCCAAGGTGTCCCCCTTTCACCAGGACATTCTGAGGACCAAGCGCTTTAATCCCCTTCGCTGCCCGCTTCATATCGGCGACGCCACCGATAGAAAATCCAGCTAACGCCGAGGCCTCCAAGATATTCGGAGTAACGACGGTCGCCAGGGGAAGGAGCAAGTTCTTAAAGACAGGAATAGCTGATGTTTCCAGCAGCGGAATTCCATCTGTGGATTCAAAAACGGGATCGACCACCACATTTGAGGATCCCGTTTCTCCTAAAAGCTCAGCGACGACCGCAACATTTTCCCGCGCTCCCAGCATACCAACCTTCACCGCATCAACTTCACAATCGGCAAAAACAGCCTTCATTTGCTCTTTAACCACCTTGGAGGGGACTGGCTGAACGATTCTCACGCCCAAGCTATTCTGAGCGGTAACCGCGGTGACCACGGTAAAAGGGAAAGTACTCAGCTCAACAAGGGTAAAGATATCGACTTGGAGACCAGCCCCGGAACTGCTATCCGAGCCGGCTATCGCCATTACTTTCCTTATTCCCTTCATCCTTCCCTCTCGCTCTTTGCCATTTTGAAGTGATCATAGCCCGCCCCAAGAGGGGATATTGTTCCCTCCCGACCCACCAAAACGATTCCTTCCTCCTCGCGAACGATGTCTCCCACCAGGGTCACTGCGGTCTTCGTCTCCCGAAAAACTCGCCCGGCCATATCTCTGGACCGGTGAGCCGGGACGGTAAAGACAAGCTCGTAATCCTCGCCTCCGTAGAGAGCGAGATCTTCCAGTCTCATACCGGCAGCCTTCGCGACCTCCTTCACCCCTAAAGCTATAGGGATATCTTCCAGATACAACCTGGCCCCTACTCCGCTCTCCTGGCATATGTGAGTTACCTCGCTGGCAAGCCCATCACTGATATCCTCCATGGCGTGAATGCCATGCATGGCTGCCGCCCTAGCCTCCTTAACCCGAGCCAGGGGCATTAGATGAGCTCTTTTTAATTTCTCCTTGCGTTTCGGAACCGCCTTCTCAAGCTCAGTGTGTAAAAGAAGTTGAAGTCCGGCCGCCGAAGCCCCAAGACAGCCGGTGACGAGAATTTTGTCTCCGACGTGGGCGGTGGCCCGGCGGCAGAGCATCTCTATCTCCACCTCACCCAATATGAAAACACTCAAGGTGAGACGGGTTGCCCGAGTAATATCCCCACCGATGATCGACAGTCCGTATTCTCCCGCCGCCTCCATCATCCCCAAATAGAGCTGTTCCACAAAATTCATGCTCGTTTCCGACCTCAAGCCCAAGGAAACCAAAGCAAAGTGGGGAAATCCACCCATGGCCGCGACGTCGCTCACGTTTACCACAATGGATTTATAACCCAGCTGAAAGGGAGTTATCAGTGGGAACTTGAAGTGAACGCCCTCGACCAACATATCGGTGGTCAGAACATCAAAGTGCCCCATGATGGGAATGGTGACCGCCGCATCATCTCCAATCGCCACCACAACCCGGTCATCATGGGTGGTAACAAGCTTCCTAATCCTCTCTATAAGCTCCGCTTCTCCGATATCCTTGATGCGCATGCCTCATCCTAACATTTTTCTCCCCGATCGGATCCCAGAAACTCCCCGACCAGTTTCATTGCGCAGAATTCCCCGCACATCGTACAGGTTTCCTCATTCGGTACTTTCCTCTCCTCATAGGCTCTCCTCGCCTTCTCTGGGTCGATGGCCAACTCGATCTCCTTCTGCCAGTCGAGAGCCTTTCTGGCCCTGGCCATCTCCAGATCCCAGTCCTTAGCCCCAGGGACACCCTTAGCTATGTCGGCAGCGTGTGCGGCAATCCTGGAGGCGATGACTCCTTCCCTGACATCCCCTACCGTCGGAAGGCCAAGATGTTCGCGGGGGGTCACATAGCAGAGGAAGTCCGCACCAGCCCAAGCAGCCAGAGCTCCACCGATGGCGGAGCTTATGTGATCATAATCAGGCGCCACATCAGTGACGAGGGGACCCAGAACATAGAAGGGCGCCCCCTTGCAAATGCTCTTTGCCATCCTCATATTTGCCTCGATGTGGTCCAGGGGTAAATGACCGGGCCCCTCCACCATAACCTGAACCTGGGCCTCCCTGGCTCTCTCGACCAACCGCCCAAGGGTTACCAACTCTTGAATCTGTGCCCCATCGGAGGCATCGGCGAGACAACCGGGACGCATGCCATCCCCCAAGCTCAGAGTGAGATCGTAACGTCTGGCAATTTCAAGAAGCCTATCGAACTGTTTATAAAGGGGATTTTCTTTTTCATTATGGATCATCCAGCCGACCACAAAGGCACCTCCACGGCTAACAACATCCATGACTCGCTTCTGTCGCACGAGGGCATTGAGCGCTTCCCGGGTGATTCCACAATGAACAGTCGCAAAATCAACTCCATCTTTGGCGTGCTCCTCGATGACCCCAAATAGATGATCCACAGTCATTTCAACGATGCTACCGTATTTTTCCAAGGCATCGACCGCCGCCTGATAGATGGGGACGGTACCAACCGGAAGCGAGGCGTGGGACAAGATCTCCCGCCTTATCTCTCGCAGGTCTCCTCCCGTGCTCAAATCCATCACAGCATCAGCACCGGTTGCAACGGCCACCTTCAACTTTTCGAGCTCCTCCTTCAGAAAGGGATAGTCCTCCGAGGTTCCGATATTGGCATTCACCTTGGTGCGCAAGCCCTCACCGATACCAATGGATCGAACCATCGTCCGATTCACGTTTCGGGGAACGACAACCCTGCCCTCGATAACACTTCGACAGAGCCGATCAAGAGCAACCCCTTCCTCCGAAGCCAACTCCTCAACAGACTTTGGAACATCCCCCGCCTTTATTCTCTCAATTAAGGTCATTCTCCTTCGCCTACCTTGTTTTTTTTCGCCCTTATGATCTTCCCCAACAAATCCTCACTCGCCCTTCTCATCTCCGGAGCAAAAGCCACAGCTGAAATCACTGCCACGCCATCTGCCCCGGCCTCGATTATGGCCTCCACGTTATCGAGCGACACTCCACCAATGGCAACTATGGGAATATCGATGGTTTTCTTAATGTCGCTCAAAGTTTTAAGCCCAGTGGGCTCCCCCGCATCGCCCTTGGAGGAAGTCGCAAAGATCGGGCCGACGCCGAGATAATCGGCACCGCCTCTCGCCGCCTGAACTGCCTCCTCCAGATTTCGAGCCGAGACCCCGATTATCCTCTCCGATCCCAAAATGCGCCGTGCCATCTCTAGGGACATATCATCTTGACCGATGTGCACTCCCAATGCACCCACCGCCAGAGCAATATCGAGTCTATCGTTAATTATCAAAGGAATTTCTCTATCGGCTAACAGTTCATGAAGGGCCATTGCCATCTCCAGAACCTCACGCGTGCTCTTCCCCTTCTCCCGAAACTGGATGATGGTGGCACCTCCCTTCACCGCCTCCCTGGCTACATCCAGATGGGTTCGGCCCAGTTTTGGAACGTCCGCCGTTATCACATATAAACTGTAATCCAAACCAACCCCCTAGTGCCGTTACAACTATTTCCTATGGTACTAGGCCATTTGAACCCTGCACCCGCTCAAGATATCCTGGGAACTAAGGTGGGCCAGGGAATTATACAGAGCGACGTGAAAGGTCCCGGGAAGACCACCCGACTCGCGAGCGGCAATCTCCCCAGCAAGGCCGAAAGCCACCAGTCCACCCACGGTGGCCAAAAAACGATCCTTTTGAACAGCCGCAAAGGCCCCAATAAGGGTAGTGGCCATACAGCCCGTGCCCGTGACCGTGCTCAACATCGGATCACCGTTGCCAACCAGCGCCACCCTTCTCCCATCGCTCACCAAATCCTCCTTGCCGGTCACAGCCACCACGCAATCTCGTTTAAAGGCAAACTCCTTGACTATTTCGAGCATGTTGTCCAAACCACCAACGGATTCAACCCCCTTTATTTGCCCACCGTAACCCGCCAGGATTGATATCTCGGCTGAATTTCCCCTGATCACATCGATCTTTAAAGACTTGATTAGGTAGCGGGCGCTCTCGGTACGCAAGGAGGTAGCCCCCACACCCACCGGGTCCAGGATGATGGGAATATTGAGCTCATTGGCCACTCTACCCGCCAGGGTCATGGATTCGATCAACTCGGGCGTGAGAGTTCCAATATTGAGAATTAGGGCCCCCGCTGCCCGAACCATCTCCTCGACTTCCTCCTTGGCGTGAGCCATAACTGGAAGAGCACCGATACAGAGTGTGACGTTGGCGGTCTCATTCATCACCACAAAATTGGTGATGTGATGAAGAAGCGGCTTTAGCCTGCGTACCCCATCCAAGTCTTGGACAATCAGCTGAGCGATGTCTTTCTTCACGTCGTTTACCTCCTCAAGTTATTATCAAAAAACCGCCCTGCCAAACGGCGGGACGGTTTTTCACAAGTTAATCTGCAAGCAAGCAGATAATCTCATTATCCCTTCGCTGGCATTACCCAGCCCCCCGATGTCCATCGGGGGGGCCTCAACGGCTCAGGTTCAAACGGTCGACCATACAGTCCTCTCAGCCTTGCCATCGGCGAGGCTCCCGTTGAGATATTCAATTTTAAAAGTATTATAGCAGAACATAGAGCTACAATAAAATCAATCAACAAAGGAGTCCGTCCACAATTGCTAGAAAGTAATGATGATGTCTAGATATAATGAAATGAAATGCTAAAAAGACTCATCTTACCCTTCAAGAAATCCCTGAAAATAGTGCTGGTCACAGTGACGGTTGCGGTGCTTCTAGTGCTGGTGGGAGCCACCACTTACAGCTATCTAATCTTTCCGAACTACATCGGCAAAACACCCCCGCCACCTCCCTCAATCCCGACAGGAACCAGCGTCGAAGTCGCTGGAAGAAAGATTCACTACATCAAGGAGGGTGAAGGGAAGCCCCTCATCCTAATCCACGGCTTCGGTGGCTCTACCTTTAGCTGGCGTCACAACATCAATCCCCTATCGAAGACTTTCACCGTCTACACGCTTGATCTTCCCGGATTTGGTCTCTCGGAGAAGTCAACTACGTTCAGATACTCGACCCTAGCCCACGCGGAACTGGTAAAAAATTTCATGAAAGCGCTGAGAATCGATAAGGCGACCCTAGTCGGGCATTCCATGGGGGGCGAAGTGGCCATAATCGTTGCTCTTCAATACCCAGAAAAGGTGGAAAAGCTGATTCTCATAGACAGCCCGATCGAACAGAGCTACCCACACCCCTTAATGAGACTGCTAGCCAGCCCTCCATTGGGCAAAGTGCTCGTAAGAAGCATCCTCTTCAACGCAAAATCAGTTGAATTCGCCCTCAAGAGGTCCTATTACGACAACAAACTCGTCACCAAAGAGGTTATCACGGGCTACTTTTACCCCATGAGGACCAAGGGAGCCGATGAAGCCTTTCTGGCCATGAGCAGAAGTTACATCATCACCGAAGTAAAAGACGGCCTCCAATACCTTTACCTCCCCGCCCTCATAATATGGGGAGAGAAAGACAGACTGGTTCTGGTGGACCGGGGACACTTCCTGCACGGGCAGATCAGAAAATCCAAACTCATTATCATCCCCGAATGTGGTCACTCGCCAATGGAGGAGAAACCGGCGAGGATTAATGACTTAATCGAACGATTCGCCACAGGAAAAACACTTGAATAAAGTTTTTCTTAATTTCCTATTTGATGGGCACGAGACAGATAAATTGCAAACACCCCGCCGATGGCGGGGTGTTTGCAATCTGATGCTCCTCGTTAGCGGGGACAAAAATGACATCACCGACGCTTAAAGGGATCTCGCCATCTTTTCCCACCGCCGCTCCCTTGCCCTCGAGAATGAAGATCTCATGTTCCCAATCGTGGGCGTGATAGGGGGTTGCGCATCCGGCCTCGACCTCAAATACCCGCATCGCAAAATTGGGAGCCCCGTCCCCTTCACCTATCACCCAGCGCACGGTGACCCCCGGCGTGCCCTCGACGGGCTCGCTTTTGACCTCTCGATAGTTACAAATCTTCATCGTCGTCCCCCCTCCACAGACCACCCAATAATTCTAGTGCCGTTACAACTTTAAAATAGAACATTTTGTCGATTAAAAGAAGTGATATACACTTTTGAAGAAGAATTTGATACCCTTTGAAAAGAAATTTGGTACCCTAACGGGTATTCGCAACTCCTTCAAGATCAGACAAGGATGGGTTTAAGGAGATGAACTGGGTAGATCCGATAATTATCCTTTTGGTCCTTTTGGCCACCCTGAATGGAACGGCGATTGGACTTGTCGGTGGAATCTTCGAAATTTTAAGCCTAGTTGCCGGACTGATCGTGGCCTCAAAATACTACTCCCCCTGGGGAAACTTACTGGCCAACCTACTTCCCATCCCGAAAGACATCGCCAACATCCTCGGTTTCGGTCTCCTGTTTCTCTTAATCCGTGAGTTGATCTTGAGCTTCGGTGGCCTGATTAAACTGCCCACCCGGAATCGGCTGGTGAGGTTGGTCAACGGCGTCGGTGGGGGCCTGGTGGGTCTCTTCGCGGGAGTAGTCGTCACCGGTCTGATCTTGGTGCTCCTGACCGCCTTTCCTCTAAACGCTGGCCTCACAGCTCAGATCAGACAATCCCATCTGGGCCCAAAATTGATCGACGCTATGACGGAACTCTACGTTAAAACCGAGGCGGCTCTGCCCCTAGAGGTTCCCAAACTCGCCTTCTACCCCGAAAAGCTGGCAACAAAGGGCGATTTACGGGCGATAGATTTTAGCACCCTGGATGGAGCAACCTGCATCGCCTGTGAAGGAAAGGTCAAATTCCTCGGGTACTTCAGAAATAAGTACGGTTCTGCCTCACCCAAGTTCGTCTGCACCAAATGTGGTCGAGTAAGCGATGGCTGCCAAACCTTTGAGGGTCACCATCTGATGTATGGGCAGTGCCCCGCAGTCCTCGGACGCCAGGGCTACAGATTTGATTGTGGAGTATGGACGAATGGAAATTTTGCAAAACCAGTGGGCACATGCCCGGTGTGTGGGGAAAGGGCTCTCGAGGTCATACCGATGGAAGTAGCTATTCTAGGGGTAAATTAACGGGCGGCCTGCAGGATGGGATAAGGATTGACTGCACTTCCACCGTTAGGATGAACCTCAAAGTGAAGATGACAAGATCCCCCGCGAGCGTTGCCCGTATTGCCAACGTAGCCAATGACATCTCCCTTGTTTACACGGCCTCCGGTCACGGCATAACCAGAAAGATGCATGTAGGCATACTTGTGCCCATCATCCCCATAGAGATAGATCGTCTTTCCTCCAAGACGGCTGTAACTGGTTCCGATGGTACCGCTCATACAAGCAATACAGGGGGTGCCCCTCAAAGCGAATACGTCACAACCCTGGTGGCGCCGCCCTCCACTGCGGGGAGCCAACCAACTGTTGGTGAAAGCATTGGGTCCCAAAACGGGAAAGGCAAAACCCGCTATACTGTAACGGGCAGAGGAATAGGAGACACTCTTCCGCCTCGCCCTGCGCTCCATCTCGATCAGCTGACCCTCTTTTGTGGAGAGCAATGATTTCAGCTGGCGCAACTTTTTATCGAGATCATCCCGCTTGGACTTGAGCACATTTAGCTGAGCTTTCTCTCTTTCGCGCTGTTGAGCTAGTTCCTCTCTTCTCCGCTCAACCTCGGCTTTTATCTCCCTTACTTTCTCAAGAGTCTCGGCATCCTCCTCGCTTATCCTCTTCAGTAGATCGAGGCGGGTCATGAACCCTCTAAAATTCTCGGCGCCAAAAAGGACTTCAATAAAATCGATGTCCCCATTCCGATAGATGACATTGACCCGGTCATTGAGGATCTTTTGAGCGATCTGCAGCTCCTGCTCTACCTCATCCAAACGTGCTTGGGTGGATCGCATTTCGCCCTCGACCTTGACCAGGTTCACCCAGGCAGTATTGTACCCTTGAGCAAGCTGGATGAGATTCTTATCTAAATCGCTGATTTGGCGCCGGATGCTGGTTATCTCCCCTTTCTTTTTCGAGACGGAAGATGCACCAGCTAAAGAGGGAAAAATGAGAGAAAACACTAGGAGGGTCGCCGTTATTAACACCCATATCTTCTTCTTTGGAAGAAGTACATTCCCAAAACCCTGAATTTTCACCGCCTCCAGAGAAGCTAAATCAAATTCTTGCGACAAAGAGACCGCTCACATACTTATATTTAATAACATAAAAAAAAATCGGGGGCAAACCGAAATCACCAATAAAACTCCTGCTCAGAGTAGTACGCATCAACTAAACGGCAGGTCAAGATGAAATTTTTTCAGCAAGCTCAAACTACAAACTATATATCTCCCCTCTCAACATCCTCCAGAAAAACCCTTAAAATCTTGAGGATGTTCTCTATCGCCTTCTTTACATCCCCCGCATCCTCATGCCCGTTCCGAATCTTCTTGAATTTTTCGTCCAGGTTCGGGGAAAACTTTCCCCCCACCACAGGCGGGGCCTCCCCATAGAACACTCTGGAATCGGGGTGAAGATTCAGAGTAATTCCCCAGGTACTAACATGCCCCCACATCACGGGCATAGCGAGTCTTCCCATGCTCTCTGCAAATCCCCCCAGGGCCTCCTCTCTGTTTTTGCAGGGAGGAAGTGAACTGCTCTTCCCGGTCATCTTGTTTGTAACCACCATTCGCCACTCTCGAGATTCCCCCTCGGCTTTCTCCTCCAGAGGACAAACATCAAGAGAAACCAGGAAACATCTGTCAGAGTCGAGAACCAACTCCGCTTCCACCAGAGAACTCATCTCATCTCCTCCTTCACCTATTGCTGTTCACCGAGGGCTTGGACTATGGTCTGCGCAAAGGACACGGCCGCCTTGGGATCAGAAGCCGTTACTATATTGCCATCCCTCACCACGGGGGCATCAACATACTGAGCCCCCTTTTCAGTGATCTCCTGAATCCTGGACGACCAAACAGTCGCCTGCTTCCCCTCCAAGACCCCGGCATTGGCCAGAGTTACGGGAGCAATGCAAATGGCCGCCAGAACCTTATCGGAGTTCACCGCCCGCTGGGCGATGAAATGAGCGTTCTCATCATGCCAATACTCCACTGATCCCACGCCCCCCACAAAAATGATGGCATCGTAGTCCACCACATTGGCCTGTTCGAGAAGAAGATCCGGTTTAACCTCCAAACCCAGTGATCCTTTGGCCGGCTCAAGAGAGGATGAGGCCACTGTGACCTGCATTCCCTGTCCCTCAAAGATCCCGCGGGGCTCGGAGTACTCCTCGTCGCGGAAATCCTCATGAGCGATCACCATCAAAACCCGCTTGGGCGCGGGAGCGGCTGGGGTAGAGGCCGGTACGGTCTCCTCAACCACCTTCTCCTCGGGAACAGGCGCTACCTTCTTCTCTTTTTTCTGGCCCGCCTGGCACCCCGCGATGACCAAAACCACCGCAAATAAAATCAAGATCAACCGTTTCATCGATGTTGCCCTCCTCAAATCCCAGTCGGTGGATCAAGGTTTTTTGATGCCCCTGAGTCTCTCGATTCCGACATCGATCAGATGAAGAATTTTCTCATGCAAGCCGGGATTGACCGCCCCGACCACGGAAAATTGAAACTCCGGTCCCGATCCCAGAAGAGGATAGTCACCGATGGACCCACCACAGCCATCGGTCACCACGCAACCGAGCTCCTGAACGATGAGAACTGCCGCGGCCACATCGTAGGGGTTGTTGTTCAAAACGGTTCCCCGGCCAACCCGCTTGAACTCCTCTTCCACCCAGGGAACCTCATCGATCATGCGCTTTCCAATATCAATATAGGCATCCATCTGACCCATGATGAGGCGGGTCATGGAAAAAGTGGCGCTACCAACATCGAAAACTCCGCCATCGACCGAGGAGATGTCGATGAGCTCACCTAAAACCGCAACCAATGCCTGGGCCGGTCTGCCCCTAAACCCAATGCACCAGAAGAGGGTACTTAAGTCCGTGTTACTGCTCAGGATCGGTTTTATCTCTTGCCCGTCTCTTTCAATTCTTACGCCCTTCCCCTTCTCGACCAAGAAGATGGTGTCGTTTTTAATCTCCTGGATACAGCCGAGAAAGACGTCCTTCATTCGAGGTTGCTCACCATATCTTGCGGCTGCCACCGAGACGCAGCAGGACTCGAGACCAGCCGCCGCGGGACGAGTGCCATCGATAGGGTCGATGACCAGCACAAACTGGGGCTCTCCAAAAACCACAAGGCCCTTATCCTCAGAGTAGTAGGCGATGTCACCTTGAGCTTTCAGGAAAGATTCCACCACTTCCTCAGCCAGCTCATCGATGACAAAGGTAGTATCCCCACCAACGGCCTTCCCCAGGGCCCGACGAGAGGCAATCTTGCCCAGATGAGGCTTGACCGTCTTCTGTATGGTCATTGTGAGGTCGTAGACTATCTCCTTGATGTCTCCTCTGCCCATACATCAATCCTTCTTTACCAGTGCCGTTACAACTATTTCTTATATTGCTTGTTTCAATGTTCTATCTTAGGGTTGTAACGGTACCAGCTCATCATTTCGAGAGAAAGGCTGTTCAAAAAGACCAATATGCCCCCACCAGTCCTCGATTCGCCTTCCATCAATCTCGCCTTCACTTCTTCCTTCCACCAAAAATTGGACCCTCTTAATGGTAGGAAACTGGGTGAGGGTATTGACGATGGAATATATTCCTAGCACCTCTCCCTGGGCTCCCACGTTGACCTGCAATATCTCCCGACTGAAGTCCACGGTGGCCAGACCATCTCCGACTCTAACTCCCAGTATCTTAGTCTCTTTGGGGATGATAGGTTTCAGGCTAGCATCCAGAGGCTCTCCTTTGATGAGTTCCTCAAGGGCCGTCTTGGCAACAGCGGGAGTCTTGGGCACGACGTGCTCTTCCTCAACGAGATAGGCTTCCGTCTCGGTCCACTTGGGAAAGTAAACGAAGATGCTCATCGTCTCGACAGCCGGTTCCTCTTCAACCTGCGCGGTTTCTTCCTCAACCGGTGGGACCTTTTCCTTTTCAGGCGGCTCCTCAGTGATCCTGGGTTCCCCAAAACGTTGAAGGCTGAGACGATAGTAGTAAAAGCCACCCAGACCCAGAAGAACCAGGACCAAAAAAATCAAGACACCCACAGCGATCTTTAGCTTCATCGACTCGCCCTCCAACCCACTGGCTCATCACCAATACATCGCTAATAATAACACAATTCCGAGTGAACTACCCACGCTTCGCAGGCCGTCTCTGCCAGCAGGCAGGGCTCGTAGGCGATTTGGTCAGTGAATCAGTTAAAGCCTTTACTATATATACTATAATTAGACAGGGAGGAAAAGAGAGAGAAATACTTCAAGCTGCTTCAGGCTACTTGAAGAAGGAAAAATAAAGCCCTGGAAAAAAGAGGGATCGGGTTAAGCAGGTCTTTCGATGAATTTCTAGAAACTAAAAATGGCCTAAGCGGAGGTGAAAAAGTTCGATGGTAAAGCCTTTGTCCAAAACCGGGATAACTACAGACAACATCGTTGTGCTTGAAGGTGCCTGCAAAAACTACCAGATGGGAGAGATTTTAATTAAAGCCCTTTGTGATGTTGACCTTGAGGTTAAACGGGGCGAATTCTTGGTTGTCCTTGGGCCAAGCGGTTCAGGTAAAACTACCCTTTTAAACCTACTGGGGGGAATAGATACCCCAACCAGTGGGCGCATCATCATTGAGGGAGTCGATATTTCCCGCTTCAGCCAAAAGCGGCTAACCCTGCTTCGGCGAGAAAAAATTGGCTTTATCTTCCAGTTTTTCAACCTTATCCCAACCTTAACTGCCAGAGAAAACGTTGAATTTGCTATAGAGCTAGCCTCAAGGGATAGAAGCCCTCCCGAAACAGATGCTATTGCACTACTAAAAATGGTGGGGCTGGAAGAAAGATCCGACCACTTTCCCTACCAGCTTTCTGGAGGAGAGCAGCAAAGAGTAGCTATAGCTCGCGCTTTAGCTAAAGATCCCGTTTTAATCTTGGGCGATGAGCCTACTGGCACTCTAGATTTTAAAACAGGAAAGCTTGTCTACAAAGCAATGAAAGAGCTCAATGAAATCGAAGGAAAAACGTTTGTCATTGTTACTCACAATGCCATCATTGGTCAGGTTGCCGACCGAGTTATACATCTCCACGACGGTCAAATTGCTAGGCAAGAAATCATAGAGAACCCCATCAGTCCTGAAGAAATAATCTGGTGAGTCGGTTATGAAAAAACTGATTCTCAAAAACTGGCGGGATATAAAAGCCCGAAAGGCTCAATTTGGCGCTCTCATCATTCTTGTTGCCCTCGGTATATCAAGCTATGTGTCTTTTGTCTCCGCATACCTCAACTTATCCGCCTCTACCGAATACGCCTACGAAAAGCTAAAATTTGCCCACTTCTCCACCAAAGTTATCAGTGCTCCCAAAAGGGTGGTCGATAAAATTCAAGCCATTCCTGGGGTCGAAGCCGTAGAGGGTCGCTTAATCATCGATACCGGTCTTTATATAAGTGACGGGGAGCAAGTAAAAGCAAGAGTTATAAGCATTCCGCCAGACCAACACCCGGAAGTAAACGATCTTCTGATCGAAGGGGGTAGCTACTTAAAAGGTAAAGCCAAAGATGTATGTCTGCTCGAAAAACACTATGCGGATGAGAGAGAAATAGAACTAGGCGATACACTCAAGCCCTTAGTCGATGGCGAAAAGAAAGAAGTCATCGTAGAAGGTATCGTCGTAAACCCAGAATATTTTAACGCCGTTATCCGTAAAGCAGAAATTCCTTCGCCCGGGGAACTCGCCATTATCTTTATGACCCAATCTGAAGTGGAGAGAATGTTCCAAAAATCCCCTTCATACAATGACATCTCAGTCCTCCTCGACAAGGGTGCAAACCGTGAAGAGGTCATCGAAAAAGTAGAGGACATCTTAGACCCTTACCTGGTAATTGAAACGGTGAAGCGAGAGGACCAACCTAGCAACTTTTCCATTCAGGAAGAGATAAAGCAAAACCAGAGTATGGCGTATACAATGCCTTTCGTCATTCTCTTCGTCGCCTCCATATCGCTTTTTATCGCTCTTTCACGAGTGGTTCAATCCCAAAGGGGTGAAATTGGCCTAGCCAAAGCTTTGGGTTACCGAAACTGGCAGGTTCTCCTTCACTACCTCCTTTTTTCACTATTTATTGCTTTTTGGGGCTCTGTTATAGGTTTTGCTCTGGGCACTTATTTTGCAAAGGAAATAGTTGAACTATACACCGATATAATGGGAATTCCGTTTCTAAAACATCAACTCCACCTGGAGTTAATCATCGGGGCAACTTCGATGAGTGCAATAGCGTGCATACTCGCTGGCATTTTGCCGGCTTACGCTTCAGCTAGAATGCGCCCTGCCACAGCGATGCGGGCTGACCCAAACATAGCTCTCGCTAAAGGACGAGTGCCACTTATCGAAAGAGCCGTAACTAAGATTCTGCCCATTTCGCTTACCTTCAGGATACCAATACGAAACGTCTTTAGGGCCAGAAGACGCAGCTTCTACACGGTTGTCGGAATTGCCTTCGCATTGCTCTTAACCACATCTACCTGGGCAATGCTCGACTCCACCAATTATTTACTTGATAGCATGTTTTATGAAGTCGAAAACTGGGACATGGTGGCGGGATTTAGCCAAAATTTCTCCCACCGCTGAGTTATTCAAGTGAAAAGCTGGAAAGGGGTGAAAAAAGTCCAACCCGCCCTTGCCATACCAGCCGAGCTCAAAGCAAATGGCAAAAAACACGAGACAGCCATCACAGCAATAGAGCCGGGGGCAACTTTCCACGGTTTTGACATATCCGAAGGCCCCGAAGCTAAAACTGCCTTGGAAAGAGGAGGGATTATCCTTCCTCCTGCTATAGCCGATAAACTGGAATTAGAGGTGAACGACAGTCTCAAAATAGAAACACCTTATATCAAAGACCGCGAGCTAATCTTTAGGTTCTTTGCGATTAGCGAAGAAATGCTAGGAGCCCCGGTCTTTATTGGCGTGGAGCAAGGCCAAAAACTTATGAGGGCACCCTCTGCTACCTATAACATCTTGTACCTCGATGTTGATCCGCAAGAAGCCCAAGAAATCAAGAAAAAACTGTATGAGCTTCCCGGAGCCACCTCAGTTATGATCAAGCAGAAACTCATTTCTCAATTGGAAGAAATGATGGAGTTTGCCGATGTCTTTTACGGCATAATGCTTGCCTTCGCATTCGCCGTGGCCTTTGTGGTCGTCTACACCACATTTACCGCGAATGTTCTAGAACGGCTGCGGGAAATCGCCACTATGCGCACGATAGGCGAGGACCACTGGCACTTAGCCCTCATCATCACCTTGGAAAATCTGCTTTTGGCCCTGGTTGGTATCCCGATTGGCCTTTGGTTAGGTATACAGACCACAAGCGCCTTGTTTGAGGCAATGTCGACCGAGGTGTATACGCTCAAAGGTGTTATGTACACCCAAAGTTATTTCTGGGTTGTGGGGAGCGTTCTTATCGTGTTGCTTCTTTCAGAAATTCCGCCCGTTAGAAGAATCTTCCGCCTCGACTTAGCCCAAGCAACCAAGATTATCGAGTAATGTCTAATTAAGGGGCATCGTCAAAGGTGAAGGCCGCGTACCCTCGCTATCTTACTCCTGGATTTAAGCCCTTTGATCCTCTCAAGCTCTGCGCTGAGACGGCGAAGATCGTCTGTAGGAACAACGGTCGTAAATACACCGGCTTTTATTGCACCGGTGTCTACGGAGGAATTTCTACCGGTTACACGGTTGGTTGCCTCTTAAGATGCGTCTTCTGCTGGGTGAATTGGTCACGAGATTTTCCCGAAAAATTGGGGGGATTTTTCTCTGCCGAACAAGTTTTCGAAAAACTGGTCGGGAATGCTAAAAGGGGGAAAGTATCTAAATTGCGGATATCTGGAGGGGAACCAACTCTGGGCAAACATCATCTTTTAAGCCTTCTCGATTTGGTGAGCACCACCGACTTTCTGTTTATCTTGGAGACAAATGGTCTTATTTTGGGTCAAGATAAAGATTTTGTTGAGAATTTAAGGAAGTATAAGAATATTCACGTGCGGGTTTCTCTTAAAGCGGGTACACCGGAAGGTTTCCAAGCTAGAACGGGAGCCATGGGAAAGTTCTATAAGCTCCCCTACCAGGCGATATCTAATCTTAGGCAAGCTCGGATTCCCTTTCATGTAGCCAGCATGAGCGACCCGCGTCTCATGCCCAAAACTGAGAGAGAGGCCATGCTCAGAAAACTAGCTGAAGTTGGCTACGAAGGCTATCTGGAGGAAGAAATCTGTGATCCGTATCAGACCACCATAGTTCGGCTAGAAAAAGCAGGTTCCGACATCTATAAAAAGTGAAAAAATGCGCGGTTCGAGATGGAAATTAGATTTAAGGATTTATCGTGGCTAGTAAACTACGGTGAGGGGGTCTGACCCTGATTTCCGACCCTAAAAATCTATAAAATCCCCCTTAAACAACCTGAGTTTTAGAAAAAGTTTAAATTAAGGGGGCAGTAGCACAAGGAGGTAGGCGCTCCAGAAACTGGATCAAAGAGCTGCTAACCAGCTACTGTCCTGACGCCCCAAGCTTTTCCAACCTCAAACTTGGTACTTGGACCCGTGCTTACTGCCCCATCACTAATTATAACTTAAAATATCACAATTCTTCTTGAAAAAATAAAACAATCAAAAAGAGAGATAACTGTCAAAAAAAGAACCGTCCCTTTTTACAGGTTTCACTGGTCTTCCGGTTTGTAAACGATTTGCTCTATGAGCCAGTCAAAATTCCAAATGTCAAGATTCAAGACTTGACCCCCACAGGCTCGCTGGAGAGAAAAATATCTTCTCTCGCGTTTCCTCGTGAGGTTATGTGATAG
>JASEEZ010000016.1 GCA_030019215.1 Actinomycetota bacterium
AAACTGACTGGTTGGAGTTTTCAAGATGCAATTAATAGACTCAGTTAACTATAACGCTACCTAATTTTTAATTTTACTCTGTGATTTTTACTTTTTCGTTTTTATTTGGTGATTCCTACCTAACTGGTACTGTGATATGATACCTTTATGCTTGATAACCAGACAATATCCCTGGCAAATAGTCTGCCAAAAAGTAGACGGTTTTTTGTCAAGCTCAGATGGGGCGGAAGAAGGGTCTGCCCAAAGTGTGGAGAGAGGAAACTCTGGCGTAGCAACCAGAGATTCAGGTGTTCCCACTGCCGTTACCCTTTTACCGATTTTACCGGCACCTACTTGGGAAGGTTTCGCATCCCCCTTAACGAAGTCGTACATCTTCTCTACCTCTTCTGTCTGGGTGTTCCAGGCTACAGAACAAGGCTTTACCTTTCCCACAACCTCTCCACCACCCACAGAGCTTTTAGGCTCTTCAGGGAAGCCATCTATGACGCTTCTCTCACCGAAATGGAGGCCCTCTCTGGAGAACTTGAGTTTGACGAGTCCCTCTTTGGCGGGAAAAGAAAGGGCAAAAGAGGCTGGGGAGCTGAGGGAAAGAAGCTGGTCTTCGGGATGTATCAGAGAAATGGGAAAGTCATCACCTTCCCCGTTCCCAACCGAAGAAGGTCCACCCTCGTACCCCTCATTCTGGAACACACCAGAAGGGGTAGTATCTACTACACTGACGACTTTAAAGGATATGGGGTTCTCTCCTTTCGAGGGAGACATCACAGGGTCTTGCACGGCAAAGAGGAATACGTCAGCGGAAGAACCCACATCAACGGCATTGAGGGTTTCTTCTCCTATGCCAAGACTTGGCTCTATCACTACCGAGGTGTTCCCAGCCAATACTTTCATCTCTACCTCAAAGAAACCGAGTTTAGGTTCAACCACAGAGACGAAGATCTCTTTGCCTTTATTGCACAACTATTGGTCAAACCAGTACCAGATGTATAGGAATTACCTTAAAAAATGAAAGAAGCAAACGTGAGTGCTGCTGCAAGAAAAGAAATGGCTGAGGAAAAAGCCAGAATAATGAGAAGAAAGAAAAAAGGCTTCTCTCTTTTAGAACAGGTAGCATTAGCTTGGAAAAAGAAGAAAGAAAAAGAAAGAAGAGCAGAGCAGGAGAGAAGAGTTCAAAGAGGACAACAGACGCCGGTGATATCGGTGCAAAAAATACCGGCCCAAGTCAAAGCTTTGCACAATGAAACAGATGGCGCTATGCAGTGGAAGCAATATAGTCCTTTTAGAAAAGAAGAGCTAGAGCCAGGAAGATTAAATGAAGCTGGAATATGGGTTGCTGCTAAAAGTTTGATAGCCAAGGAATGGGCAAGAGCGCTGGGGAGAAAAACAGAGGATCCTCGGATACTTGCCTTAGAGCGAGAGGCGGCTGAGTATGAGGAGAGAAAAAAAGAACAGAAAAGAAGAGCAGAGCAGGAAAGAAAAAGAGCTGAGGAGCAAAAGAAAATATTACAGGACTCTCTGGAAGCCTTTGGCGAAAAGCTTTTGCAGGAGAAGGGAAGTATTACCTTTGAGGGGACTGCCAAGCTGTTTGAAGAGGCCTTAGAAAATGTGGGAGAAGTTGTGGAAGTAAGTTGGAAAGAAGAGGGGTGTGAGGCTTGCATTGAACCTTGGGAAGAAAAGAAATTGCGTAGAAAGAGGCGAGATAGCTCACCTGTTATTTATAAATTAAACATCAATAAGATGCTAAAAGTTGTCTCTTATGAGCGAATTAATCAGGGGGGAACTTAAAATGGAAAATGGTGTTACCCCTATACTGATAGAACCAAATCAGCCTAATTTTGTTATCACTCCATATGTTGAGGATATAATCAATCGGGCTCTGACATATATCGGTGCCGGTTTTCCCATTCATTTTATGAGTCCTGCGGGCACAGGCAAAACAACCTTGGCTATGTACGTGGCTGCCCAGATTGGCAGACCGGTGATATTAATTCATGGAGATGAGGAACTTGGTACTAGAGATCTCGTAGGAGCAGAACATGGCTATCGCACCAAAAAAGTAGTGGATAACTTCATCCATTCTGTTTTAAAAACTGAGGAAAAAGTAGCTGGGACATGGGTAGATAATCGTCTGACAGTAGCTTGTAAGTACGGATTTACCCTTATTTACGATGAATTTACTAGGTCCCGACCGGAAGCTAATAACATTCTGTTGTCAATTTTAGAGGAGAAAATACTTGATCTTCCTACTGCTCGGGGAGATGAACAAGGCTACTTGAGAGTTCATCCTGATTTCTCTGCTATTTTTACCAGTAATCCTGAAGAGTATGCTGGTGTTCATAGAGCTCAAGATGCATTGAGGGATAGAATGATAACTATCAAGTTGAGCCATTATGATAGGGGGACAGAAATTGCCATAACTTGTGCCAAGTCAGGTCTTCCGCGCTCAGAAGCAGAGAGAATTGTAAATATTGTGAGAGGTTTTAGAGAAGCTGGAGGCGATGGATCCACTCCTACTATAAGAGCTTGCATAATGATCGCTAAAGTGTTGAAGCTCTGCGAAGCTCACCCCACTGCTGCTGACGAAAGTTTTGTTCAAGCTTGTCTGGATATCTTAGATGCACATTCAAACAGTGTCAGCATAGGTCAAGTTAAGCAGAAAGAAGTTGAAGAGACAGTAATGAATTTAATCAAAAAATATTGCTAGTTAGAAAACAGAGGACAGATGACAGAAAACAGAGGACAGAGGGCGGATGACAAAGAACAGACAAAAGAGGATACGGCTCAAATTTATTTTGAGCAGGGGAATAGATTTAAACGGGAAGGTAAGAATGATCAGGCAATAGCGGCATACAACAAAGCTATAGAATTAGATCCAAATTTAGCTGAAGCTTATAACAATTTGGGTATCCTCTATAAAAATAAGGGCGAGTACCAGAAAGCTATAGCAGCGTATAAAAAAGCTCTGCAGATTAATCTTGCTTTAGATCAAGCTCATGATAATTTAGGGATTATCTATATGAAAATGGGCTTGTATGACCAGGCTATAGAAGCGTACAGAAAAGCTTTACGAATTAATCTTCACAACCCCAGAGCTCATAATAATTTAGGTATTGCCTATGATAATAAGGGAAATTATGAGGCGGCAATACAGGAGTATAAGAAAGCCATTCAGCTAGACCCCAATTTAGGAGAAGCCTACCATAATCTAGGGATTATCTATGGCGTAATAGGTAAGTATGATGAGTCTATTAGGAGACTCAAGGAGGCTATAAAGCTTAATCCTTCCGATGCTGAAGTTTATTATAACTTGGCTTTGACCTACAAAAATAAAGGTCTGATAGAAGAGGCTATATCGGAATATGAAAGGGCTGTCCAGCTCGACCCTAATTTAGCCGAAGCTCATTATAATTTAGGAATGATCTTCGAAAGCATGGGAGAGAAAGACAAAGCTATTGAGGCTTGGGGGAAATATTTACAACTAGTTTCCGACATTAACGGGAAGGGAGAGAAAGATGTCTCCTAATGAAATAATGATTTTAAGAATGGCTGCGGAATTAAAGGAGGTCAATAAAGGAGTGGTGAGCGGCAGAACGCAGATTTCATCTGATTACGCCAACCATCTTTTAAATTTTCTGGTTAAGGGTGGCTATCTGACAAGAGTTGCCTCGGTAGGCTATAAACTCACACCCAAGGGAATAGAAATTCTTATGGATGAACTTTATCGAGCCAGACGGAGTCTAGAAACGCGAATAGATATCTCTTGCCGGCACCTGGATAGGGTGAATGAGGAGATAGGTAGACTTCGAAATCTTCTGGAGGAACAATTAGCAAGGGCATAGACTACTATAAAATTGGTAAGCAATCCAGCCAACACCATAGGGAATATATAAGTAGGCATCAAGGTTTTGAGGTAAGCATTGGAAAGGTCGACTACACCAGTAGATGTTTTATGAGAGACAGAGGGGTTATTAAGACGGTGGTTAGTGGCAGCGAATTAGAAGCTCTAAAGGTAGTTGGAGAAGAAGGAGGAGAGACTGTTATACAGGTAGTAAGTCGCAAAATGGGAATAGATACCGGTTACGCACGTCTTCTGTGTACATCTCTGGCCAGAGCCGACTATCTTGATCTACTTGCTTCTGGAAAGCTTGTACTCACACCCAAGGGAAGAAAAGAATTGGAGAGAAAGTGAATGGAAGTAGGAAACAGGAGAAGCAAAAGTAGACAGAGGGCTCTAGCATAGGAGACCAGATGATAGAAGAAGGGAAATATATCTATTGTATAGTGGGAACAAATGAGGCAAGGAATTTCGGTCCTATTGGCATCGGGAATCGAGGCGATGTAGTGTCAACAGTCGGTTACCAGGATATCGGCGCGGTTATCAGTAATTCACCAATGACCAAATATGTTATCAGTAGAGAAAATATGACCGCGCATGAGAAAGTTATCGAGGAGGTAATGAAGGATTACACGGTGCTACCGGTGAGATTTTGCACCATTGCTACAAGCGCTGAGGAGGTTCGGAGCTTGTTGAGGAAAAGATATCTGGAATTTAAGAATTTGCTGAAAGACATGGACAACAAAGTAGAGCTTGGTGTGAAAGTTTTGTGGACGAATATAGATGCAATTTTTCAAGAGATTGTAGGCGAGCATGGAGAGATCAAAAGACTCAAAGAAAAGATAGCAGACAAATCTCCTGAGAAAACTTATGCTCAGAGAATCAAAATAGGAGAAAGAGTCAAGAATGCTCTTGAGACAAAGAAGGAAAAGGAAGGGAGAGAGATATTAGATGTTTTGAAAAAATCTTCTATCGATTTTCGCACAAATCAACTTGTGGGTGACAGAATGATAATAAATGCTGCTTTCCTTGTGGATAAGGGTTGGGAGAAAGAGTTTGATAACAAGGTAGATGAATTAACAGTGAAATATGATGAGAGAGTAAAGTTCAAGTATGTAGGACCAGCACCACCCTTCAATTTTGTCAATATCGTAGTAAAGTGGAGATAGGATTGTATTACCTAATTTTTTTAATAGAAAATTTAGTTTAACAGCCTTATTGCCTTGTTAATTTCAGAAGTTGTGGTATCATTGTGTTACATAGGAGTGATACCATGGCTTCTCTGATAAAAAAGAAGGTCGGCAAAAAGTTTTATTACTACATTGTAGAGTCCAAAAGAGTAAGTGGCCGGCCTCGTATTGTTTCCCAAGTGTACCTGGGCTCAGTGGAAAATATTCTTAAAAGGTTTCAAGAGGGAGAGGTTGGAAGGTCAGCGGAAGCTGGAATCACTCCAAGGGTAAAGATTAAAGGGAGGGAATCCAAAGTGGCTGAAGAGAAGAAAAAACCAGAGGAAGAAGAGGCAGAAGTTGATTTTGGGATTGGGAAATTGGGTTTTGGGGGCTTACTTAAGGGAATTGGCAATTTTATTGATTTAGTTTCCAAGATGGCTGAAGAAGGCAAAGAAGAAGTTTCTCGCACCGGTGAGTTCAAAATCAAAGGTATGCCTGGCAAGGAGGCTAAGGGCGTTTATGGTTTTACGGTGAAAATGGGAATAGGAGGAGCTCCTACTGTAGAGCAGTTTGGCAACATTCGTGAGACAGCGAAAGGCCCGGTGGTAGAGGAAGTTCGAGAGCCCATAGCGGATGTTTTTGACGAAGAAGATAAAGTGCTGGTAATTGCCGAACTGCCTGGGGTAGAAGAAAGTAATATCAACTTAGAAGTAAAAGGCGATGTCCTTACCATATCTGCTGAGGATAAGGACCGGAAATATAGCAAGGAAGTTTTACTTCCTTCAGCGGTGGATGCAAGTACCATGAAAACTTCTTACAAAAGTGGAATCTTGGAAATCGTCTTTCCAAAAAACAAGTAGGATATAGGAAGGAAAAGCACAACGAGGCGGGAGAGACTGCAAATGCCAGGTGTAGGTACTGCTAAGGGCATAAAGACTGCTGATGTGTTAACTCTACGTGTATCTGAGGCATTGTCAAAAGATGTGGGCAGGGGTATAGCCAGAATCGATCCCAAGGATATGGAAAAGATCAATGCTCAGGTGGGAGACACCATCGAGATTGAGGGCAAAAGGAAAACGGTAGCTAAAATAATGCCAACCTATGTGGAGAACAGAGGCAAAGACGTTATTCAGGTGGATGGCCTGGTTAGGGAAAATGCCCAGATTGGACTGGACGAGAAGGTTCTCATCAAAAAAACTTTTCACAAGCCAGCAGAAAAGGTGGTTCTATCTCCCACGACTTTAATGAGAGCCATGAGTGGCAGCAGGGATATTAGATATATTGGAAGACTCCTAGAGGGTCTGCCCCTATGTGAGGGCGATAGAATAAGGGCTAACTTGTTCGGGGCGCGGAGCCAAGATTTTACCGTCGTTTCCACCACTCCCAAGGGAGCAGTTTTAATCCACCCCACCACTGCCATCAAGATAAAAGAGGAAGGAGTCACAAGAGAAAGAGGGCTTAAGATATCCTATGAGGATATCGGCGGATTAGATAAAGAAATCCAAAGGATCCGAGAGATGATTGAGCTTCCTTTAAGATATCCCCAAGTATTTGAAAGGCTGGGAATAGACCCTCCAAAAGGAGTGTTACTCCACGGTCCACCCGGGTGTGGGAAAACTTTGATCGCCAGGGCAGTAGCCAATGAGACCGATGCATATTTCAACCACATTACCGGACCAGAGATCATGGGTAAATATTATGGAGAGTCTGAAGCGCGTCTTCGAAGTGTATTTGAAGACGCGGCGGCTCATGCCCCCAGCATAATTTTTTTAGACGAGCTCGATGCTATTGCTCCCAAACGGGAGGAAATGGGTAGTGAGAAACAGGTAGAGCGAAGGGTAGTAGCTCAGCTTTTAGCCCTTATGGATGGCTTGGAATCCAGGGGAGAAATTATTGTTGTCGGGGCAACTAATATCCCTAACGTTCTTGATCCGGCGTTAAGAAGACCTGGTCGTTTTGACCGGGAAATTTCCATAAGCATCCCTGATAAAAATGGCAGGATGGAAATACTCCAAATCCACACCCGAGGGATGCCTTTAGCCGAGGATGTAGACTTACAAAGGTTAGCCGAGATTACTCACGGATTTGTGGGAGCAGACTTAGAAGCCTTGTGCCGGGAAGCAGCTATGTGTGCCCTTCGGAAAATCTTTCCCAGTATCGACTTCGAGTTAGAAGAGATTCCCTATGAAGTACTTTTGCAGCTTGAAGTGACCATGGATAATTTTTTGGATGCTTTAAAAGAGGTAGAACCTTCAGCCATCCGCGAAGTTTTCACCGAAATCCCCGATGTGAAATGGGATGACGTTGGAGGTCTCGAAGAGGTGAAGCAAATATTGAGGGAGACCATCGAATGGCCATTGAAGCATGCGAGATTATTTGAACACACCAAGACCAATCCACCTAAAGGGATATTGTTATATGGTCCGCCGGGTACGGGAAAAACCTTATTAGCTAAGGCAGTAGCCAGCCAAAGCGAAGTAAACTTTATATCAGTTAAGGGTCCAGTCCTCATAAGTAAGTGGGTTGGTGAGTCGGAAAAAGGAGTTCGCGAGGTCTTTAAGAAAGCAAAGCAAGCCAGTCCTTGCATTGTCTTTTTCGACGAACTGGATGCCCTGGCTCCCGTTAGAGGCGCAGGCGGAGGAGATTCCCACGTAACCGAGCGGGTGATTTCCCAGTTTCTCACAGAGCTCGATGGAATTGAGGAACTCAAGGGAGTGGTGGTTTTGGCTGCCACCAACCGTTTAGACATCATCGATCCAGCTTTGCTTAGAGCAGGTAGATTCGATTTTCTTTTAGAACTGCCAATTCCCGACGAAAAGACAAGATTGGAGATATTCAAGATCCATACGAGGGGGAAACCACTGGCTAGCGATGTAGATCTTAAAGCACTAGCCAGGATAACAGATGGTCTTGTGGGCTCGGACATAGAATCCATATGCAAAAAGGTTTCTCTGCTAGCCATAAGGGAGTTTCTAGAAGGGGCAACGGGCACTGGACATCGGGTACCAGAAAAAGATTATAAGAGGTTTAAGATCGAGTCCAGGCATTTTGATGAAGCAATCAAGATGGTAAAGGCGAACAAAGTAACTTGATAGTTTTACAAAGGCGAACCTACCGAAGAGGGAAATGGAACAGGGGAAATATGTCTATTGCATCATAGGGACAAATGAGGAAAGAAATTTCGGTCCCATGGGAATAGGGGGGGCCGGCGATGAGGTGTACGCCATTCCCCATGAGGATATTGCAGCGGTGGTCTCTGACGTATCCTTTGTGTCCCTCCATGCCATTCCCAAGGAAACTTTAATTCACTACTTGGTGGATCACCAATTTGTTATCGAGCAGGTGATGGGGAGCTATACCGTTGTCCCCCTTAAATTTGGGACGACAATTTCCGGTGAAGTTCGGGAAATCCTGAAACAGGGCTATTACCAGTTCAAAAGCGCATTGGAGTCTATGGATGGCAAGATAGAACTCGATGTGGTGGCTTTGTGGAGCAACTTAAACTCAATCCTGCAAGAAATTGGGACACATCCGGAGATTAGAAAATTTAAACAGGAGATGGCGGCAAAGTCCGGTCCTACGCATGAAGATAGGATAAAAATGGGCAAGATGGTGAAGACAAAGCTAGATGAAGTGAGAGATGAGCTTGCGAAAGAGCTAATGGACGAATTAAAAAGATATGCCATTGATTTTTGTCCCCATGAGCTCCTAGATGATTCAATGATAATGAACGTTGCCTTCTTGATGGATCGAAGTAAAGGGGAAGAATTTGACCGGAGGATAAACGAGTTAGATAAAAAGTGCGCTGGGAAGGTTAACTTTAGGACCGTGGGACCTTTGCCTCCGTACAGTTTTTGTACTTTGGAAGTTGAAAGAGTGGAATTCGAGGAGGTGGATGAGGCGAGAAAAATACTGGGGTTAGCCGAAGAAGCCAGCCTGTTCACCATAAAAAAAGCTTATCGGGAATTCGTACGAGAATATCACCCCGATAAAAACCCAGATGAAGCTGCCCAAGAACAATTCAAGAAGGTGTCTGAGGCGTATAAAATCCTCACCGATTATTGCGAGCATTATAAATGTTCCTTTAAGCCAGAAGATGTCAAGAATTTCATAGTAATCAAATTATTAGAGTTGGGGAACGAGGATCGGTGAAGGTCAAAAGGACCTCTACAATGGAAAATGAGAAAATTACTTTATGTACCCATAATTCATATGGAACCCGATTTAGGAAGTCTTGCTCAAGATGTGGGCAGGATGAGCAGCCAAATATATGGGGAAGAGCGGTGGAATAAACATAAGCAGACGGTGTCCAATTTTTGGGATTCGATCGCAAATTATTTTGACTCTCTAGATGCCGCTCGATTGAAAATTTATCAGGATGGGTTGATGGCAGATGGCATGCTCGGATTAAAAATTATCGAAGAGGGAGCCAAAAGGGGCAGCAAGAATCATCAAATCGTTTTGAAGTTAATTGGGAGGGGAGGCGAGATAAGGAAGACCGAAGAGGCTTCACTCCTAAAAGAGGAATATGAACACATCATCAAACTTTCACAATCCAAGTCTCTTTTGCAAATGGGTCTCGCTTATCTGCAATATAAGATGCGCAAAGCGCGCCTCACCGAGGAAAGGGATAAGGTTATAGCCAAGGCGATAAATGAAACCTTACAAGAGGGAGAAATCGGTGTACTCTTCATCGGGGCTTATCATGATGTGCTCCCCCTGCTTTCGAGGAACATTCTGGTAATGGAGGCAAAAGAGCACGGGAAGGTAAAAGCCTACTTTGAGGAGCTTATTCGAGGAAAGAACAATAACAAATTTGAAGAGCTCACTAAATATCTTGCCTCTCCGGTAACTCTTTGAGGGGATGGATAAGAGTCAATTCCTGGCAGGTTGTCGACATCAGCGGGGAATAAAGTGACAGAAGTAGGAAAATATATTTACTGCATAGTTGGAACAAGCGAGAAGAGAAACTTCGGGCCCATAGGAATAGGTGGGCGAGGCGATGAGGTATACACCGTTTGCTACCGAGATTTAGCCGCGGTGATTAGCGATTCACCAATTATTAAATACTCCATTTGTAGAGAAAATACTCTAGCTCATCAAGTAGTAATGGAAAAAGTGATGAAAGATTGTACGATCCTTCCCGTAAGATTTGGGACGATTGCCGAGGGCAAAGATGGAGTGGCTCCGGAGGAAAGAATCAAGGAAAAAGTTTTAAAGGAAAGGTACGAAGAATTCAAAGATTTGCTGAAAAAGATGGATGGCAAGATAGAGCTGGGTGTAAAAGCTCTGTGGGCCAATATGGGGACAATTTTTGACGAGATTGTAGAAGAAAACAAGGGGGTTAAGAGGCTAAAGCAAAAGATATTAGCAGCTAAACTCCCTGCTCAGACTCGTGCTGATACAGTAGCTGTGGGCGAGATGGTTAAATCCGCTTTAGAAGCCAAGAAAGACAAGAAGGGGAAAGAGATCCTGGATGCCTTAAAAAAATTTTCTGTTGATTTTCGGACCAATAAGGTCTTTGGCGACAAGATGGTCATGAACGCCGCCTTCTTGGTAGATAAAGCCCGAGAGAAACAGTTTGATGAGGAAATAAATAAGTTGGAAGCAAGGTACGATGGGAGAATAAAGTTCAAATATGTGGGACCCATCCCACCCTGCAATTTTGTGGAAATAGTGGTGACCTGGTAGGAGGAAAGCAAAGACAGTTCGGAGTCAGGAGTTCGGAGACCGTCTCTGAACACCGAACTGTTAACTCCGAACTGAAGAGGGAAGTGAGGTAATGGTAAATGACTAGTAAAGAGAACAGTAGTAGCTTTCTTCAGGAGATAACGGAGCAGGATGTAATGGAATGGTATGAAGAAATGATAGTCAAGATTAACGTCTTAAAAGAAGAAGGTCTTAAGATGGCAAAGAAAGGTGTACCTCAAGGTGAGCTTGATGATAGAAATAAGGATCTGATCCGAAGGGTTATATATCTCAGAAAAAGCAAGCAGAGAAGAAAAAGAGAGATCAAAGAATTGATGGATAACATTAAAAAAGAAAGCAATGAGCGAAGAAACGAATGGCAAAAACTACAAGCTACTATGCAGAAGGTAAGGGAGGAACACACCTTGATGGGGATTCAACGCGAGTAGTTTGCGTCGGAGGTGAAATAATGGCGGAGAAGAGAGAAAGAAAAGGGGGCATAGGAGGATTTGGGTTAATTGATATATTGTGTCCCTTTCTAATACCTGTAAGAGGAGTTGCGTGGGTTGGGAGCAAGCTTAAAGACACGGCTGAGGCCGAATTAACTGATGAATCTAAGGTGCAGGAAGAACTGCTGGAGCTCCAGATGCGCTTTGAGATGGATGAGATAACTGAAGAGGAATATGAGAAAAAAGAAGCAAAGCTGATGGAAAAACTTGAGGCTATTAGGAAGTACAAAGAAGGAAAGTAGATAAGAGGAGTTTGGAGTCGGGGGTTCGGAGATCGGAGTAGATGGAAGAGGAGAGATTTAATTTTGAAAAGCTTAATGTTTATCAAAAGGCATTAGATTATATAGATTTTGTTTATAAATTAACAGAAAAATTTCCAAAGGAAGAGCAATTTGGTTTAACGAGTAACTTTCGAAGAGCGGCCCAATCAATAGCATTAAATATTGGAGAAGGTAGTGGAGGAACTAAAGCAGAGTTTAAAAATTTCATTAGGACAGCTCGAAGATCTGTTAGAGAATGTATTGTTAGTACAACTATTGCTAGGAGGAGAAAATATATAAACTTGGATGAAGAAAAGGAATCTAGAATAAAATGTTCGGAGTTATCAAAAATGTTGAGTGGATTGTTCAAATCTGTGTTCTGAAAGTTTGAAGGTTGTGCTCCGAGTCTTAAATTGTCTCCGAACACCGAACTGTTAACTCCGAACTGAAAAAGGGGGTGAGATTGTGGAGGAGAAAGTAGGAGCAGTAGAAGGAACAGGAGCATTTAAATGTCCAAGGTGTGGGGCTACAACCTGGGGTAATCTTAACTTTTGTCAAGAGTGTGGCCAATATCTTAATGTAGAATGTCCTGGGTGCGGGGAGACTTGGCGTTACATTCATGAACGTCTCTACTGTCCTTCCTGCGGGGCAAAAGTTACCGCTCGCAAAAGTTAAGACAGAGGACAGATGACAGAAGACAGAAGACAGAACTAAATATCTGATATCTGAATTCTGACATCTGATTTAAGTGAGGAGGTGAAATTAAATGGCTTTAGGTATACCGGAGTTAGTCGATAAGGCTCGAGAGCAATTGGCTAAACTCACCGGATTGGAGCTTTCCACTACTTTAGGGGCTGTCAAAGATGAGAAGGGTTGGCACGTAACCGTAGAGATGATAGAGAAACATTCTCTTCCTGACGGAATGGACATCCTTGCAGCCTACGAGGCTTTGATGGATGACAATGGCAAGATGCTTGAGTTTGGTCGTAAGGGACTGCGTAAGCGGATTGATACTGAGGCTGAGGAAGTAGAAGAGTAAAGCGAGTCCACCCGAATAAAGAAGACTAATAATTAACGTTCAAGGAGGTTTAGCTAAGGCAATTGCCCATTTTTTAGTTAATGAAGGCCTACAATTGATACTTTTCGGAGGAAAGGGAGGAGCTGGCAAGACCACAGCAGCCGCAGCTACAGCAATATATTTAGCTCAACTTAAGCCTGAGAGAAGATTGCTGGTTGTCTCCACTGATCCGGCTCATTCCTTGGGAGATAGTTTTGGTTTTCCGATAGGGAATACAATCACACCTATAAAAGACCTGGATAATCTTTGGGCTTTGGAGATAAATGCACAGCAGTTATATGACGATTTCAGGAAGAGATATGAGGGAGTGATAAAGAAGATAATTGATAGGGGCACCATGCTTGACCAAGAAGATATATCTGAGCTCTATTCTCTTTCTCTGCCGGGCTTAGACGAGGTTATGGCGGTATTAAGAATTGCTGATATCCTCAAAAGTGAAGAGTATGACTTGATTATTTTAGACACTGCGCCTACGGGACATACTATCAGACTACTCACACTACCTGAACAGATGCGTAAATTCTTTAACCTTTTTGATCTGATGTTAGAAAAACATCGTTATTTATCCAGACATTTCACTGGTAGGTACAAGAAAGATGAAACGGACGAGTTTGTGGAAACAATGACTAAAGATATGGCTAAAGTCAAGTCACTTCTAAGTTCTTCTGCAACTGAATTTGTTCCGGTTACCATTCCTGAGCCCATGAGTATCGATGAGACTAAGAGACTTCTGGTTGTTTTAAAGGAATATGGAATTCCTGTAAGGAGCATTATTGTTAATAAAGTGGCTACAGAGAAGGGATGCCCCTTTTGTTTATCTAGGAGTACAGATCAGAGAATGCATATTGCCCAAATTGAGGAGGAGTTTGCTTCCTATAACCTGATCAAAGTGTCTTTATTTCCCGGTGAGGTCAAAGGGGTAGGAGATTTAACACAGTTCGCTGAAATTCTATTTGGCAGAGCTTCTCAATATAGATTAGCTCCTGTAGAGGCTGCGCCAGAGGTATCTCCTATCACTACTGCAAAGATGTCAGATCTCCCGCAGAAGAATTTGCAGTTTCTTCTGTTCGGAGGGAAGGGAGGAGTAGGCAAAACTTCTCTTGCCTCTGCTACTGCCTTACACATAGCTAGGAACAATCCGGACAAGAGAGTACTATTGTTTTCCACCGATCCGGCTCACTCCCTATCTGACAGTTTTGGTTTTCCCATAGGAGATAAAATTACACCCATAAAAGGTATAGACAACCTTTGTGCCTTTGAGATAGATGCTCCGCAGTTATACGAGGACCTTAAAAGCCAATATAGAGCAGAGGTGGAGAAAATCATTGATGGGTTTTTAGGCAGGGGACTAGATGTAAAATTTGATCGAGAAGTGATAGTTAATCTTATTGAGATTTCTCCTCCTGGATTGGATGAAGTTATGGCATTAGAAAAGATTATAGAATTGGCAGATGAAAACAAGTATGATCTGTATATTTTAGATACGGCCCCTACAGGACATCTCCTCCGTTTTCTAGAACTCCCCGGGCTGGTCAGGGAGTGGTTAAAAACAATTTTTAGGATACTGCTCAAATATCGTAGGGTGATGCGGGCTGCGGGATTAGCAGAGAAGTTGCTCAAGATGGCAAGGTCGGTCAGAAAAATACGAGAAGCTTTTATAGACTCTGAAAAGTGTGAATTTGTTGCTGTAACCATCCCTGAAGCAATGGGCGTGCTGGAGATGGAGGATCTTTTATTAACTCTCAGGAAGCTCGAGATTCCGTGTCATCATGTTGTTATTAATATGGTTATTCCGCCTACTGAGTGCAATTTTTGCGTCTCCAAAAGAAAAGAGCAACAGGGGTATATTGGACAAGTCAGTACAGAATTCTCTGAGTGCACCCTTACACAGATACCATTATTCCCTCATGAAATTGCAGGAATAGATGCTTTAACAGAGCTAGCTGAAGTCATGTATGGAAGGCAAGTAGCGGTCAGTGGAAAGATTGGATAGTCCATTAATTCACAGCTTTTTGCTAAACATGGATAAGGATGGTAAAGGAGAAAAGGAAGAATGGTCAGCGGCACTGAATTGGAAGTCTTGAAGATAGTCCAGAAAAGAGGAGGAGAGACTAATCTCTTTGGGGTAGCATCCGAGCTTAAGATGAGTACAGACTATGCCAAGATTATATGTAGATCTTTGGGCATGGCTGACTACCTGGATTTGTTTAGTTCGGGCAAAGTTAGGCTAACACCAAAAGGCGAGAGGGTTCTGGAGAAAAAGACATCGCCTGGTGAGGAGGAAAAGGCTCCTCAATCTCCTGAGGAGAAATTCAGGCGGTGGACCTCAAAGTAAGGTCTTTGGCTTAAATGTTTTTGGGAGAATAGGAGAGGCTGTTTAAATGAACCAGGCCGAGGAGCATTTTAATCGAGGTAGGATATTGAGCGTAAAGGGTCTCTACCAGGAAGCAATTGCAGAATATAAAAAAGCATTACAGATAGACCCTGACTATAGCCAGGGTCGCACTAACCTGGGGCTCATTTACTGGTTAAAAGGATTAGGGAAAAGCAAAGACAACACAAAGGTTAATGGTAAATCCAGAACCTGCCGACTTCCAAAAAGAGTGTGGGGACCAAGGAACTAAAAGCTAAAAGATTTTCAGAAAGGAGGGTTAAGCTATGAAGTATTCTACAGGGCGAGGCACAAGAATGAAACATTCTACCGCTATGGAATGGGATGAGTATGAAAAAAGGAAGAAAAAGCGTTCCAGAGTAAAGCATTCCACCGGTAAGGGCGCTGCTATCACCCACGCCTGCGGGATAGAGCTTGATATGGAGGAGGAACTGGAACTAGGGGAAGAAGCTAAACAACTGCAAGAGAAGAGAGCGAAACAACTTTTAGAAAAAGAGAGATCCTTCGACTTCGCTCAGGACAAGCAAAAGACTGAAGGTACCAAGAAGTCATTTAATAAGGTAACCATTGATTACTGAGGTTAAGGTAAGGGGGGTTGGATAATGACCAAACGGGAAAGAGAAGTCTTTGAGGTAGTTAAAGAACTAAGGAGAGCACATCCCAATGATATATCAGAAAGGATGGGAATTTCACCAGGATACGCAGAGCAACTTTGTCGAGACATGGTCTGGTTACGCTATCTTGTTAAAAAAGGCTCATTTTATGAGATTACCCCAAAATACCGTTCGTAGGATCATGGCGGAAAAAAGAAAGGGGGTGAGAGAGAATGGCTATCCCAGAATATTTAGAGGATTACAAGAAAGAGTCGGAAAGACGCCGTAAGGACCACGAGGCTAAACGCAAAGCCTATCAGAAGTACGAGAAGGAGAGAGCAGCTGCGCAGGCTAACATGCATGCTGAGCACATGAAAGCAATGGACGAGCTGAGGAAAGAGACGATCAGAAGAAGCGGTGAACATGCAGCTAAGGTCAGCGCTTTCAACAAGACCTTAGGGAAATATTAATAACCTGTTTAGAAGAGGGGAGCCCTCTCTTAGTTTAGTATTAGGTTTTTAGTATTAAGTTGAGGGCTCTCCTTCCAAAAAGAAAGATTTTAAAGATAGTTGAAGAAAAAGGTGGAGAGTCTCACGAAGTTACAATAGCAGACGAGATAGGCCTGCGCTTTGATTATGCCAGGGTCATCAAAAGGTCTATGGGCACAAGGGATTATATCGATGTATTTAGGTCGGGAAGGGGTAGGATTGCAGATAAAGGATGGCGGGTTTTAGGTAAAAGTTCTCCTACTCTTTACGGCACAGATTCAATACCTAACGAAACACCGGGAGAGAGGTTTAAAAGGTGTATGTCAAGATGAAAGAAGGGCAAGGCCGATTTAACTTAGAAAAAGATAGTAAGATTAGAAGCGGATTAGATATAGTGAGGGAGCTAAAATTGCCTCCAGAGATTGAAGGAGAGAAGGTTCTTGTACATGGACAGGCAGCCTATGATGCAGGTAGTATTTCAAGGTCAAGCTGGAGGATGGGTTTTTTATATCTAACTGCTACCAGATTAATTTTCACTCAGGGAGAAAATAGACTATTTGATATTCCTCTTGATTCATTGAATGGGCTTCAAATAGTTAGCAGAAACTGGGTTCCCGGCAAGTTGGTTCAACAGCTTCGTCTGATTAAAGAGTTGGATGGGGAAAAGAGTATTTTTTATCTTTCGGTAAAAGAGCCGCAAGAATGGATGAAAACTATAGAAACAGCCAAAAAGGAGAATTTAAAGTGAATTCTGAGGAGAAGATTACCACCTTCTTTAAAAAAGTAGTAGAGAGTAAAACTCAGACTGAGTCGCAACATATTGAAGAGGCAAAAGGGGAAACACCCATCGCCGAAAGTAGTTCCGAGGTGCAGTCAAAAGAGGGTAAAGAAATCATTCTTAGTGACAATATCCCAAGTTTCTTAAGGTGTGAGAGTTTGCGATTGGTAATTTTTGGCGGAAAAGGTGGAGCTGGAAAGACAACTTCATCTACAGCCACCGCCATGTATCTAGCTCAACTTCATCCGGACAAGAGAATTCTAGTTGTCTCTAGCGATCCAGCTCATTCGTTAGGAGACAGCTTTGATTGTCCTATAGATAGTTCTGTTACACCTGTGGAAGGAGTGGACAACCTTTGGGCTATAGAGATGGATTCGGTAATTCTCCTTCAAAAATTTAAGAAGAAATATAAGTTTGCTCTAGAGAACTTATGCAACATGGCTTACTATACAGACCAAATAGATATAAGAGACTTCCTTGGCTTCAAGCTACCGGGTATGGAAGAGATGATGATACTGCTTGAGATTGTGAACTTGCTCAAGTTTGGCATATTTAGACCTTGTGAATATGATTTGGTAATTTGGGATACTGCACCTACTGGGCATACCCTTAGACTGTTAGCTCTGCCCAACAAGGTGCTCAAATGGATTGAACTTTTCAACTCTTCATTTTGCAGATACAAAGGCGTATCTGTAGGAGTTGCCGCGTTGGGATTTAACATTCCTGGACGTAAAGCTCCTAAAGGAAACGTCCACAAGTTTCTGGATACATTGTCAAAAAATTTGCAAAAAATAACAACTGTTCTTAGAAATTCACAGGAATGTGAATTCATCTCGGTTACCATTCCAGAGGCACTGAGCATATTAGAAACAGAAAGGCTTCTCCTTGCCCTAAAACAAGAAGGTATTCCCGTAAGAAATATCATTGTAAATCGGGTTCAAGATGAGAAGCAGTGTGTCTTCTGTTCAACTAGAAGAGAGAGACAAAAAAACCATCTTACAGAAATCGATGAAAAATTTGCTTCTTACAACCTCGTTAGGGTGCCAATGTTTCCTTATGAAGTGCGGAGAAAAGAAGCTCTATTGAAGTACGCTAAGATTTTGATTGGGGATGAGTATGAGTATGAGTATTCATCAAATCAGCTCGTTGAGGCTTTAGTAGAAGCAGAATCATCGGCTCCTGGTGTAATGTCAGAAATCCTGGGTAAGGATTTGCAGTTCATTATCTTTGGAGGCAAGGGCGGAGTAGGGAAAACTACGGTTTCTGCAGCTACGGCTCTGTCCATTGCCAGGCATAATCCTGATAAAAGAATACTGGTTTTTTCCACTGACCCTGCTCACTCCTTAGCAGATAGTTTTGCCTGTCCAATAGGAGATGCCATAACTTCCATAAATAGTGAAGGCAACCTCTATGCCTTAGAGATAGATGGAACGAGATTATATGAAGATTTTAGGAAAGAATATAAGGTAAACATAGAAGATGCCTTTAACAAATGGCAAGGTAGTAATATCGTAGGTGGTAGAAAATGGAAATTGGATTTTGATCGGCAGATCATGGTGGGGTTTGTTGATACCTATCCACCAGGGCTAGAAGAGGTGCTTGCCTTAGAACAAATTATGGGTTTTGTCGATAGGAAGAAATACGACATATATATTTTTGACACCGCTCCCACAGGTCACTTAATCGAACTTCTGAAGTTCCCGGAGCTAGTAAGGGAATGGTTAAGAGTTACTTATAGGGCGATTTTGAAGTATCACAGAGATGTTCTCCCTGTAGATAATGTGGAAATTATAAGTAAGAAGATATTGAATTCGCAAACAACAGTGCAGAAAATGCGAGAGGTCCTTACTGACCCTCAAAAAAGCGAGTTTGTTGCGGTAACCATCCCTGAAGCAATGAGCCTACTTGAAACAGAGGATCTCCTTTCTAGCATACAGGATCTTGGCATCCCATGCAGCCATGTCATTATCAATATGGTAATGCCCCCTACAAAGTGCGATTTTTGTTCAGCTAAGAGAGGCGAGCAGATTCGCTATATCAAAGAGGTAGTCAGCAAAAAGGAGTACGCTGGATGTGTTGTAACAAAAATACCATTATTTCCCCATGAAATTAGGGGAATAGATAATCTTACAAAACTTTCGGAGATTATGTATGGGAAGGCGCGAATAAACGCAAAACAATTTGCAAATATTCGCCATAATTCGCGTTTGGGGGTGAGAAAGCGTGGGTAAAAGAAGACAGAATACTCTAGTTAGTGAAATAATCCCTCTGGTTAGTAAGATAACACCCTGCGCAAGTCAAATACCCCCTATTACCATATGTAGATTTTGGGGAATAATGCCTAGCTGGCGATGGGGAGAAGCAGTAGTGCCAGCGACTCGAAGGAGAGAAATACGTCCCATAGATGTAGGACTAAGAGGTATCTTTACTTGGCCAAAGATATTGGCAGAAACCGTTTTGGAACAGGTCAAGAAGCAAGCTGAGTATGAATCTGATGTTGAATCTGGGCTTAAGAAAAAGCTTCTAGAGGTTAAAATGCGCTACGAGAGTGGTGAAATAAGCGAGAAGGAATATAAAAAGAAAGAAGCAGAGCTTAGGAAAAAATTAGAAACCCTCAAGAAAAGGTGAGTGGTGATTATGGAATATAAGACTACCATTCAACCAATAACCATTTAACCAATTACCAATAACTTATTACCATTTAACCAATAACTGAGTGAGGAGGAGAATATGGGAGTAAGTGGCAGTGAGCTAAAAGCCTTAAACATAGTTCAGGAGGAAGGTGGAGAGACCAACACCCAAGTAGTAAGTCGCAAAATGGGAATAGATACTAATTACGCTCGTCTTCTGTGTACCTCTCTGGCCCGAGCGGACTATCTTGATTATTTGGCTTCAGGAAAATTTAAGATAACACTGAAAGGAAAAAGTGTCTTAGAGAGGACCTCTCCTCCAGAAGCTAACCAGGAAAAGAACAAAAGAGTTACTAAGAAGAGGGCTCCAACTGAGTGGGTATTAAAATCACCTCCGAAAGAAGGGGAAAGAAAGTCAGATTGGAACCCCTACCGGATAAAGCAAGAGGGATACCAAACAAGGCAGGAGGAAGAGGGATGGATTTGGCAACCAGTTGAAATGGGTAAGTCCTATGGCAGAGGTGGAATAAGAAAAACCGGTCAAATACTAACAGATGAGATATATCCCTGCGGCTTTTGCAAGGGCGAAGGGGAAAAACCAAAGGGAGCAAAATGTTCGGTGTGCAGAGGCAAAGGAGAAGTTTCCGTTGAACCACCGGCAGTAATATGTGCTTTTTGTAAGGGAAGAGGGGAGGAACGTCCCAGAACCAATGTGACTTGTACTGTATGTAGAGGCAAAGGCGTGGTCAGTATCCAAGAGCCAATTGAGATTTGCTCTCATTGTCGAGGAACTGGAGCTGAGCCCACTAATAAACTTCCTTGTATTGTCTGCCGAGGCAAGGGAGTGGTTACTACTAAACCTAAGGTTGAAGAAGCGGAGCATTTTGCCCCCTTTACATCAACCAAAATAACAGTCCAATCGGAACAGAAGAAAGTTGCTGAAGAGAGAAGGCCAAAACCTGGGGGTGGTGTGACTGGTAGCGAACTAGAAGTCCTCGAAGTTTTTAAGGAAGCTGAAGAAACTGAAAAGTCTCTGAATGTAAGCGATTACACAGGAATGTCCCCAGGTTATGTGAGTATGTTAATTTCCTGTTTAGTGAAGAAAGGTTTCTTAATACCCACTGGCTCCAGACAATACCGACTTACTAATGAAGCAAAAGAACTATTGAAAAAAAAGAGTGTGAGCAGTGAAAGCAAAGAGGCTTCAGAGACCTTTGAGGATAAATCGGAGGAAGTTTTGACAAAGGAGGATTTTCCAATAGAGAGGGGAAAAGACGAAGGATTAGAGTGGAGGCCGCTTAATTTAAAATTTTAGTTCAGAGTAGAGACGTGGTAATCAAAAGGAGGAACAATGGCTAGAAGACCTAGAAAGAGAAAACCCAGAAAAAGAAGGAGAATTGATCCCCAAGAGCTTAAAAAAATTATGGGAGAGACGGTATCAGTTAAATGTGCTTTTTGCGATGGAAAGGGGAAAGATCCTTTTGGGCTTCTCTCAACACTCTCTGATTGCCAGGTATGTTTAGGTGCAGGCAAAGTTAAGGTTAGAAAACCTGTAACAAAGTGTGCTTTTTGTGAGGGGACAGGAATCCAGCCCTATACTACCAGTAGGCTTCACTGCTCAGCATGTGGTGGTAAGGGCTCTGTCACGGTTATCGAGCCAGCAATGGACTGTCCTACTTGTGGAGGAACTGGAGTGTACCCTCGCCGACCTCATCCAATGCCCTGTCATACCTGCAAAGGTCAAGGCGTCGTACCCAAGAGACAATTGGTAATTGGTGAGGGTAACTGGTAAGTAGTGAGTGGGGATTATGGAATATAAGACTTTCGAGGATTTAGAAGATGAAGGCAGAAGACAGAAAACAGAGGATAGAAAACAGAGGATAGAAAACAGAGGATAGAAAACAGAGGATAGAAAACAGAGGATAGAAAACAGAGGATAGAAAACAGAGGATAGAAAACAGAGGATAGAAAACAGACTTTAACGAGGGACGAGAAATGAGGGACGAAGGACGAAAAGTAAAATCGTCCTAGCGAAGCGGTCGTACATCGTCCTTCGTAAACTGGCTTCTGAAGTCTGACTTCTGAGCCCATTTACCAATAACCATTTAACCAATTTTGTGATTGGTAACTGGTGACTCGTAATTGGTGAGTGGTGATTAGTTAAAGGATCGAATAAGAAGTAAACAATTTGAGTTGTTTCATTTAACCATTTACCAATAACCATTTACCATTTAACCAATAACTAATTACCAATAACCATTTAACCAATAACTGAGTGGGGAGGAGAAGATGGCTTTAGAGGCAACAAGAGATGCTGCCGGCACCTTAGCTGATGTAATAGATCGAATCTTGGATAAGGGGCTGGTGATTAATGCCGATATTGCTGTATCCGTTGCTGGTGTAGAGCTACTTGGCATAAAAATAAGAGCAGCCCTAGCATCCTTTGAGACTGCGGCAAAATATGGTTTAGAGTTTCCATCGGGCACTAGTGCGGAAACCGCTGCCTGGGAAGAAGCCCAAGTTGCTAAAGAGAATTGTCCCCAATGCGATAAAAGAGTTTCCGTAGAAGAGCTTGTAAGTACCGGCTGTCCCTGGTGCGGGTGGATAAGCGCCAAAGCAAAAGCACTAAAACCTGAGGTATGAGTTTGGTAACTGTAGGCAGAGGTGAAAATAATGAAAGAATTGGATAGAAAGAAGAAAGTTGGTCAGGAAAGAAAGATAAAAGAGCTTGAAGAAAAGATAAAGAAATTGGAAGAGGCTAAAGCAAAAGAGAAAAAGGAAGACCTTGGAGGAGTGGCTGGTGCTATCCTCAAAGGAATAGGTGAAATGACCCCTGGACTAGGTGGTCTAATTAAAGGATTGGAAAAATCAGAAGCTTTTCAAGAAAGACTAAAAGCCATAAATAAAGAAGTTGATCGTAAATTAAAAGAAGAACCATTGAAGAGAATGGAAGGAAGAACTCCACATATTCGAACTAGTTTTTCTCATCATCCTTTGGTCAAGGGCAAGCCTTCCTTTAAAGAAAAAGTAGAAAAACCGTCATCGAAACCCAAAGAGCTTTTAGTAGATGTTTTTGATGAGGGCGACCATTTAAGAATAATTGCTGAATTACCGGGTGTAGAGGAAAAAGATATAAAAGTTGATTTAAAAGGCGACGCCCTTATCATATCTGCTGACACCCCAAATCGTAAATATCATCAAGCAGTAACTCTACCTTGCTCACCTAAGGGCAAACTAAAGAAGGTGTATAGAAATGGCATCTTAGAAATAAGAATATTAAAATAATTGGTTTACGGTTAACGGTGTACGATTTACGGTAAAAAACTGTAAACGGTAAACAGTAAGGCTGTGGACCGAACGGGTAAACTTTAAACCACGAGTGAAGCGAGGAGAGAAAGGTGCCCATTGATATCAATGAAGATAATCTGAAGCACGGTGTGTTGGGGCTTGTCCTTGCCCTAGTAGAGATAATAAGAGATGCTCTTCGCTTACAGGCGCTTAAACGAATGGAGGGCGGAAGTTTAACCGAGGAAGAAGTTGAGAGGTTGGGAAAAGCGCTTATGGATCTTGATACAGCCATTGAGGGGATAAAAGAAGAACAGGGAGTCACCGAAGCGGTTCAGTCCGTTAGAGATGGCCTAGATAGTATAGTAGACGATGTTATTGATAAAATCGCCAATCCTGAGCGGTGGAGAGAAGAAATGGAAGGCAGCAAGCAGAAGACAGAAAACAGAAAACAGAAAACAGAAAACAGAAAACAGAAAACAGATGACAGACGACAGTAAAGTAATGACACCAATGGCCTTACGGTTAACGGTGTACGGTTTACGGGAGAAAACCGTAAACGGTAAACAGTGAGGCCGTAGGTCGAACGGGTAAACTATAAACCACCGATGAGCGAACGTAGTGAGTGAGGAGTGAGATGGAGGGAAGGTATCTTTATTGTGTTGCTAACGGTGGCCAAAAAGTGAGCTTAGGCAAAATAGGGGTAGAAGGTAATGAGGTTTATACTATCCCTTACAAGGATTTATGTGCAGTTGTCCACAACTGCCCACCTGAGCCTTACAAATCAGAGGACAAGGAAAAGGTCAAATCCTGGGTAATTACTCATGAGAAGGTTGTAGAGGTTGCCTGGGGGAAATTTGGCACGGTTTTGCCCTTAGGATTTGATACCATAATCGGGGGCAAAGAGGAAACTTCCTCGGAAGAAAATATGAAAAATTGGGTTAGGGGTGATTACAAAAATCTAAAAGAAAAGATATCGAAACTCAAAAATAAGGCTGAGTATGGTGTCCAGATTTTTTGGGACCCTAAGGTGATTGGAGAGAAATTAATAGAAAATAATCAGGAGATTAAAAAACTTAATGAGGATGTAAAGTCTAAATCTAAAGGTTTAGCTTATATGTATAAACAGAAATTGGAGAATCTTTTAAAGAAACAGATGGAGGTAGAGTCAGAAAGATATTTTAAAGATTTTTATGAGCAGATTAAAAGATGTGTTGACGAGATTAAAGTGGAAAGAACCAAGAAACTTGAGGAAGGAAAACAGATGTTGATAAACCTCTCTTGCTTACTTCCCAGAGAAAAAAGCAAAACATTAGGGGAAGAATTAGAGAAGATTAACAATATGGAAGGATTTTACGTTCGTTTTACCGGACCTTGGCCACCCTACTCCTTTACATAAGTTAACGGTGAACAGTTTACAGTGTACGGTATGACAGACAATATGGGGAAAAGAGAGGATAATTTTCAGTTTGATTTTGAGAGGCTAGAAGTTTACAAATTAGCACTCGAATTTTTGAGCAAGATTTTTAAAGTTTATAGAACTCTTCCCAAAGATTTGCAATATTCTTTGGGAAGTCAGTTAATTCGAGGAGGGGTCTCTATCTCAAATAACTTGGCTGAAGGAAGTGGTAAAAAATCAAAGAAGCACAAATTAAGTTATCATAATATTTCTTTAGACTCAACTCGGGAATGTATCTCAATGAATAATGTGCTATTAAAAGAGAAATTAATCGATAGGGAGACTTATACCCAAATTCGTTTAGAAGGTAGAAGAATTACAAGTATGATTGTAGGTTTAATAAACTCTCTTTAAGTAAATTTAAGTAAAAATTGTAAACCGTAAACAGTAAACCGCATCAAAGGGTTTACGGTTTTCAGTGTACGGTTTACGGTAAAAAGTTTTTTAAGCTGTACACAGTAAACAGTCCTGAACGTAGTGAGGGACGGGTAAACTGTAAACCTCTGACGAGTGGTAGCGAGGAGAGAAAGTGGAACCGATTCGGGATACACACGCTACTCTGGTAGATTTATTGGATAGGATTCTGGATAAAGGTCTGGTGATTAACGCCGACATTATCATCTCTGTTGCCGGCATTCCTCTCATTGGTGTTAACTTAAGAGCTGCCTTGGCTGGAATGGAAACCATGCTAAAGTACGGAGTTATGCAGGCCTGGGATGAGAGAACGCGTGCTTGGGAACGCGAACATCGGGGGAAGAAAGAGCTCTCTTTAACCCAAGGGGAAGAAGTTATCCTCAAGATGTTCGGCTCATATTACTATAGTGAAGGAATATACACAGCCTGGAGATCGGGCTATTTTTATTTGACAGATAAAAGGCTCCTTCTTCACCGTCAAGATTTCAATGAAGTCATGTTCGAGATACCTTTGGAGGAGATAAAAAGCTTAGTGATAAAGGAAGAAAGACATTTTACCAAAGAGGGCAAAGAGGTGCTCTATCTTATAGATCGAACGGATAGAGTCTCTCGGCTTCATGCCGCAGAAATGAGCCACTTAAAAGATGCTATTGAGAAGACAATAAAAGCCAAAGGGCTTTTCTTGGAGGAAAACCCAATCCTTCCCGAGTTTGAAGAGAAGCTAATTGGCTTCCTGATGGAGGGAGAAAAGATTACCCACCGAGGAAAAATATGGCATCTGATGACTACCCCTGCACCCGGTGGAGTTGTAAGTAGCACGTGGAGACCAGGCCGTCTCTATTTGACCAACAAGAGGTTATGTTGGTGGTACGACTTTGATAGAAAAGTAGCCTTTGAGGTCCTCATCGATAAGATAGCTGCCTCGATGGTAGAGATAAGAGACCTTAGCGCAATGCTGAAGAGGAAAAAGGCCCTCGACGTTATATATGAAACCTCGCAGGGTAAAAAGGTAGCCTGCTTTTCTGGAAAGTCATTGGGTGAGTGGGAGAAAGCACTTAATCGAACCATATCCAGGCAGGGTGCAACCGCTGCGGAGAGCGAGATAGAGATCTGTCCTCAATGCGGTCAAAAAGCACCGACAAAAGAGCTATTGGAAAAAGGATGCTCAAAGTGTGGGTGGGTTAGCCCAAAATTGAAAAAAAAGTTAGCCCAAGCAGCTAAGTAACTGGTAATTGGTTTACGGTTAACGGTGTACGGTTTACGGTAGAAAAACTGTAAACGGTAAACAGTAAGGCCGTGGGCCGAACGAGTAAACCGTAAACTACCAATGAGTGAAATGAGGAGAAAATGGCTAAGGTTATTGGAATTGATTTGGGGACCACTAACTCGGTGGCGGCATTCATAGAAGGTGGTCAAGCTGCAGTTATACCCAATACTGAGAACGGTCGATTGACACCATCGGTTGTGGCTTTTACTGAAGATGGAAAACGATTGGTTGGCCAGTTAGCTAAAAGACAAGCTGTTGCCAACCCGCAGCGCACCATCGCTTCAATCAAGAGGCATATGGGCTCAGACTATAGGGTAAAGATAGATGGCAAAGAATATACACCTCAGGAGATATCCAGCTCGATTTTACAGAAAATCAAAATCGATGCGGAAAACTATTTGGGTGAGAGGATAGAAAAAGCGGTGATCACTGTACCCGCCTATTTTAATGATAATCAGCGTCAAGCGACCAAAGATGCGGGCATCATCGCTGGTTTGGAGGTAATCAGAATCATCAACGAACCCACCGCCGCCTCCCTAGCCTATGGCCTGGATATGGAGGATGTTCACACTATCCTTGTTTGGGACCTAGGTGGTGGTACTTTTGACGTCTCTATCTTGGAGTTAGGCGAAGGGGTCTTTGAGGTCAAAGCTGTTAACGGCAATACTTGGCTGGGCGGAGATGATTGGGATGAGCGGATAATAGACTATTTAGCGGACGAATTTCAAAGAGAGCACGGGATTGATTTGCGCCGGGATAAGATGACTTTCCAAAGGCTCAAAGAAGCAGCGGAGAAAGCTAAGATTGAGCTATCTGCTGCATTGACTACTGATATAAAGTCACCCTTTATCGCCACCAGTCCAGATGGCCCCCTACATTTGGAAACGACCTTAAGCAGAGCACAATTCGAGGAGTTAACCAAAGACTTGTTACAAAAAATGATTGGTCCTACCAAGCAGGCTTTAGCAGATGCAGAACTTACACCCGAAGAGATCGACAGAGTAGTTTTAGTGGGAGGATCGACCAGAATGCCAGCAGTACAAGAACTGGCAAGATCGCTGATAGGCAAAGAGCCTTACAAGAATATTAATCCGGACGAGGTTGTTGCTATTGGAGCGGCGATTCAAGCGGGTGTCCTGACAGGCGGGGTGAGAAAAGTGGTCTTAGTGGATGTTACTCCCTTATCTCTGGGTATTGAAACACAGGGTGGAATATTTGCCAAAATTATTGAAAGAAATACTACTATTCCCACCTCTAAAGGTCAGATTTTTACCACCGCTCGTGATAACCAGAGTGAGGTGGATATTCATATCTTGCAGGGGGAGCGGGAGATAGCTTCCCACAATATGAGCTTGGGCGGGTTTCAACTTACAAACATTCCGCCAGCACCCCGCGGAGAACCACGGATTGAAGTGACCTTCGAAATCGACGCTAATGGCATTCTTCATGTCTCTGCCAAAGATATCCATACAGATGACGAACAGAGAATAAGAGTTGCTTCTTCAAGCAGGCTCTCAGAGCGAGAGATAGAGCAAATGATTAAAGAAGCTCGACTATATGCTGAAGAAGATAAGAAACGGCGAGAGGAAACCCAGATAAGAATTCAAGCAGAGAATATGATCTATGCCGCTCAAGTTTGCATTAAAGAAGCAAAAGATATCGCAGGTGAAGCTCAAGTGGAAGAAATTGAGAAAGCAATGCAGAAAATAAAAGCAGCTTTAGCTAACAGCGAGGGTCAAGAGATTAAATCAAGAATTGAAGAGCTAAAAGAGCTGATTGGGATGCTCTCTAGACAAATTAAAGATGAGAAGGAAAGCAGGGCATACAGATAGGGAGGCATTAGTGGTGAGGAAGAGCAAAAAGCCCCCACTAACTGAGGGTGAACAGATTGTCCTATGTGAACAGGGGGGGTACTTAAGTAATTTACGAACTGGCTGGAAACTGGGCCATCATTATCTCACCAACAAGAGACTGTTCTTTTCTCAAGCCATGAGGATTGTATTTGAGACACCCCTCGTATGTATAACAGATGTCACAGCAGAGGAAAGAGCCTTTGCATTCAGGAGAAAGAATGTTATTTGTATCTCATACCGGCGCCCCAACGTTGAAGGAATATCAAAGGCCCGCATTATAATGGCCAACTTAGAAACTTGGAGGAAAAAGATTTATGAAATAATAGCACCTCCTATCAATAAGGAAACTGTAAATGGAGTGGCTGAGGAGCTTGATCCGATAAGTCAAGAAATACTTTGGTATCTTTGGCAGAATGGACATGGCACTATCGATGAGTTAACTGAGCTTGTGTCAGCTCCCACCCATATGGATATTTTGTTTAGAATAAGAGAGGTTATCAATCCTACTGCCGAAAGGATAATTGGCAATCCTATACTGTCATTTGAGAAATCAAGGATTGATCCCGAGACCGGAGAAAAGATTTTATTTAACTGGTGGCTGGTAGGTCGAGAGCAGTCGGGGGAGGGGAGAAAGGAAACACTTCTAGACGTTTTTGACGAAGGTGATCATCTTTATGTGGTCATGGAGTTATTGGGTGTCCAGGAAGAGGATATCCTTTTGATGGTGGAAAAGGACAAGCTCACCATATTTGCGGATGCGCAAGGCGTGAAGTATCGCGGGGAGGTTTCTCTCCCAGCGGAAGTATATACCGAGGGATTTACGAAAAGATACAATAACAATACGTTGGAGGTTAGATTGGGCAAACGACGACTTAAGGAGGGGTGAAGCGATTGAAAAAACTCCGCGCAGAAGGTATAATACATTGTCCCTTATTTCAAAGCGAGGAGGAGGTTGCAAGGAAGTTAACCAGCGAAATCAATGAGGCAGCGAGCATCGAAGAGAAAGCAGCTAAAGCTCGAGATCTGATAGAAGAGGTCGATGCGCTTCTATTGTGTGAGGAGTATGATGACAAAAACGTGGATTGTAAGAATTGTCGCGTTATCTCGGAGCTACGAAAGAAGACAGCCGAGTTGGTTGTGAAGGCTCGAAAGTTGCCGCACTAGATGGTAAAAAATATTTTGATGGACGAAAAGTTAGATAAAAATCTAATTTACAAGGTAAGTGCATATAGCTGTATAAACTGCGGAAGTGCCTTACATAAATTTAAGGAGAGTCCCGGTTTGGTGGTTAGTCGATGTGATAACTGTGGCCACAAAAATAAGTTTTTACCAAACGGGGCCCGGGAGTAGAATGTGTTGGGAAGGAGATGAGAATTGAGGGAAGAAAGCAAAAAGTGTTGGGAACTTGATGTTCGCCCCAAAGAAGTGTGTCGAAAATGTCCTGCTTACGTTAGCAAGGTGCACTGTTGGGAAGCTTCTCCTCTTACGCCACGTCCATGTATTATAAATTATCATTTATGCATAGAGAAAAAATGTCCGGTATATGAGGAGCATAAAGACGAAATCATAAGGGCGATAAGAAAGGGAACGAAAGGAGTTAATGGGTAGGGTTGAAACATCGTCTAACATCCATTGAGAGCGATCCCGCCGTTGGCGGGGCAATAGAAATCCACTAGCTTTCCTTGTTTTACTTTCTTTCAGTTTTTTGTACGAAGCTTCTTCTCTCGAAAAGCTGCTCAGATGGAAAATGAGAGTCCTAAGATGAGTGGTGTTTACTAAATAGTGGCAGCGCTATTCCTATTCCTCTCACAGGTCTGCTGAAGACCTTGGCTATCAGTGCGACCACACCCGTTGAGATCAAAACGGCCAACGATGGAACTTTTGGTAGCAGGTAAAGACAGAGCAGGGTGGGCACCAGGGCCCCACCAACATTTATTGCCAGGACCTGTTCCTGGACTTCGGGGACGGTGAATCCAAAGAAGTATCTAAAGAAGCCCAGAGCCTCGTCGTGCCTCGTCACGGCGACCTTTCTTTTCAGGATGGGAATATTAATGGTGCTTCCTATCAGACAGAGAAAGAAGAATAAAATTCCAAGCGTGGGATTCAAGCCCAGCCTGTAGAAGGCCACCTCTATTACCTTGATCTGAACTAAGAAGATCAGGATCGGCAGAAGCAGAATCAAGAAGAAGAACAGCGCGAGCGAAATTGGCAAAAAAAGCATAGCTTACCCCTTTTTTCTTCAGGATTTCCCTCGTTACTGTTATAATTATTCCATTGATGTCTTGGGAGGTCTATATGGCTAAAAAAGTGAAGGCCACTTTGCCGGATGGGTCGGTTCTGGAGGTGGATAAGGGGATCAGGCTTGGCGAACTGGTGGCCCAAATTGGCCCAAAGCTGGCCAAAGAAGCTCTGGCCGGGAAGGTCGACGGAAAGCTGGTCGATTTGAGCGCGCCCATTTTGGGAGATAGCTCGGTTGAGATTATCACCTTCTCCTCACCGGAGGGTCCGGAGATCTATCGCCACAGTACCTCCCACGTAATGGCCCAGGCGGTTAGCGAGCTCTATCTTGGCGTGAAACTGGGCATTGGTCCCGCCATCGAGGACGGTTTTTACTACGATTTCGACCTCGATGAAAATCTTTCTCCTGATGATCTGGAAAAGATCGAGAAGCGGATGAGAGAGATAATCCGGCAGGATCTCCCCTTCATCAAGGAAGAGCTTTCCCGCGAGGAGGCCATAAAATTTTTCAAATCCCTGAAACAGCCCCACAAGGTTGAGCTCTTGAGGGAGCGAGGAGATGAGAGAGTTACCGTCTATAAAAACGGCGATTTCGTTGATCTCTGTCGGGGTCCCCACCTCCCCTCGACTGGCAAGATTAAGGCCTTCAAGTTGTTGAGCATAGCCGGTGCCTACTGGCGGGGTGACGAAAAAAGACCGATGCTTCAGAGGATCTATGGAACGGCCTTCGATTCAAAAAAGGGTTTGGAGGAGCACCTTTACAGAATAGAAGAGGCGGCCAGGCGCGATCATCGTAAACTCGGTAGGGAGCTTGATCTTTTCACCCTCAGTGATCGGTTCGGCGCCGGGCTTGTCCTTTGGCATCCCAAAGGTGCTTTGATTCGGAAGATCATCGAGGATTTCTGGCGGGAAGAGCACTTGAAACGGGGTTACGAGATCGTGATGACCCCTCATATCGCCAAACTCGATTTGTGGAAGGAGAGCGGTCACTGGGATTTTTATCGGGATTACATGTATTCCCCCATGGAGATAGAGGGTCAGGAGTATGTTATCAAGCCGATGAACTGTCCCGCCCACATCCTGATCTATCAATCGCGGACGCGCAGTTATCGAGATTTGCCTCTTAGGTGGGCTGAGCTGGGTACCGTCTATCGCTTCGAGCGATCGGGGGTTCTTCATGGGCTCTTGAGGGTGAGGGGCTTTACCCAGGATGATGCACATATCTTTTGTCGGCCGGATCAAATAGAGGACGAAATCCTGGGCGTGATTGATCTTGTTCTTTATATGCTCAGAACCTTTGGTTTTGAGGAGTACGATGTTTATCTTTCCACCAGACCGGAAAAGTTCGTGGGTACGGTGGAACACTGGGATCAGTCCACGGAGGCTCTGAAAATAGCCTTGAAGGATGTGGGCTTAGGATACCAAATCGATCCCGGTGAGGGTGTCTTTTATGGTCCCAAGATAGATATAAAGATAAAGGACGCTCTGGGAAGGGCCTGGCAGTGCACCACCATCCAGGTGGATTTCAATATCCCTGAGCGTTTTGACATGACCTACATGGGTGCTGACAACCGGCAGCATCGGCCGATCATGATTCACCGGGCGATCCTTGGCTCGATGGAGCGGTTTATGGGTTGCCTCGTTGAGCATTATGCGGGAGCTTTTCCGACCTGGCTTGCCCCTGTTCAGGTGATGGTCTTGCCCATCGCCGATAGGCATAACGATTATGCCCGGGGGGTCGGCGATAAACTCCGGGCGGAAGGGTTCCGCGCGGAGTTGGATGTGCGCACAGAATCGGTCAACAAGAAGATTCGAGATGCCCAGGTCCAGAGGGTTCCCTACATGTTGGTGGTTGGGGACAAGGAGATGCAATCGAACACCGTGGCGGTGCGCGACCGAGACGGCAAGGACAAGAGGGGTGTAGATTTTGATGAGTTCCTGTGGGGGTTAAAGGAGGAGATAGGGCAGAGGAGATGATGAAGGACGAAGGATGAAGGACGAAGGACGAAGGACGAAGGACGAAGGACGGGAAGAGGCTTTATTGGCAGTTTTTTCTGGACATCTTCTTTTGAACCATGTATACTTTCCTGGGACTAAATAGAGGAAAAGAAGAAGCCATCAGCTTCTCACCCCGGGGCGTTCTTTGGAACTGCTAGTGGGTTATTTTATCGGGTGGCTTCAGCCACCTTTTGTTTTAATGGATTCGATGCCATAAGGTGTCTTTTGATCATCGAATGTTTTTGTGAGGTGAGTGCCCATAGTCGTTAGAGCTCGCATAAATGAGTTCATCCGTGCTCCTCAAGTTAGACTTATCTCGCCTGAGGGAGCCCAGTTGGGGATAAAGCCGTTGGAGGAGGCTCTTAGGCTGGCGGAAGAGGAGGGGCTTGATCTGGTCGAAGTTGCTCCTCAGGCCGACCCGCCTGTTTGCCGTATTACGGACTATGGCAAGTACAGGTACGAGCAGGAGCAGAAGGTGAAGAAGGCCAGAAAGCACCAGACGACGATCGTGGTCAAGGAGATGAAGATGCGGCCCAAGATCAATGATCACGATTTTGAGACCAAGAAACGTCACGTGGTGAGGTTTCTAAAGCGGGGCTTCAAGGTCAAGGTAACAATAATGTTTCGAGGACGGGAGATGGCCCACACCGAATTGGGAAGGAAGCTCCTGGATAGATTGGCGGAGGAAGTGAAGGATTTAGGGGTGGTGGAATCCACTCCCAAGCTTGATCGGCGTGATATGAGAATGGTTCTTGCCCCAATTGGGGTGAAGCAGTAGGGGGTTGTTGTTTTGCCTAAGATGAAGACACACAAGGGTGCTGCAAAGCGCTTTAAGGTTACTGGCTCCGGCAAGATAATGCGGCGCCGGGCTTTTAAAAGTCACCTTTTGGAGAAGAAATCGGCCAAAAGGAAGGGGAAGCTTTCCCAGGATGCGTCAGTTAGCCCGGCGAATCTGCAAAACGTTAGGAGAAGCATCTCCTGCCGTGCCCACTGAACCTCGTCGAGCTTGGTTTAGAAATGAGTTTGGTGTAAGGGAGTTGAGGTTTTATGCCCAGAGTTAAGCGGGCCATTCGCGCTAAGAAAAGGCACAAAAAAACACTGAGTTTGGCCAAGGGTTATTACGGGGCCAAGAGCAGGACCTATCGGGCGGCCAAGGAGCAGGTCATGCATTCTTTGGCCTACTCCTATAGGGACCGAAGAGCTCGCAAACGGAATTTTAGGAGGCTCTGGATAGTAAGAATAAATGCCGCGGCCAGGCAGCATGGTCTCTCCTACAATCGATTTATAAACGGGCTCAAGCTGGCCGAAGTGGATATCGATAGAAAAATCCTCTCCGATTTAGCGGTAAACGAGCCGGATGCCTTCGCCGAGCTTGCCTCCCTAGTTAAGGAGAAGCTCGGTGCCTAATCGCGGTTTAGGAGTCTGCTTTCGGAAAGGCTCGACTTTCCTATTTCGAGGTTTATTGGAGTTTAAAAAATCAACAGTAATCGATGACCGGTTACAAAAGCTGTGAAGGAGAGAGAGTAAGCCATTGTTTTCCCATTCAGAGAGGTGTGTCTGTGGCTGGGAGCACACCTGGGGAATCGGCTGAAATTCACTCCGGAGTTGTGGGCTGAACAAATTCAGTCAAGAGGGACAAGTCAAGAGTCAAAAGAAAAACTTTTGACTAGCAAGTCCTTTAGGGATGAGCGGTTGGCTAGACCAAAGGCCGATCGACTGAATTTAAGTAGGTCACATCGGTTTGCCCACCGTTATTGGGTCTGGAGAGCCCCCCGATGGACATCGGGGGGAACTGAGGTGGTACCGCGAGGGTGAAATCCCCTTCGTCCTTTGACGAAGGGGATTTTGATTTTTGCGGGAATAATATAAGAGTATCTCATTTGGGGGTTGAGATGAGCCTGCGGAGCGAAATAGCGAAGTTGCGCAAGGAGGTTCGAGGAGAGCTGAAGAAAGTTTCCTCGCTGGAGGAACTCGATACCCTCTGGGTACGAGTCCTGGGTCGAAAAGGGAAGTTAACCTCTCTGACGAGGGAGCTCGGACGTTTATCCTCTACCGAACGACCCACCGTCGGCAAGATGGTCAATGAGTTGCGTCAAGCATTCGAGACGAGCTTCGCTGAGAAACGGCGGGAGCTGGAAAGGGAACTTCGGGAAAGGAAGCTTGAGAAGGAGACCCTGGATATAACCCTTCCAGGCAAATTGCCTCAGCTGGGCGGAAAGCACTTAATTACCCAGATTATTGAAGAAGTCATTAGAATTTTCATTGGATTGGGATACCAGGTGGCAGAGGGTCCAGAGGTGGAGCTGGATTACTACAACTTTGAGGCCCTCAATACCCCCCCAGACCATCCGGCGAGATCCTTGCAGGACACATTCTACATCAGGCGAAAAGGGGAGCGTCCGATGGCCGAGGATGTTCTCTTGAGGACTCATACCTCTCCGGTTCAAGTGAGGGTGATGGAGAAGACAAAACCACCTATTTATATCATCGCCCCTGGTAGGGCTTATCGCCACGACGTTCCCGATCCCACACATTCCCCGATGTTTCATCAAATCGAGGGATTGGCCGTGGACAGAAACATCACCTTCGGGGATTTGAAGGGGACACTCGAGGTTTTCGCTCGGGAGATGTTTGGCGGGGAGAGGAAAGTTAGGCTCCGGCCGCACTTTTTCCCGTTTACCGAGCCCAGCGCTGAGGTGGATGTCTCCTGTATCATCTGTGACGGGAAGGGCTGCAGAGTTTGCAAATATAGTGGTTGGTTGGAGATATTGGGGGCGGGAATGGTCGACCCAAATGTTCTGGAGAATGTGGGCTACGATACCGAAGAGATAACCGGTTTCGCTTTTGGCATGGGCGTTGAAAGAATTGCCATGCTCAAGTACGGCGTAAGCGATATCCGACTGTTCTTCGAGAACGATGTGAGGTTTCTTAAACAGTTCTAACGACTATAACCGGAGGTTAGATGAGGGTTTCACTGAACTGGCTAAGAGAATACGTGGATTTTGATCTCTCCCCCGAAGAGTTAGCCGAGAGGCTGGCCATGACCGGAACGGCTGTGGAGAGCATCGAGCACCTTGGTTGCGCCTTCGAAAAAGTGGTCGTTGGCCGGATTAAGGGCATCAAACCTCATCCCAACGCCAATAATTTGGTTTTGTGCCGTGTAGATGTGGGCGAGAGGGAGCTACAGATTGTCTGCGGTGCCAAGAATATGAAGAGATGGGACAGGGTCCCCGTTGCATTGGTCGGCGCTGTTTTACCGGGCGGTTTTGAGATCAAGAAGACTACCATCCGGGGCGAGGTTTCGGAGGGCATGATGTGCTCCGAGATGGAGCTGGGAATAGGCGAGGATGCCAGTGGCCTGCTGATTTTAGACAAAGACAGCGGGGTTGGGGAGGATGTCGGGAAGGTCCTTGGCCTGGAGGACACGGTCCTTGAGTTGGAGATCACTCCGAATCGACCCGATTGCCTAGGTATGATTGGGGTCGCTCGGGAGGTGGCGGCCATCACCGGGGGCAAACTTAGAATACCCCGAGTCAGGTTCAAGGAAGAGAGTAGGCCAGCTTCAAGCCTGGCCAAGGTGAAGATAGCCGATCCCGATCTTGGTCCACGGTATGTTGCCCGGATGATCACCGATGTTAGCGTTGGCCCATCGCCCCTCTGGATGCAGAGACGCTTGATTGTAGGGGGTATGAGGCCGATTAACAACATTGTTGATGCGACCAACTATGTGATGCTGGAGACAGGACAGCCTCTTCATGCCTTTGATTATGAAAAGCTGCGCGAGGGGAAAGTCATCGTCAGGCGAGCTCGTCGGGGGGAAACCCTGCTTACCTTGGATGGTGTGTTGCGCCAACTCGATGAGAGCATGCTTGTTATCGCCGATGCCAGAGAACCCATCGCTTTGGCTGGTGTGATGGGTGGAGCTGACTCTGAGGTTTCTTCGGGGACAAGAATGGTTCTTTTGGAGTCCGCTAACTTTAATCCCGTGAGCGTGACGCGAACGTCGAGGAAGTTAGGTTTGCTTTCTGAGGCCTCCAGTCGTTTCGAAAAAGGGGTCGATCCTAATGGGGTAATCTATGCTGCTGATAGGGCGACTCAGCTCATGGCGAGGATAGCGGGGGGCAAGGTCTTAAGGGGCGCGATCGATGTCTATCCCAAGCCGGTGCCCCCGAAAACTATGGGGCTTCGCCCTCGACTGGTTAACCACGTTTTGGGAACAGACCTTTCTTTGAAACGGATTGCTCAAATTCTGGAGAGCCTGGAGCTTAAAGTTTCGAAACCGGTTGCTCGTGACTCAAAACTAGAGGTCACTATTCCCACCTTTCGCCCCGATCTTGAACGGGAAATAGATTTAGTGGAAGAAGTAGCCCGCATTTATGGGTTCGATAGGATCGAGTCAACTTTGCCTGAGAGTGGCGAGAAGCGGGGAGGACTGAGTCCGGATCAGAGAATTCGCCAGCGCATCAAAGACTTCCTCGTCGGCATTGGTCTCCGGGAGGTCATAACCTACAGCTTCATCGATGCCAGGCATTTCGATAAATTAGCTCTTCCAGAGGAGAGTCCTCTGCGACGGGTGGTGCAGCTTCAGAATCCGCTCTCGGAGGAACAGTCGATCATGAGGACCACACTCATAGCGGGCTTGCTCCACGTCCTTCAGCACAATATCAATCGTGGTCAGCGCAATCTTCATGTGCTTGAAGTTGGACGGGTTTTTCATCCAGTACCCAGTCGCCCCTTGCCGGATGAACCGACAATGGTTGCGGGGGCGCTGACCGGGGCCTGGCACGATGACCAATGGTATGGAAGAGCCAAATCCGTTGATTTCTATGACGTTAAGGGTATAATCGTTGCCCTATTAAGGGATCTGGGGATCAGGGATTGGTTTTCAACCAGGGCTGTTCATCCGATCTTTCATCCGGGGCGGTGCGCGGAAGTATTTGTGAATGGGGAAGTCGTGGGTATTTTTGGGGAGATCCATCCAGATGTTCAGGCTGCTTATGGATTGCCTGAGCGCGTTGCCATCTTTGAACTCGAGGAGGCCAAGCTCGTTTCCCAGTCTGATCTCTCTCGGCACTTTGGGGAGATACCCAAGTACCCGGGCGTAATCTTGGACGTTGCTCTGGTGGTGGACGAGAAGATTCCAAACGAGGTCTTGGAGAAGGCCATTCGCACATGGGGGGGCAAGCTTTTAAAGGAAGTTCGTCTCTTCGACCTCTATCACGGCAAACAAATTCCGGAGGGCAAAAGAGGTTTGGCTTATTCCCTTGTGTACTGGGCGGAGGATAGAACTCTCACTGATGAAGAGGTGAAGAAGATCCAGGACCGCATAATTGCCAAACTGAGGCAACAGTTGGGAGCGGAGATCCGCGCTTAGTGCCGTTACAACTTTAAAATAGAACATTTTGCCAATTAAAAGAAGCGATGTAGAAAATAGTTGTAACGGTACTAGACCTCCACCGGTTTGACTAAACCTGTTTCGCGAAGGCGTAGCATCATTCCGAAGATTAGTCCTATGATCGCGCATAGCCCCAGGGCTATGAGGGTATCCGGGACGGGGTTGGAGATGGCGATGAAGGCTAGACCGCTTACTCCCATATCCAGCATCGGCTGTAGTCCAACATCCAGCGCGGCGTATATCCACAACATCGCTAAGGCAAGCACATTGGCGAGGACCGGAGCTATTGTTGATAAGGTAAGCGAGGGATGCCGAAAGCGATGGTTGAGCACACCAAGGCTCGTCGAGCAGACGATGACGATCTCGCCAAAGTAGGGGATGAATACCATCAGAGGAAGCATCGCCACAGTTTCCAGGGGAAGAAGATCGTAAATCTTCATGCAGTCTATCATCCAGAGACAGGCCAAAACCGCGGCCAGCGTTACGGTCCCGAGAGGGCCACTAAAGGTTGCTCTGGAGGATGGGAGCTTCAAGCCGGCTATAATTTTCACACTCTTTCCAACCCCTTCCAATAGGGATATCGGCGAGTTCGCCCCCCGACTTTAGGAGAATTTATGAGACGACCCGTGAGGGCGATGATTCTGGCGGCGGGTTTGGGAACCAGACTTCGCCCGTTGAGCTACGAAAGGCCGAAAGCGTTGTTTCCTGTGGCGAACCGGCCAGTAATCGAATTCGTCGTCCGCCTCCTCAAAAGGCACGGTTTCAATGATCTGGTCATTAACCTGCATTATCTTCCGAATAGAATAGTGGAATATCTGGGGGATGGTTCTGTCCTCGGGATGAAAATCGATTATTCATTTGAGGAGGAGCTTTTGGGCACCGCCGGGGCTTTAAGAAAAGCCCGAAAATATCTGGGTGAGGAAACTTTTCTGGTGATCAACTGCGATGTTTTAACTGATGTCGATCTTTCCAGAGCGCTCGAGTTTCACCGTGAGAGACGGGCGCTGGCCACCTTGATTTTGATCGAAGTCGAAGACCCGTCTTCTTATGGGATGATCGGTATTGATGATCGGGGAAGAATTGGGAGTTTCTTGGGGAGATCGGAAGTTGCCTTGAAATATGCGGTTTACGGGGGGATTTGTTTTTTGGAGCCGGAGATTTTTGAACTCATCCCTCTCGGCTGTTCGGGTTTGGGGGATGTTGTCTTCCCCGGGCTTTTGCGGGAGGGAAAGCCGTTCTTTGGGTATCTGACTTCCGCTTCGCCTTCAGGTGAGGCGGGTTACTGGCTGGATGTGGGAACTCTGGAGAGATATCGTCGGGCGAACTGGGATGTCCTCGGGGGAAGATTTAAGGCGGTTGTTCCTTCCCATGGAAAAGGTGGGCGGGTACACCCCTCTGCTAAAATCAATGAGCCGGTGATCATTGGTTTGGGCTCGGTTGTCGGGGAAGGTGCCGAGATCGGTCCCCATGCTATCCTGGGACGAAATTGCTCGATAGGGAAGAGCGTCGTGGTGAGGAGGAGCATCTTCTGGGATGGGGTTCGTGTCGGGGATGGAGCCAGGGTCGACGAATCTATTGTAGGGGATAGTGCTGTCATAAGGGGCGGTTGCGGCCTCAGAGGAAAAATTTGCAAGAAAACTTGAATATTTATTGACAAATATTCAAGTTTCTGTATATAATGCCGATATAAATTGAAATTGAGAGTTGTTAAGGAGGGGAAATGGTCAGGGTTGGGATAGTTGGGGCATCGGGATATACGGGCTCGGAGCTCATTCGTCTCCTGTTGAATCATGCGAAGGCGGAACTGACTTACGTGACTGCCAATCGTTATATTGGCCAGAAGGTCTCTTCCCTTTATCCCAATTTCGCGGGCGTTTGCGATCTGGTTTATCGGGGTTTCGATGCTGCCGAGGCCAAGGAAGCTGCGGAAGTTTTGTTCATTGCTTTGCCTCATGGTGCTTCGATGGATGTTGTTTCCCAGGCGTTGGAGGGAGAACATAAGATCATCGATCTGAGCGGCGACTTCCGCTTTGCTGATAAGGAGGTTTATGAAAGCTGGTATGGAATGCCCCATAAGTGTCCCACTCTTTTGGGGATGGCGGTTTATGGTTTGCCCGAGGTGAACCGGAAAGCCATTAAGGGGACAAATTTCATTTCCAACCCCGGTTGTTATCCAACGGGGGCAATATTGGCTACAGCACCCCTTTTGACCAAAGGACTTGTTTTTGAGCAAGATATCATCATTGATGCTCTGACGGGGGTTTCCGGCTCTGGCCGAGCGGCGAAAGAGGATACTCATTATTGTTACTGTGACGAGAATGTCAGCTCTTATAAAGTGGGTGGGGTTCACCAGCATATTCCCGAAATGGAACAGGAGATGAGCAAGATCGCCGGGGAAGAGGTAAGGATTTCCTTCACGCCTCACCTGGCTCCTTTTTCCAGGGGGATCTATACCACGGCTTACTGCAATCTGAAGAAGAATCTTTCCACGACCGAGTTGATCAAGATTTTTGGTGAGTTCTACGAGGGCGAGTACTTTGTCAAAGTTTTGCCCGAAGGAGAGTATCCGCAAGTTAAGTCGGTGGCTGGTTCGAACTTTTGTCACATTGGTTTAAAGGTGGATGAGCGAACGGGTCGGGTGATAGTTATCTCCGCTATCGACAATTTGGTCAAGGGGGCTTCGGGTCAAGCAATTCAGAATATGAACATCATGTGTGGGTTCGATGAGACGGAGGGGCTAACGGCGGTAGGGCTAATGCCCTGAAGATGACAGATAGCTGACGGCGGATGGTAGAAAATGAAGAATGGAGAACGAAAAAATAAAAATGTCTTTAAGGCTTTAAAACATTCTTCATTTTTAGTTTTTAATTCTTAATTTCAGTGGCTGGCGACTGGCGGCTGGTAGCTAGTACCGTTACAACTTTAAGCCAGAACATTTATTGGCTGACAAACAAAAGGCTTGTCCTGGGCTTGTCGAATGGTGAAAGGTATTCCTTGAAAGAAGAGACACAAGAAATATTTGTAACGGCACTGGTTTAAGTGGAGGAATATGTGATGGAGATGAAGGCAGTAGAGGGCGGAATAACCGCGCCGAAAGGGTTTAAGGCAGCCGGGGTGTCCTGTGGCATAAAAGCGGGCACCAAGAAGGATTTGGCCCTCGTCTGTTCCGAGGTCCCGGCAAAAGCGGCGGCGGTTTTTACCACCAATAAGATGGTGGCTCCCCCGATTTTGCTCAGTCGGAAGAATGTATCCGATGGCATTGCTCAGGCCGTATTGATAAACAGCGGCAATGCTAACGCTTGCACGGGAGAGCGGGGCTTGTCCGATGCGAGGAAGATGAGCGAGCTTGCTGCGGAGGCCCTGGATGTGCCATCCGAGAATGTTCTGGTGGCTTCAACTGGTGTCATCGGCGTTCCCCTTCCGATGGAGAAGGTGGAGAGGGGGATCAAGGAAGCAAAGGTCGCCCTCGATGTGGGAGGTCACTTGGAGGCCGCCGAGGCCATCATGACCACAGATACGTTTCCAAAGGAATTTGCGGTTGAGTTCGAATTGGGGGGAAAGATCGTGACCTTAGGAGGAATGGCCAAGGGCTCGGGGATGATCGCTCCAAATATGGCCACGATGCTCGGTTTCTTGAGCACCGATTTAGTGATATGCCGTACCTGTTTAAAGGCCTGTTTGGTCGAGGCGGTGAACAAATCCTTCAATATGATAACGGTCGATGGGGAAACCAGCACCAATGATATGGTCGTCATCATGGCTAATGGGTTGGCGGGGAACGAGAAGCTTGTTCTTGGGGAAGACGATTTACCCGTCTTCCAAAAGGCTCTCGATCTTGTGACCCAAAAGTTGGCGAAGACGATCGTTAAGGATGGCGAGGGGATAACGAAGTTCCTTGAGATCACCATCGCGGGAGCCAAAACTTTTGGAGACGCCAAGGCGGCGGCCATGGCGGTTGCCAATTCTAATCTGGTGAAGACCGCTTTCTTCGGCGAGGATGCCAATTGGGGGCGGATAATAGCGGCCATTGGGCATTCCGGTGCCGAATGCGATCCCTGGAAGGTGAGCATCCATTTTAATGGGAAGAAGATAGTTGAAAACGGCATGGTGGCTTCCTTTGATGAGGATGATGTGCTTGGGATTTTAAAGGGCGAGGAAATTGAGGTTTTAATCGAGCTAGGAGTCGGCAGGGAGCGGGCTACGGTCTGGACGTGTGATCTTTCTTATGATTACGTGAGAATAAATGCAGCCTATCGTACCTAGTACCGTTACAACTTTAAGGAGGATAAAGTTGATCTCTCAAAGTCAAGTGAGCTGAGAAAGAAAAGTGGAAAGGTGTTTATTGAGAGAAGTGATATAGGAAATAGTTGTAACGGTACTAGAATTTCCCTCCTCGGTGGGGTAATAAAGGAGGTTTGGGGTGAATAGGAGCGTCTTATCAAGGGCCATTTCTTTTGGCGGTTTGCTGATCGTCTCGACCGCCATTGTCTTCTTTGTCTGGTCGAGCGAGGATGCTTTTCTGACGAAGCTCTTGTGCACCTCACTTTTTGTGGCATTTCTTTTTATGGCCAGGGATTGGAGACCTCTGGCTATGAATCTGAGTTCCATTTTCTTGGCCGTCGGTTTCCTATTCTTTTATGGCTGGGCTGGATTTTCTCTAGCGTGGAGCGTCCTCATTCCAATTGCTACTGTTTATTCGCACGCTTTGATGTTTGGGTTCCCTAATCGCGGATACTTAAAACGGGGAGGTCATCGTGGTTATTATGGATAACGCTTTGCGGGCGGAGGTGCTCGTGCACGCCTTGCCCTACATAAAGGCGTACCACGGTAAGACTGTGATCATAAAATATGGCGGCAAGGCCATGGTCGAGGATTCTCTTAAAAAGTCGGTTGCTTCCGATATCGTCTTGATGAAGTACGTGGGGATAAATCCGGTCATCATCCACGGTGGGGGCCCCGAGATTACCAAATACATGGATAAGGTCGGAAAGAAAGCCAAATTCGTGGAAGGACTTCGTGTCACCGATAGGGAGACCATGGAAATTGTCAAAATGGTTCTGGTGGGCAAGATCAATAAGGAGATAGTCTCCCTGATCAATCAGCATGCCTCCCCGCCGTCGGCGGGGGAACAGGGCAAGCTGGCGGTGGGGGTGAGTGGCGACGATGCTGGTCTCATTTATGCCAAAAAACACCTGGTTGAGGGGGTTGATTTGGGTTTCGTCGGGGATGTGGCGAAGATAAATGCCAAGATACTGGATGATTTGATAAGGGATGGTTTCACGCCGGTCATCGCCTCGGTAGGTGTAGGAGGGGAAGGGGAGAGCTACAACATTAACGCCGATTGGGTGGCGGCCGAGATAGCAGCTGCCATGAGGGCCGACAAGATCATCTTCTTGACAGACGTCGATGGACTTTATTGGGACATTGAGGACAAGACCTCTCTCATCTCCAAGTTGACCCTGGCTCAGTGTGAGGAAATGGTGAGAAAAAAACAGTTAGGCGAAGGGATGTTTCCTAAGGTCAAGGCGTGTGTGACTGCTCTCAAAGAGGGTGTCAGGCGAGCTCATATCCTCAACGGGACAACACCTCATGCCCTTTTGTTGGAGATATTCACCGACGAGGGAATCGGGACGATGATCACGAAAGATTAAGATTAGCTACCAACAACCAGCTGCCAGCTACCAGGGGGCTAGGGTACAGGGGTCAGGGGCTAGAGACCAGAAGTGAAGGACGAGGGACGAGGGACGAAGAAAGCAGCGAGCAGTGAGCAGAGAGCAGAAATTAGGAATTCGGAATTAGGAATGTGTGCCCTGCAGCTAAGGGGACTAGCGGGTGAAAGTCCCGCCAA
>JASEEZ010000017.1 GCA_030019215.1 Actinomycetota bacterium
TTGTTAAGGCAACCAACTGTTAAGCGATGAGTCCACGATGTTATGAAGGTTGCCAACTAGTAATTAGGGAAAGCTGAACGAATAACCAGTTCCTAATAACGAATTCCTAGTAACGAAACAGGCTCCAGGCTCTAAGCTCCTAGCTCTAAACTATTTGAAAGAGGGGGGATCGACGTGATCGGTTGGGAAATGATGCTCGTTAGACTTCTTTTGGCTACTCTCTTTGGAGGGGCCATCGGTTTTCAGAGGGAAAGAGCGGAGAAGCCAGCCGGTTTTCGCACGCATGTCCTGGTTTGCTTGGGTTCCGCTTTGCTCATGTTGATTTCTGTCTATCCCTTCATGGGCAAGCCTTATGCCGATCCATCTCGAGTAGCGGCGGGGGCCATCACCGGTATCGGCTTCTTGGGCGCCGGAGCCATAATTAGTCAGGGTGGTGTGGTGCGTGGCTTGACGACGGCGGCGAGTATCTGGGCAGTGGCGGGAATAGGTCTAGCGACGGGCGTTGGTCTTTACACACCGGCCTTCGTCACCACGCTTTTGGTGCTTCTGGTTCTCTCAATCTGCAAGGAGGTGGAAGTCCACTTCTTGAGGGGCTATCGGATTTTAACCTTGACCTCGCAAGATCGCCCTGGTCAACTTGGCAAGATAGGTTCCGCTCTCGGCAATATGGGGGTGAATATAAAGCACGTCGGTTTGGAGTGCGATGAGGAGAAAAAAACCTGCGCTATCAGTCTGGCGCTGGATGTGCCCGCCGGCATTCATCCGGAGGATGTGACGGAGAAGTTGGCTGAAATCAAAGGTCTTAGTCGGTTGGGATGGGAAGAATAAACGGCCCCTTGATCATTAGCGCTTGTCTGGGTGGGGTTCCCTGTGCCCACAATGGCAAGCCCCGAACCTCTTCGGTGGTTTCAAAGTTGATCCAGAAGGGTGGGGTTGTTCTTATTTGCCCGGAGGAACTGGGCGGACTTTCCACTCCCCGAGCTCCCTCCGAGATAACCGGTGGGAGTGGCGAGGATGTTCTGGGCGGAGAAGCCACTGTCTTAACCAAGGATGGTTCGAACTTGACCTCCCAGCTTGTAAAGGGAGCGCACGAGGTCTTGAGGATCGCCGAATCCGTCGGGGCGGGGAGGGCGATTCTAAGATTGAGGAGTCCCTCTTGTGGGAAGGGCTGGATCTACGATGGAACCTTCACGGGGACTCTCAGGGAAGGCAATGGAGTGACGGCGGCTCTGTTGTTGAGAAGCGGCTTTGAGGTGTTCACGGAGGAGGACTTGGAGTGAAAGCGGTTGCCCTTTTTTCCGGAGGATTGGACAGCATTCTGGCGATCAAACTCGTCCAAGATCAAGGGATAGAGGTCATGGGGGTAAGTTTCATCTCCCCCTTCTTTGGAGTCGAGAGGGCGAAGGAGGCGGCCAAGGAGCTCGGTATTTCCCTAAAGGTCGTGGGCATTTCGCGGGATTTGATGGAGATAGTCAAGAAGCCGAAACACGGCTATGGTAAGAACATGAATCCCTGTATCGACTGCCATATTCTGATGGTGAAAAAGGCTGGGGGGCTGATGAAGAAGGTCGGGGCATCTTTCACCATTAGCGGCGAGGTTTTAGGCGAGCGTCCAATGTCACAGAACAGGCAGTCTTTGAGAATGGTGGAGAGGGAGTCGGGGTACGAGGGCTATCTCCTGAGACCTCTTTCAGCGAAACTTCTGCCTCCCACCATCCCCGAGAAGGAGAGCTGGGTCGAGCGGGGAAGGCTCCTTGATATCCAGGGGCGCTCCCGCAAACCTCAGCTGGCTTTGGCTCGAAAGTACGGGCTGAGGGAGTTTCCCACACCGGCCGGGGGATGTCTCTTGACCGACTCGGTCTTCTCGCAACGCCTCAAGGATTTGCTGTCGGAGAAGGAGTCTCCCTCCGTCAATGATCTGGAGTTGCTCAAGGTGGGAAGGCACTTTCGTTCCTTGGAGGGGAAGAAAATCGTGGTTGCCAGGAGGAAGGAGGAGAACAATGTCCTTCTTAACCTAGCCGAGCCGGGTGACTTTCTGCTCCGGCTCAAGGACTATCCCGGTCCCCTGACCATGGTTCGGGGGAAAGATATTGGGGACGAGTCCATCAGGGGAGCGGCCAAGCTCACCGCCGGATATAGCCGACGAGCGAGGGATCTTCGCGAGGTTGAGGTATTGGTCGGAAGGATTAAGGAGGGTTTGTCCCCCGGTGAGCGAGGCGAAGCCGCCATCCTGGTCCGCGCCCCCTTCGACACCCCCCAAGACTAAATGAGCGCATCAGGAGGAATCGAAGTGGAAAAAGGAGAATTAGTCTGAGGGATCGGCGGGAGGTGAGTTAAGATGGCCATCTGGAGGTGTGTAGCCTGTGGCGCTGTCCAGGAGGGCCGCTGCAAACCGAGACAATGCAGCCAATGTGGCAGTAAAAGAGGTTTCGAGAAGGTGGAGAAGAAGAGTTAATTTCGAGGGAGGTCGATAGCGGATGGAGATGCCCAAAGCGGAGATAGGCGTCTTCGGAGGATCGGGATTTTACTCTTTTCTGGAAAAGGTCGAGGAATATTCCATAGAGACCCCCTACGGTGCACCCAGCGACAAGGTAACCATCGGCGAGATCGGGGGAAGAAGGGTGGCCTTCCTGCCCAGGCACGGACGGTATCACCAGTATCCTTCTCACGAGATCAACTATCGGGCGAATGTTTATGCCATGAAGTGTCTGGGGGTGACCCAGATACTGGGTCCCTGTGCCTGCGGTAGCCTCCAGCCTCACATCAAACCGGGCAACTTCGTCGTCTGCGATCAGTTTGTGGACAGGACATCGGGGAGGAAGGACACCTTCTACGATGGTCCCATCGCCACGCATGTCAGTGCGGCCGATCCCTATTGTCCAACTCTGAGAAAACTCGCCTTCGAGACCGCCAAGGAACTCCACATCCCAGTGCATGAGAGGGGAACTGTGGTGGTCATTCAGGGCCCCCGCTTCAGCACCCGTTCCGAGAGCAAGTGGTTCTCCTCGCAGGGTTGGGAAGTGATCAATATGACCCAGTATCCCGAAGCTTACCTAGCTCGTGAACTCGAGATTTGCTATGTCAATATCTCGCTCATCACCGATTACGACGTGGGTCTCGAAGGAATGCCGGAGATAAAGCCGGTTACCCACGAGGAGGTCATCAAGGTCTTTAACGAAAACAACGAAAAACTTAAGAATTTGCTCTTCGAGATGATCCCGAGGATGCCCACCGAGCGCAACTGCATCTGCTCCAAGGCCCTGGAAGGGGCGAGATTTGGTTAGATAACCGCCGCTAGTGGGTGAAAGGAGGAAGGTTGCTTCCCTTCGGTTCGATCCGCATCGGCAGGATTTTGGGCATCAATGTGGAGATAAATTACACCTGGTTTGTTATATTCCTCTTGGTGACCGTCGCTCTGACCCTTACCTTTCAGGAGAAACCCTACCAACTTTCTCCCCTCGCCAGCCTGGTTGATGGAGTAATCACCTCTCTCCTTTTTTTCGTCTCGGTCCTTCTCCACGAACTCTGCCACTCCTTTGTGGCCAGACTGAACGGCATCCCCATCAAGAAGATAACCCTGTTCATCTTCGGGGGGGTGGCTCAGATGTCCAGGGAACCAGACAACCCAGGGGTTGAATTCAAGATGGCCATCGCCGGTCCCTTGGCCAGCTTTCTCCTTGCTTTAGTCTTTGGGTTGATCTTTTGGTTGTTTCAAATTCTCGGCCTGAATAGAGTCATTGTTGTTCCCTTCATCTTCCTGGCCGAGATCAATCTCGCTTTGGGTCTCTTCAACATGGCACCCGGTTTCCCTCTGGATGGGGGTCGGGTTTTAAGGGCTGCCCTCTGGTATTGGTATCACGACCTTGAGAGAGCGACCAGAATCGCCGCGGGTTTTGGGCAGGGGGTGGCCGGTCTCCTCGTCCTGATTGGTTTCCTCTCCGTGATCATGGGAAATCTAGGGGGTGTCTGGTTCATCCTTCTGGGGTGGTTTTTAAATCAGGCCGCTCAAGCCAGCTACAAGCAGCTCGTTCTTCAGAGATCGCTGTCGGGGATAAAGGTTGAAGAGATCATGACCAGGGAGGTTCAAACCGTCGAACCCTCGCTCACGATAGATCAGGTGGTCAACGAGCACTTTCTTAGATATAAATTCGGCAGGTTCCCGGTCGTCGAAAATGGACGGCTTTTGGGGGTCATAACGCTACACGATGTAAAGGAGATACCCAGGGAAAGCTGGTCGATCACCACGGTTTGGGAGACAATGGATCCCCTGGAAGAACACTTGAAGATATCTCCGGGTGAGGATGCGGTTCAAGCTCTGATGCAGATGGCCAGAGAGGAAGTAGGCCACCTGCTCGTGGTCGAGGACGATAGCCTGGTTGGTCTGGTTACCAGGACGGACATAATAAAGTTAATCAAGGTCAAAACGGAACTTGGTGTCTGACCCACCCAGTACGTTATGCTCTTTTTTTCTCGCTCATTTCCTCGAGGCAGGAAAGTTGTAGGGCCATGTAGAGCTGGATGGCCTCTCTGAATTTCCGCGGATCTAAACTGGTTAAGGAAGATATCTTGCGCAGTCTATAGATTAGGGTATTTCGGTGAAGGAAAAGTTTCTTTGCTGCCGTGGATACGTTGAAGTTAGCCTCGAGGAAGGCTTTTAAACTGCCCCGAAGTTCAGGATTCTTTAGAAGCACGGCGGTTACATCTCTATAGGACCTGGCCAGTTGATCTCTGGAATTGCTGCTCAAGAAGGGAAGGAGGGGATAATCGGCGATGTGGAAGATTCCCCCTCTGGTCGTAGGCCCTCCCTCGGACTGGAGTCCTCCGGGACGAAGTCCGGGGTTATAGACCGATTTTTCCTCCAGGCGCTCTCCGATTTGAAGAGCCATCAGCGCTTCCTGAAATGAGAGCTTTGGCCCTAGTTCCCCCTGGTGACATCTTCCGATTCCCACGGAAACTTTTCGTTGGGCTTCGTCGAATATATATTTTTAGAGCAAGAAAGCAGTCTCGGCGAGATTTTGCTTGAATTCTCTCTGGAAATCGGCCTCTTCTTTGGGGAGAGTCATTGGGATGTAAAGATTCCTCAAGACCACGAATATTCTGGGGCCCATGGTTGAGGCGAGGTGTCTGGAAGGGTCGAAGAAGTTTCTTATGAGGGCAAGAATTTTTATCCTATCGTTTATCCCTCGGCTCTCTTCCTCTTTGCCCCTTGGGGCGACCACGAAGGCAACGATAGGCGTGCTCAGATCGAGTCCGAGTAGTTGGGCTGACAACCAAAGGGAGGGGAAGTCGCTGTTCTCGTCGGCCGCTATCAGCTGATGGATTAGATTCTCCGTGTTAAAGTTTTTTGGTGTTTCCCATTTTCTGGCCATTTTTCACCCGATGAAACGATATAACTTGACTTTTGCGTTTTTAAAATTATGAGCAAGCGATCGGTTTTGGCAAAGGCCAGACCTCCGAAAACACGCAGTTGTCCGCCCCAGCGAGGCGTCCACTGCTCGGCTCTCAGCCTCGCTCCCCGCCTGCGGCGGGACCGTGCCCGCTCGGCCTCCGAGACGGTTTTCTTGAGGCCTAACCTTTGCCCTAAGCCAATTTCAGTTATTTATTGTGAATGATCTTTCTTAACCGAGAACGCAAAAGTTCGGGATGTAAGTTTGATATTCTTCAAATTTGTGGAACTTCCTTCCCAATTCCCGGATTTTTTGTGCAAAATCTACAAATCGGGCACCTTTATTTTGGTGGTTTTGCACGGTGACGATGTGTCCAGGTAAGGTTATGATAGTTATAACTTTTAGCAGGCATTTCTCTGAGGTGAAAAACCGAAGACATTCTCTCTTTTTCCTAAATTGGTGCGAAGGAGGTGAAGGGGAAGGAGTTTGCATAGTGGGGTGAGCGTATCGGCTTCACTTTTCTTTTGTAATCTTGGGAGTGGTGGTCGTTGAGAATCACTAGGTTGGAGTTTTTGAAGTTCATTTTTGCTCCGTGGCAGCGTTGGACGAAACGCTGGCGGAGGTTGCTGGAATCATAAGTTGCTAGATTGGCTTAAAATCCACAGGAAAGGAGTGATAGCCAAGTGAGTCTTGGGGAACGGATCAAAGAGCGGCGGTTTCAGTTGGGGGCTTTGGCCATCATCATCGCTGTCGTTTGTGTGATCGCCATCGTCACTAAGGGTACGGATAGCACCTGTTTTTGCAACTACTGTCACAAGGCATCTTGTGGTGTATCAACCTGTCACGAGATGAGAGCCCAGCTCGATGAGGTTCAGGCTTCCAAGCACCGCAACATTGCCTGCATCCAGTGTCACTTCAGAGGAGTTACGAAACTCAGTGCCCTACCAGCATCTGTCTTCCACCTGGCTGGTCTTGATGTGGCTGTGAATGTGCCCAGCAAAAAAGCGTCCAATGCGAAGTGTATTAAATGTCATGATTATCCCCCCATCGTCTACCTGAGGGCGGATCTGGCCTACGATCTCAAGAAGCATGTTGAAGCCGGCGATGTCTACTGCAGCGAGTGCCATATGCGCAAGGATCATGTCATCAAGAGCAAGCCGGTCGACAGGCTTTTGCAGTAGACAAATTTTTGAGAATGGAGGTGTTAGATAGTGGGAAAGATCAAAGGTTTAAGCCGGCGCCAATTTCTGAAGATATGTGGTACCATGGCCGCTCTGGCTGGCCTCTCGGATGCCTATATACCTCAGATAGCGAGGGCGCTGGAGAAGGCAGCTGCGGGGAAGGCTCCTGTCATCTGGCTCAATGGCGCTGGCTGTACTGGTTGCACGGTCTCGCTGGCAAACTCGGACTATCCGACCGTGGCCGAGGTTGTCCTGGACGTTATCTCCCTGAGATATTCCGAAACTCTCATGGCCGCCAGTGGCCACGTTGCCGAGGAGGCCTTGGAGCACGATCTCGAGGCGCTTAAGGGCAATTATATCTTCGTCCTCGAGGGAGCCATTCCCACCGCGGAGGATGGCATCTATTGCCAGGTTGGTGGCAAACCCTTTGTGGAGATAGTCAAGGAGGCGGCCGCCGGTGCCAAGTACAACGTGGCTGTGGGAGCCTGTGCCTGCTGGGGTGGGATTCCCGCGGCGGATCCAAATCCAACGGGGGCAAAGGGCTTGCAGGAGGTCATCGGAGGCACTGTGGTCAACATCCCCGGCTGTCCTCCTCACCCTGATTGGATGGTTGGGACCATCGTCAATGTCCTCCTCTTTGGCGTTCCCGAGCTCGATGAGTTAGGACGTCCAAAGCTCTATTTTGGGCAAAAAATACACGATAATTGCCCGAGGCGGACAGCTTACGAAAGTGGTCTGTTTGTCGAAAAGTGGGCTGCGGATGAACCGGAGATGCTCTACTGTCTGGCCAAGGTGGGGTGCAAGGGACAGGCGACGGCCTCCGATTGCCCGGTTAGGCAGTGGAACAGTGGTGTCAACTGGTGCGTGAAGGCCGGAGCACCCTGTGCCGGCTGCACCGATCCCAAGTTCTACAACGACTTTTCTCCCCTCTATGAGCCGTTGCCCACGGTGATTCTTGAGGAGGAACCACGCGCTGAAGGGTTCAGCACCGGTGGAGCAACCCTACTCGGCGTGGGAGCTGCCGCCGCGGGTGGAATCGGTGGTTATCTCCTTGGAACGAAGAAGGAGAAGAAAGAGGGAGGAAGGAAGACGGAGAGGAAGGAGGGTGAGAAATAAATGGCGCAAAAAGTTGTTGTTGATCCCATGACCCGCATCGAGGGTCACCTCGCGATCGAGGTCGAAGTGGAGAATGGCGTCGTCAAGGACGCCTGGAGCAAGGGCACCCTCTTTAGAGGCTTTGAGCTAATCCTTCAGGGCAGGGACCCCCGCGATGCCACCATCGTCACACAGAGGATTTGTGGTGTTTGCCCGGCGGAGCACGCTCTGGCTTCCTCTCAGGCGCTGGATGACTGCTTCGGGGCGGAGATACCGGAAAATGGCCGTATCATCAGGAATCTGGTGGCCGGAGCCAATTTTGTCCAGTCCGCTTTGCTTCACTTCTATCATCTGGCTGCCCTGGACTATCTGGACATCATGGCCATCGCCAACTATGCGGGGGCTGACCCGAAGCTCCTGGCGGTCAAGGACAAGATAGTCAAGCTGGTTCAGGCTGGGGATACCGCTCCTCTGACGCCGAGGTACGAACCGGATGCTTTCTCCTTGACCGATCCCGAGATCGTCACCGAGGCTGTCTGGCAGTATCTGCAGGCCCTGGAGATGAGGAAGAGAGCTCAAGAGATGCTCGCCATCTTCGGGGGCAAGATGCCGCACCACGCGAGTTTCGTGCCCGGTGGAGTCACCGAGAAGGTCACGCCGGAGAAGATAGTGGCCTTCAAGAGCCGTCTGGATGAGATAACCGACTTCGTCGAGAACACCTATCTCAAGTTAGTGTTGGCTCTCGGAACAGGTCCCTTGAAACCACTGCATGACCTCAAGGTCGGCCATGGTCTGGGTAACTTCATATCCTATGGTATGTTTGACCTGGGTAAGTCGGGCGATTACAAGAAGCGCCACTGCAAGTCCGGCGTGATCACCGCTCCAGACATCACCAAGGTTGAGGCATTCGATCCGTCGAAACTGATGGAGCAGGTGAAGTACTCCTGGTACACCGACGAGTGCAGCAATAGGCATCCCTCCGATGGGCTGACCGTTCCGGCACCAAAGAAGGAAGGAGCTTACTCTTTCATCAAGGCTCCTCGTTACGATGGCAAGCCGAGGGAGGCCGGAGCGCTGGCCCGCATGCTCGCTACCCAGAATCCGGAGTTCATGGGTATCGTGACCACGATAGGAGCCTGGCCTTCAGCGGTGGCTCGCCATGCGGCGAGGGCCTGGGAGGCTCTCTACGTGTGCAAGGGGGTGCAGGATTGGGTCATGCAGCTTAAACCGGGTGAACCCACCTGCAACACAACCCCCGTTCCCAAGAGCGGTAGGGGCATGGGTCTCGTCGAGGCTCACCGGGGCGCCCTTGGCCATTTCATAGAGGTGGAAAACGGCAAGATCAAGAACTATCAGTGCGTCCCGGCCACCATCTGGAATGCTTCGCCAAGGGATGAAAAGGAACAACGCGGTCCCATCGAGGAAGCTCTGCTCGGAACGCCGGTACCTGATCCGAACAATCCGATCAATGTGGTCAGGGTCGTGCGCTCCTTCGATCCGTGAATTGGTTGTGCGGTTCACGTGATTGAACCGAAGACAAACAAGATCCTCGAGTTCCGCATCTCTTAATCGTTTTGGGGATGCAAAAGAGCCCCCGATTAAATCGGGGGCTCTTTTATTTGACACAAGATTCAGCCATAAAAGACTTTGTAACTTTTTATAATAAAGATTCATAGGTAGCCTGTTGACTCAGGCAGGAATTTATAGTAGCTTTGTCGTAATAGTTAGCAAATAGCGTTCCTATTCAGCAATTTAGCTCTTCTCTCTAGCATCAATCGCAGCAACTAATTTTGCAATCTTCTAAATCCATAGAGATATCTCCGACTCATTTCCTCCCACTGGGAGGGATGAGCGATAGGGTGTGAGGAGTAATCCTTGTGCCTGCCATTGCGCAAAGGAGATCTTTAGATGTGGTGTCTAAAGGTCTTCTGTTATTTTATGAGCGAATAATGTGGAATTAACTAGAGTTTGTCGCTCAGCCGTAGCAATGTTCTTACCTCAAGACCACAAATCTTTAGGAGAGGAGGTGTTGCGGGCCCGGGTTTGATCTCGGGAGAGAAATGCCCAAGACCCCCGACATGTCGGGGGTAAATCCTTACAAGAAAGGAGTGAGTCATTAGGTGAAGCTCACACGAAGATGTTTTCTGAAGCTCGCGGGTGTGTCGGTTGCTTCCACAACCCTTCTCGAATTCGGCTTTGACATGCCGGCTATCGCGGCGGAAGCCGAAGAGCTAAGGGTAAAGGGCGCTAGCCAGGCATATACCATCTGTCCTTATTGTTCCTGTGGTTGTGGTGCGATTGTCTACTCCGACGAGCACGGACACCCCATCGCTATCGATGGTGACCCTGATCATCCCACCAATGAGGGTGCCCTCTGTCCGAAGGGCGCCTCCATGTTCCAGGTCGCGGCCGATGCGGCGGGCAAGAGAAACAAGAAAGTTCTCTACCGTGCGCCGGGTGGCAGTGAGTGGGAGGAGAAGAGCTGGGATGAAGCGATTCCCGACATTGCTCGCAAAATCAAGGATACCAGGGACAAGTACTTCACCGAGCGTGATGCGGATGGGAACTTGGTCAATCGCCTCGAGGCAGTTGCTGCTGTAGGTGGTGCGGCTGTAAACAACGAAGAGTGCTATCTCTTGGTAAAGGCGATGAGGGCTCTCGGTGTGGTTTACATCGAACACCAGGCACGCATATGACACTCTTCCACGGTCGCAGCTTTGGGACCGACGTATGGCAGAGGAGCCATGACCAATCACTGGATTGACCTAAAGAACAGTGATTGCATCGTGATCATGGGCGGCAATGCCGCAGAAAATCACCCCATGTCCTTCAGGTGGGTCACCAAGGCCATGGAGGAGAGGGGTGCGAAGCTAATCTGCGTTGACCCCCGTTTCACCCGTTCCGCTTCAAAGGCCGACATCTACGCACCGATTCGTCCCGGAACCGACATCGCCTTCATCACGGGCATGATCAATTACGTGCTTGAAAACAAGAAGTACCACGAGGAATACGTGAAGCACTATACAAACGCCACGCTGTTGATCAACCCAGAGCTCAAGCTACCGGGCGATCTGAACGGTCTCTTCAGCGGATACGATCCCGCGAAGAGGAAATATGACCGGGCGACCTGGGCCTATCAGACCGAGGATCTCCCCGACGAGAAGGCCCCGGGTGGCATCATCAAGTCCCCCAGGAGGGACTGGACGATGACCGACCCGAACTGCGTCTGGCAGCTCCTCAAGAAGCACGCCGCTCGGTATACCCCGGAGATGGTGGAGAAGATCTGCGGAACCCCCAAGGATAAGTTCTTAGAGGTCTGCGCGGCCTTTGCGGAGACGGCTGATCCCAAGAAGGTCGGGACCATCCTCTACGCCATGGGTTGGACGCAGCACACAACTGGAACTGAGAACATCCGCGCCTTTGCCATGCTCCAGTTGCTTCTCGGAAACATTGGAAGGCCCGGCGGCGGTGTAAACGCCCTCAGGGGCGAGCCCAACGTTCAGGGTTCGACCGATCACGCTCTACTCTTCCACATCATCCCGGCTTATCTGGCGGTTCCGAAGGCTGGAGATACCTTCCGGAGCTACGCCGATGCATACACCGTCGGCAAGGCCACGAAGGACGTTCTCCCCGGCTCCATCTCCTGGTGGAGAAATGGCGAGAAGTACCTCGTGAGCCTGCTTAAAGAATGGTGGGGAGATGCCGCTCAGCCGGAGAACGACTTTCACTTCGACTGGTTGCCCAAGATTGGCAAAGGCCACAAGGGAGGTGGCTACTCGCACATAGCCCTGTTTGAGGCCATGTACGATGGTGTGGTCAAGGGCCTCATGCTCATTGGCCAAAACCCAGCCGTTGGTGGTCCCAACTCGAATATCGTGAAGGCGGCCATGGACAAGCTGGAGTGGCTGGTCGATCTGAACCTCTGGGAGACCGAGAGCAACAGCTTCTGGAAGCGCCCGGGATCCAAACCCGAAGAAATCCAGACCGAGGTCTGGAGACTTCCGGCGGCGGACTCCGTGGAAAAGGACGGCTCCATCAGCAACTCCGGTCGCTGGATCCAGTGGCGCTGGAAGGGTGCCGAGCCCTTGGGCGACTGCAAGAGCGATCTGGAGATCACCGATCTCATCGTCAAGGAGCTCAAGAGGCTCTACAAGGAAGAAGGCGGGTCACTGGCCGAGGCCATAACCAATCTCAACTGGGATTACGGCGATCCGCCCAGCTCGGAGGAGGTTGCCAAGGCCTGCAACGGCTACACGTGGCCCGACAGAAACAAGCTGGTGAAGAACTTCACCAAACTCGCGGCCGACGGTACGACCGCCTGCGGCAACTGGCTTTTCTCAGGGACCTTTGCTGAAGACGGAACGAACCTCATGCAGAGGCGCACGAGGGAAGCCGAGGGCATTGGAAACAACCTCGAATGGACATTTGCCTGGCCGGTCAATAGGCGCATCATCTACAACCGCGCTTCCTGCGACCTTGAAGGAAAGCCCTGGAATCCGGAGATCCCGGAGATCTGGTGGGATCCCAACAAGGTCGACCCAACAACAGGCCAGCCTGGCATGTGGACAGGCAATGACGTTCCCGACTTCGCCGCGACGAAGGCGCCGACCGCTGTCGGTGGGGACCTACCCGCTATCATGACCAACGAGGGCGTCTTCAGGCTCTTTGCTCCATGTGCCGAGGGTCCACTCCCCGAGCACTACGAGCCCTTGGAGAGCCCGACCGAGAATCTCATGTCCGGGCAGCAGATCAATCCGGCTATCTTCCTGTGGCACGAGGTTAACGCCGACGACAAGGTCGGGACACCAGAGGAGTATCCGCTCGTCGCTTCCACTTATCGGGTCACCGAGCACTGGCAGACGGGTATCATGACCAGGAACCAGCCGTGGCTCGTTGATCTAATGCCCGAGATGTTCGTGGAGATGAGCAAAGAGTTGGCCGCCGAGAAGGGCATCAAGCCCGGAGAGACGGTCGAAGTGGTCAGCGCCAGAGGTTCCCTCCAGGCGGTGGCCATCGTCACCGGAAGGGTCAAGCCGTATACTATCAATGGCAAGACCGTTCACTTCGTCGGTTTTCCCTGGTGTTACGGCTATGCCGGACTGTGCACGGGTGGTGCTCCCGGCAAAGATTATGCTGCCAACCAGCTCACACCACACATCGGGGATGCCAATACGATGATCCCAGAGTACAAGGCGTTCCTCTGCGACGTAAGGAAGGTGAAGTAAGATGGCGAAAGCGATACTCTACGATGCGTCTAAGTGCACCGCCTGCCGAGCCTGCTACGTCGCCTGCAAGCAGTGGAATGTTCTGGCAGCAGCTGAGGTCAAGAAGCTGGGCACCTACTACAATGCTCTCGATCTCGATGGGACCACGTGGAATCTGATCGACTTCATCGAGAAGGATGAACCCGATCGTTTCCGCTGGCTCTTCATCAGCAAGAGGTGCATGCACTGTGCGGAACCCAGTTGCGTCAATGTTTGTGCTGCTGGTGCCATCAAGAAAGACCTTGAGACGGGTTTCGTCTTGGTTGATCAGGATGTCTGCATCGGTTGCAAGAACTGCCACTACGCTTGCCCCTTCTGGGGTGGAGTTCCCAGGTTCCGAGGGGAGATCTCCGAGGACGAGAAGGAGTGGCTGGCGCATGGCAAGAAGATACCCGGAAAGCGGGTAGCGGGAACCGTCTACAAGTGCCGCGGTTGCATAGACCGCGTCCAAAATGGTCTCACGCCCGCCTGCGTGAAGACTTGTCCTCCGGGTGCACTTCAGTTCGGCGAGAAGGAAGAGATGCTCGCCATAGCCGAGGCTCGCGTGGCTGCCCTCAAGGAGCGCGGCGAGGCCAAGGCTCAGGTCTATAATCCTTCAGGTGTGGGAGGAACCGCGGTCACCTACATTCTCTTGGATGATCCCGAGACCTATGGTCTCCCGGCTGATCCGCGGGTTTCCACCGCTGATATGCTTACCAAGTGGATTATGGGTCTCATTGCCGCGGGTATCTTGACGGTTGTTCCCTTCTGGATGGTCTTTAAGGCCGCCGAAGCTGAAGGAAAGGGGGGTGAGTAAGGATGCATGAAGGAACTCACTATTGGCACTATTTGCTTGCCATCTACCTCTTCTTGGGAGGTTTGGCGGGGGCGTGTGCCTACTCGGGCACTTTCGCTGAGGCTTTTAGCAAGGGAAGATACAAGAACCTGGCCAAGATCGGCTCCTACTGTGTTCTTCCCATCATAGCTTTAGGCTTGCTCATACTCGTTGTGGACTTGGCCCGTCCTCTCTACTTCTGGCACTTCATCATCACCTGCAGGCCGAGTTCCGTAATGAGCCAGGGAGTCTGGATTCTGACCATATTCGCTATAACGGGTGGGGTAATTACCCCCGCCTTCTTCCTGGCTGAGGATAGGGGTATACTCCCCTTTCTTAAAGGCAAAGAAGGGGCGAGAAAGCTCTTTCAGTGGATTGGAGCCATCTTTGGCATCTTGACCGCTGGTTACACGGGAGTACTCCTTGCAGTAAAAAGTGTACCATTGTGGAGTGCTACTCCTTTCCTACCAATGGTCTTTGTTGCCTCGGCTACCTCCACTGGACTGGCCCTGATCCTTCTCATTGCCAACATGCAGGCGAAGAAGGATGAGGTTGCAATGGGAGCATTGGAGAAGGCCGACTCGATTGTTATCGTGATCGAGCTCATTGCCTTTGCAGTTCTCCTCATTGCTTTGAGTGGAGCTGGTGGCCTTGCTGCTGATGCGGCTGCGGTCATAGTCAGCGGCGAGTACGCCTTCTTGTTCTGGGTGGGAGTCGTTCTGATCGGGCTCCTTGCCCCTCTGGCTATCGAGCTCTACAGCGCGAGCGTTGCCAAGAAGGCCCATCCTCCGGCAGGGCTTACAACCCTCGCCTCTGTCCTTGTCCTCGTCGGCGGTTTGCTGGTGAGGTGGCTCTTCATGTATGGAGGGCATGTGGTCAGGTAGGATCGGCTAGAATTAAAAAAACAGCCTCGCCAAACGGCGGGGCTGTTTTTTTGCCAACTTAAGCGATTTGGAATATAATCGGAAACTACTGGAGTGAGAAACTGATATAGAAGGGGTGATTATCATTCTTAAACTGGATCAGAAGGTGCCAACCCGGGATGAAATTTTAAAGGAGATCGAGTATTACAAGGAGAGGATTCCCACACTGAAGAGTCTCCTGGAGTTTTATGGCGCGATCATCGTGGCTCAATCGGAATACGCATCAAGGGTGGATTTACCCTCCATCGATGTGACGGAGGAGGAAATAAAGACCTTGTTGAGGGAGGGAAAACCGGTGCTCACGGGCAGAAGGGGTGAGGTTTCGCCCGTTCTGTATAGATCTATGCTTGAGGAAATCGTAGGCATCGTCAAAGAGAAGAGTCCAAAACCTCCCAGGGGATTGGATAAGTTGATGAACCTCAACGAACTAAAGACGGAGAAGATACCCACTTTAATCGAGAAACTTGAAGGATTCGATGAGGCCTTCTTTGCCGAGCTCGGCGAGAAGAGTGGGACAAAGAAGGAGACGGTTCTTTTCATCGCCACTGCTGCTCTGATCCCTTTTTATGAAGCCTATGCGAAGGTTTTGAGGGAGAAGATAAATCAGCACTTTTGGGGTAAGGAGTTTTGCCCCATTTGTGGCCGTCGGGCGTTTATGGCTAGACTCAGAAGAGAGGATGGCTTGAGGCTTCTGCGATGTTCCATGTGCAGGAGCGATTGGTGGGTTCAGAACATCAAGTGTGCTTTCTGTGGTACCGAGGACAACAAGTCCCTGCCCTTCTTTTACCCGGAGGATGACAAGGGGCACCGGATCGATGTCTGCGACGAGTGCAAGAGGTACATAAAGACCTCCAACGAGAAGGAGCTGGGACGGGAGGTCACCCCCGAGGTAGAGGATGCCGCCACTATTTTTCTGGACACGGTGGCTCAGAAAAAGGGGTATTCGCCCGTTGCCCAACTCGCCTCGGAGATGCACTAAAAGAGCAACTAGATGAAGTTAGGAGTCAAGGGTCAAGAGTCATGGGACGAAGGACGAAGAGCGAAGGGTTTTTCTCTAAGCTCTAAGCTCCGAACTCTAAGCTGACAAGATATGGCAACTGCCAACTAACAACTAATTCTGAGTTTTAATAGATTGAGAGAATGGAGTGAAGACAGGATAACGGGAGTAATTCTAGCTGGGGGATGGAGTTCGAGGATCGGCGAGGACAAGTGCTTCTTAAAACTGGGTCCTCGGACGCTTCTGGAAATCATCATCCAGAAACTTTCCTCCATCTGCGAGGATGTTATTCTGGTTACGAACACCCCCGAGTCGCACAAGAAGAGTGGGCTGAAATTGGTCCAAGATAAAGTCCCCTACGAGGGTCCCTTGGGTGGAATACTGGCGGGGCTGGTGGCTTCCACTTCCTTTCACAGTCTAGTTGTCGCCTGTGACATGCCCTTCCTCAACGTGGAGTTGTTGAGATATCTGATGAGCGTGGCGGGCCCCACCGGAGGCGGGGTTGATGTGGTCATTGCCGAGTCCCCTGAAGGCCCTGAGCCCCTTCACGCAGTCTATTCCAAAAATTGCATATCCCCCATCGAGAAAAGGCTGGCGGAGGGAGACTTTCGAATAATCTCCTTCTTTGATGAGGTCAAAGTGAAGTACATTGGTGTGGATGAGGTGACCAAATTGGATCCCCATCTCCTCTCTTTCTTCAACATCAATACGCTGGAAGACCTGGCATATGCCAGGAAGATGTATTCCGATTCTTCCTTCCACCGGGGACGGAAAGATGTGTTGGGTCTATGACCTGAGAGGTGAGGAAGACAAACGATGAGTGAGAGTAAAAAATCATGCAGCAGGCGGGCCTGCCCGCCATTGTCTGCGACTTCAGGCGCTGGCAGGCGGGGGGCCCGCGTTAAGATCGTCAAGTGCGATGGCCGGGCGGAAAAGGTGATAATGTCCGTGCCCGAGGAAAGATCCTTGACCATTTTGCTCAATGGCGAGGAGCTGGCAACCCTTTTGGCGACGCCGATTTGTTTGAAGGAGCTGGCGGTCGGTCTTCTTTACGCTGAGGGTTTTGTGGACCGACCTGGGGATGTTGAGAGGCTCGTCGTCGACGAAGACGACTTCGTGATTCGAGTGAAAACAAAACGACCCATACAAAGACCTCTTCGGAAGATTTATACCTCGGGTTTTGGCAAGGGTGTGACCTTCGGCTCTTCAAACCAAAAGGGGTTGGTTCCCCTCACATCCGACAAGACTTTTTCGGCACATAGAATAGTTAATTTGATGAGGAAGTTTTTGAGTTCAACCGAGATTCACCGCTCGTCGGGGGGGGTTCACTGTTCGGCCCTGTGCGACGAGGAGGGTATCCTCTCTTTGCAGGAGGATATCGGTCGGCACAACACGATCGATAAAGTTTTGGGAGACGCCCTCTTGAGGGCCATCCCCACCAAGGATAAAGCGCTCTTCACCACCGGTCGGATATCTTCCGAGATGCTTGTCAAGGCGATCAGAGCTGAGATACCAGTGGCGGTTTCTCACTCCACTCCCACCGACGTCGCTGTGAAATTGGGCGAGGATTATGGGGTGGCGGTCATCGGTTATGTCAGGATGGGCAAGATGTGCATTTTCAGCCACCCGGAGCGCGTAAAAGTGAAGAGTGAAAAAAGCTGATGGCTGATGGCAGATGGTTAAGGCTATCAGCTATCGAGTGAACGTTAGTGAGCGGGCCATATGCTATCGAGTGACCCCGCCATCGGCGGGGGAACGAGCTATATGCTATCAAGGCCGTAAGGCCGGGCTATCGAGCGAATGATAATGAGCGAGCTATCAGCTATTGGCTAGAAGCTGGTGGCTGGGAGCTGAGATGTGAACAGGATACCGATAGTTTGTATAGTGGGAAAATCGGATAGTGGAAAGACCACCTTCATCGAGAAGTTGGTCCCCGAGCTCAAAAGGCGGGGTTACAGGGTGGCCACCATCAAGCACGATGTTCACGGTTTCAATATCGACATCCCCGGCAAGGATTCTTGGAGACACAGCCGGGCTGGAGCCGATGTCACCGTCGTCTCCTCCTCAAAAAAGATAGCAGTCATCAAGAAGGTGGTCGGGGAGCTCACCTTGGACGAAATCGCAGAGCGCTATTTGAGTGATGTGGATATCATAATTGCGGAGGGTTTCAAGAGGCAGGATAAACCCAAGATAGAGGTCCATCGACCGGATGTTCACGTTAGTCCCCTTTGTTCCTCCAGGGAGCTGATTGCCCTGGTTGGCTTGCCCGTCCGGCAGGTAGGCAAGCCAACCAGCAGGCAGGGCGAGACTTCGATACTGGATGTCCCCCACTTTGACCGCGAGGATGCTGAGGGCGTTGCGGATATCATAGAGGAACGGTTTTTGGGAAAGAAGCGACGGTAACATCCGGGAAGATTTGTTATTTCGCCAGTTTGTGGTAAACTAATGCCGTTACAACTTTAAGATAGAACATTTTGTCAATTGAAAGAAGTGATATAGGAAATAGTTGTAACGGTACTAAAGGAAATTTTGGAAGAAAGGTGGTTTGCATGGTTCAAGCTGTGTGGTATCCGGCTTATGTCTTCGGCCTGGGTCCAACCGAGCTCATAATAATCTTGGCGATTGTGCTCATAATCTTTGGCCCGAGAAAGCTACCCGAGATTGGAAAGGCAATTGGCTCAGGCATCCGCGAGCTGAAGAAAGGTGTTGAGGGAAAGGGCGAAGAGGCCAAGGAAGAGAAAGCTGCGGCCAGCAAGAAAGAGGAAGAAAAGAAAGAATAATTCACATCTAGATTGAGCTTGCCACCCGTAGGTGTTTTAGGGCAGAGGAGGTCTTTGAGAGGACCTCCTATTTTTTGTGAACAAAATGGATTATTAGCAAGATGAGTTGACATATGGTTCGGACTCAAGTGCCTCGAAGACACCCCGAAGAACGCTGTCGCGTCTACGGGGCAGGCGCGGTTACGGCCGTTTACCCCGTTGGCGAGTGAAACGAGTCCTTCGGGGCCGCTCGGAACGTAGAACGTCGCTCGGGTCTCGCCCCGCGCTTAAGCTCTTTGGTAATTCAAGGGTTTCGTTGGCGGGGCTCCGACACGGTCTTCTCGACACATGGTCCTCACTCCGCCAACGGTGGGGTGTAAACCAAACTTGTTAATAGCCCAAATAAAAGGTTGAGCTGAATATCAAGACAACTAAAGGAAATTTTGGAGGATGCCGATACTACAAGCAGGATACGACGGACTTTTAGGCGAATAAAAATTAATTATGGAGAAAAAACATCTTTTCGTGGGCATTCTTCTTTTGATTTTCTGGCTCGTTCTCACCGGCAATTTACATCCCTTCAATCTTCTGGAGGGTGTTTTTTTGGCCGCCCTCGTTACCTTCCTCTCTCATGTCTTACTCAGCGGTCTCTGGGAGGAATTGAGGCTTGGCATCAGGGGAATCTGGCGTTTCTGGGTTTGTCTTGCCAGGTTGACCGTGGATATCTTCAAGGCTAATACGGATGTGGGAGAGAGGGTGCTCGATCCCAAGCTCCCCATCAGTCCAGCGGTGGTTAAGTTCAAAACATCGCTAAAGGGGGTTTTGCCCAAGGTCATGCTGGCTGGTTTCATCACCCTAAGACCCGGCACTCTGGCCGTGGATTTCGAGGGAGATATAATCCACGTCCATTGCCTAGCCGATTCTTTCGCCAAGGAGCTCATGGAGAGGGAGGCGGAGAAGGCTGTTCTCTGGATATTTGAGGAGGAGAGATGAACCCTTTCTTCGTGGGAGTTAGCTTGACTTTGCTCATCGGGGCCTTTATCTGTCTCTACAGGGCGATTTTGGGTCCGACACTTTTTGAGCGGATTATCGCCGTGAACCTTATCGGTACTAACGTTCTGGTTGTTTTGATTCTCATGGCTTATCTGTTCAAGCAGGCCGTCTATCTAGATGTGGCTTTTGCCTATGCCCTTTTGAACTTTGTCGCCATCATCGCTGTCACCAGGTGTGCGGAGACGGGGGGAGAGCCTAAATGATCGAGGTGGTTACCAACTCCATCACGGTGGTCTTCTTGAGCTTGGGGGTCTTTTTCCTATCCATTGGGGTGATAGGTATCATTCGCCTTCCCGATATTTATTCCCGGCTGCATGCTTCGACTAAGTGCGATATCTTTGGAGCCGGTTTGGCGCTTTTGGGACTCGTCGTCTACGAGGGAGTTTCCTTCAATGCTCTGAAGTTGCTGGTCATTACCGGACTTATGCTCACATCGGGCTTGGTGATAGGTCACGCTGTGGCCAGAGCGGCGCGCAGGGGTGGGCTTACTCCCTGGCAGGAGGATAGGGAGGAGCTCATCCGACTCGAGAAGGAGAAATTGCTGGAGAAGTTCATGGAGGAGAAATGAGCCTGATCTATTTCCTCGTTCCATTTCTATTGGTCATCGCCGTTGCGACCGTTTTCACCAGGGACCTCCTGGCTGCCGTGATCATTTTCTCGGCTTACAGCCTGATAATGGCCGTGGTCTGGCAGCAGTTGGGGGCACCGGTTCTTGCCCTGGCGGAGGTAGCCATCGGAGCGGGGGTAACCGTTGTACTCTTCGTCGTAGCCGTTTGCAGAACGACCAGGGAGGAGAAGGTGTGAAAAAGCTGGGAGCCATATTTCTCCTTTCTCTTTGTGGTCTTTTTTTGCTTGCAGCGGTGACCAGTTTGCCTAGAATGGGAGACCCCGAAAATCCCACCAATAGCCTGGTTGTCCCGCGCTACCTTGAAAAGGGTCTCCGCGAGACCGGTTGCCGCAACACCGTCACCGCCATCCTCCTTTCCTATCGGGGGTACGATACGATGATGGAGATGGTCGTTTTATTCACGGCTCTCGCCGCTGCTTTGGCCATTCTCGGAAGGGAATCCCTCGAAACCTGTTGTGAGACCTTTGTCTTGCCCAGTCTTCTGGTGAGGATGGTTGTGGTCATCTTCGTGCCCCTCTTTTTAGCCTTTGCTCTTTATGTGATTACTCATGGTTTTACCACCTCTGGGGGTGGTTTCCAGGGTGGGGTTATAGTGGCCACCACGGTAATTATCTATACCTTGGTTTTTGGCCTGGACGAGATGGTAAAAAGAATTTCTCCAGGGGTCAGAATGGTTTTGGAGAGCTCAGCGATTTTATCCTTCATGCTTGTGGGTCTTTTAGGAATAGCCTTGGGCGGAAACTTTTTAATTACAACTACCCCAACTCTCGGTTTGAGTGATTTTCTTCGGAGGGCGATCCTTCTTCTTCTGGAGGTGAGCATCGGATTGGCCAGTGGGGCGGTCATTATCTCCCTCTTTTGCTTATTAAAGAAGGTAGAGCGAGGATGAGTACGGGGAATTTTCTATATGGAGTGGCTATGCTTCTTTTCTTGATCGGCTTTTACACCGTTCTCGCCAGGCCCAGCCTGATCAAGAAGATCATTGGGATAAACATAATGGAGACCTCCGTCTTTCTTTTTCTAATCTCCGTCGGTAGCAGAAGGGGAGGTAGTGCTCCGATTATTTTATCTGGGGTTAAGGACTACGTTAATCCTCTTCCCCAGGTAGTGGTTCTGATGGCCATGGTGATTGCGGTGGGCACAACGGCTTTGGCCTTGAGCATGGCGGTAAAGATATTCGAAAGTAGCGGCGCTGGTGAGAGGCGGGGGTGAGCTAGGAGGTGGAGAAACACTTTCTCATTTTAACGGTCACGGTTCCACTGGCGACTGCCACACTTATTCCTCTCCTTTCGATTCGCTGGGAAAGGGCCGGTTTCTGGTTAGCCTCCCTGGCCTTGCTTTTCTCCTTTGGTTCCGCTCTTATTTTGGTTGGGGGAGTGCTTGTGGATGGTCGCATCGCTTACCATGTTGGTGGTTGGGCTCCTCCTTGGGGAATCGAGATTTTCCTGGACTGGGTCGGTGCCTTTTTTCTCCTTCTTGCCTCATCTCTTTCTTTGGCGGTGGCCATATTTTCCCGAATTTATGTAGAGCAGAATCTAGAGGCTTCAAAAATCCCCCTTTTCTATGTTTTACTTCTTCTTTTGGCCGGGGGCATGATCGGCTTCATATTGGCCGGCGACATCTTCAATATGTTCATTTTCTTCGAAATCTTTTCGTTGAGCAGTTATGCGTTGGTGGCCATATCGGGCGGGTTAGAATCACTGAAGGCGAGCTTCAGGTATTTGCTGATGGGGACGATCTCCTCTCTGTTTGTGCTTTTGGGGATAGGGTTGCTTTATTCCCTTACGGGAACCCTATACATGCCTCTTCTTGCCCAGGAGCTGGGCGTCTTGCCTTACTCTGGAGCGATTCGTGCTGCCACGGCTCTGATCTTGGTTGCCTTCGGAATCGAGGCAGCCCTTTTCCCTTTGCACGTTTGGCTCCCCGGGGCCCATTCGTTAGCTCCCTCTCCTGTCAGCGCTCTGCTTTCCGGGCTGGTCATCAAGATGGGTGTCTATGGGATGATCAAAGTCCTCTTTTATATCCTCGGAGGGCGAGGTTCGAGTGAGATCGGGGCACTTTTCAGTCTCATGGCCGCCACGGCCATCATCGTTGGGGCCCTTTTTGCTCTGCGAGAGAACGATATAAAGTTGATTTTCGCTCATTCTAGTGTCAGTCAGATCGGATATGTGATCCTGGGCATCTATCTCTTTTCCTACTTTGGTCTAGCTGGAGGTCTGTTGCAAGTGTTGAACCACGCTCTGGCCAAGTCGGCCTTGTTCTTATGTGCGGGGGTGGTAATCTCGCAGGCGGGTTTTAGGAGATTGGAAGATTTGAGGGGCATTGGCAGGCGAATGCCCTTTTTGATGGTTTTCTTTACCATCGCCCTGGCTTCTCTGGCGAGTCTCCCCTTCACCTGCGGCTTTGCCAGCAAATACTATCTTTGCAAGGGGGCGATCGAACGCGGCGAGTTCTGGCTCGCGGGGATCGTTCTTCTGGGCAGTTTTTTAACCCTCCTTTACTGTGTCAAGATCGTCAATTACATCTTCTTTGCCACCCCCGCCGTCGGCAGGGGTGGCGGGGAAAGAAGTTACCCCGAAGTGTCACCATGGATGATGGTTCCAATTGGAGTTTTGGGATTTGGTTCCCTTCTCGTCGGTATCTTTCCGGGACTGTCCTTCATTCTGATTAAACCAGCCGTTTTGGGATTGTTGGGGATGGTGAGATGAGCGCGCCCATTTTCACCTACTTGCCAGTTTTATTGGTTTTCATCCCCATCATCCTGGGGATGTTGATATTCCTCGTCCAGAAGGAGGGTGTGAGGATATTTTTGGCCCTTTTGGCCAGCCTCATTGGCTTTGGCGGTCTTTCCTGGATGTGGCCGACGATTTCAAAAGGTTTGGTTCTGGCAACTCGCCCAATCTTCCTCGCCCCCGAGATATTCCTTTACTTCAGGGTCGATGCTCTGGGTCTATTATTCGCTCTCGTCTCGGCCCTTCTTTGGATATTTACGGTCATTTTCACCGTTAAGTATATGGAGAAAGAGTCATTCAAAGGGCGCTTCTGGGGTTTTCTGACTTTGGCCGTCGCCTCTGGCATTGGTGTTACTCTAGCTGGGAACCTAATTACGCTATTTTTCTTCTTCGAGATGCTCACGGTTTTCACCTACCCTTTGGTGATTCACGGGGAAACGGGGGCGGCGATGGCGGCGGGGAGGAAATACTTCCTCTACCTCTTCGTCGGGGAGGCCCTTTTGCTATTTTCCGTCGTCTTTACCATTTTTCTCGGCGGGACAGTCTTTGATAAAGTCGGAATGCTCCCGACCACTCAGAGCCCTAATCTTCTTCGTTTTCTTCTCTTTACTTTTGTGCTTGGTTTTGGCGTAAAAGCCGCCATTTTCCCCCTTCACCGGTGGTTGCCGGAGGCGGCGATCGCCCCTACCCCGGTGACGGCGCTCTTGCACGCGGATGCAGTGGTCAATGTCGGAATTTTCGGTCTTATTAGGGTAATTTATAATGTTTTTGGACCGGAACTCATTCAATCGCTCGGGATGGATGGCCTGTTAATCTGGGTTGCCACCGTGACCATGATTTTTGGTTCTGTGATTGCCCTGCGTCAGGATGATCTCAAGAGGAGGTTGGCTTATTCGACTGTCGCCCACATCTCCTACACCCTCCTGGGAGCGGCGGTCCTGAGTGCCAGTGGACTGGTAGGAGCTCTCATACATCTTGTGAGTCATGCTTTCATGAAGGTTTCTCTCTTCTTCTGCGCTGGGGCGATCGATCGGGGGACAGGGAAAAAGAGAGTGAGCGAGCTTGGTGGCATGGGCTACCGCCAGCCTCTGGTCATGGTGGCCTTCACGGTTGCTTCCCTGGGGTTGATCGGGGTGCCGCCGACCCTCGGTTTTTTGAGTAAGTGGTATTTATGGATGGGCCCTCTCGAAGCCCAACAATCGATCTTTCTGGGAGCTCTAATTTTGAGCACCCTTCTGTGTGCTTTTTATCTCTTGCCCATCACCTATCGAGCCTTCTTCAAGCATGCGGAGGGGCCAGTTGAAAGGCAGAGGACTAGCTGGTTTTACCTCCTGCCGATCTTTGTGGGGGCGGTGGGTGGACTTCTATTGGGAGTCTTCCCAAAGCCGTTTTTGATCCTGGCGAGGGTAGTTTCCGAATCTTTCCTGGGGGGTTGATGATGGAGTCTGTTTGGGGAAGCTTGCCCCTTTGGATAGCAGTTCTGCCCTTCATTGGGGCTATCTTTCTTTATCTGGCCGGACAGCGTTTCAAGAATTTGAGGGGCCACCTAAGCCTTCTGTTTGTGGGGATCGACTTTATTTTAATTCTCTCGGTTTATCCTCAAATTTTCAGGGAACATAAGGCAATTGGTTACATTTCTCCTTTTCTTTCCATATTCCAGCTGTCCCTCGATCCCTTGAGTTTTTCCCTGGTTGCCCTCGTCTCCTTCATCTGGTTGGCCGTGTCTCTCTTCTCTTTAGGCTACATGGTTGGGGGAGGAAGCGGAGAGTACCACGCCTTTTCGCTGGTCGCTTTGATGGCGGTTCTGGGGATCTTTCTGGCTGCCAACTTTTTTACCCTCTTTATCTTCTTCGATATCCTGGGTTATGTGGCCTACATCTTGATAGTTAACTCGCGCACAAGGGAGGCTCTAAAGGCCGGGACAAAGTACTTAATTATGATCATCTTGGGCGATTTGACCTTTTTGGTTGGCATCTTTCTCTTCTATTACTACACGGGAGGGGTGGCTTTCACTCCCGCCCTCCATCTCCCGGATTCTGCTAAACTCTCCATCTTTCTTCTGATGGGAGTCGGTTTCGCCGTCAAGGCCGGCGTGATTCCCCTCCACATCTGGTTGCCCGATGCACATCCTGTGGCGCCCTGCCCGGCTAGCGCTCTTCTCTCTGGTTTGGTGATCAAGACCGGGGTTTACGGCATAGCCCGCGCTCTCCTGGTGCTTTTCGGTATGGCCAAAGTCGTGTCCGTCGTCAGCCTGTTACTTCTTTGTCTTGGTGTTGTGAGCATGTTGCTGGCTGTTTTCATGGCTTTGCTCCAGAGGAATGCAAAAAGGATGCTCGCCTATCACAGCATCAGCCAGGTTGGGTACATGATTATGGGTCTGGGGTGTGCGGCCTTTCTTGGGAAGGAAGGAATGCTTGCTTTGGGGGCGAGTCTTTTTCATCTGTTCAATCACGCTTTATTTAAGGCTTGTCTCTTTTTGGGTGTGGGGGCCATCTATCTTCGCACTGGGGAGCTCGATATGTATAAGCTAGGCGGCCTACGGAAGAAGATGCCCTTGACTGCTCTTTTCCTCATCGTGGCCGCCTGTGGGATCAGTGGAGTTCCTCTCTTCAATGGTTACGTGAGTAAGGCTCTTCTTCATCGTGTCCTGGCCTCCCTCGGTCTATCTCCGGCCGGTCAAGGTTTGTTGGAGATTGTTTTCATCTCGACTGGTGCTGCTACTTTGTGCTCTTTTGTTAAGCTTCTCAGGCTCACCTTGTTTGGCCGGATTCCCGAAAGTTACAGGGAAGTCAAAGAGGTTCCTTTCACATTGGTCTTTCCCACGCTCGCTCTGGCTGCCGTCATCTTGACCATCGGTCTTTTCCCGAATCTGCTCTGGAAGGGATTGCTCTTGCCCTCTCTGGAATATCTCGGCTATTCCCCTCCGGTTTTGGCGCAGTTTTCTTCGGTGGAGGTTTGGGGAGCTCATGATATTGGCAGTTTTCTCTGGGTTTTAATCCTGGGGCTGGCGATGTATGCTGTTGGGAGCAAATACAAGCTGTTTGAAATTTCTTTTCCACAGTGGTTCAGTGTGAATTATTGGGTGGAGAGACTCGCTTTTGATCTGCGCTTTGTGTTTCAAGAGAGACGTGTTTTTGAAGCGCTGGAGGAGATTCAACTTGCCCCCGAACTTAAGTATCTGGCCGTCCGAGAGATGAAGTTTTTTGAGGAAGATGTGGAGAGTGTAACCGAGGGTGTAAGGCGGCTTGTTTGGGGTCTCGAGCGGGCGATCAAAGATATCCTCCTTTCCATAAAGGATTCTTTCTCTTTTCTCAAGCGGTATTGTCTCCGGGAAATTTGGGAGAAGTTCTTAGCTCGCCCTGCCGATTCTCTCGCCGCGAGCAGAATGAGCGAACGAATCGAGGGCTATGTGGTGGAATTGGAGTTTGGTCTTTTCTTGATCCTGGTCTTTATTGTGGCATGTCTTTTTTGGTAAGCTGATTTGGGTTCGGGAGGTATAAATGCAGAGGGGAAAATATTTGAGGAGTGTCATGCTCATAGTCGTCGCCTTCATCTTCGCCAATCTCGTCCTTTATTTTTCTCGCCCAGAAGGGGTCTTGCTTTACTGGACTATCTTTGTGGTTCCCATGGTAGTGGCAGCGATGACCTACGATGTGCACGGAGCGGTGATCATCGGTCTGGCGAGTGTGGGTGCGATAGCCTGGTGGATTTATCAACTCATGCCAGGGTTTGAGGAGGTACATATCGCCGTCGGATCTCTCCATCACATCGTTGAGATATCTTTGGGATCAAGTGTCTTTTTGGGGATGGGGATCATCCTTGGGTTTCTCGCGAGAAAGCACAAGAGACAGCAGGCTATTCTGGAAAGGCTTTCCATCCACGATCGGTTAACGGGGCTTTACAACTACAGCTACTTTTTGGATCGCATAGAGGAGGAGAGGAAGAGAGCGGAGAGGTATGAGAAGTCCTTATCCTTTGCCGTTTTTGATATAGATCACTTCAAGCAGTTTAATGATACCTTTGGTCACGAGAAGGGCAATTTGGTTCTCAAAAAGGTGGCCCGGACAATCAAGAAAAACGTTCGCGCCACCGACATCGTGGCGCGCTATGGTGGGGAGGAGTTCGTCGTTCTTCTGCCTCAAGCTGGCAAGGAGGAAGCGGTTTTGGTGGCCGAGAGGGTGCGCCAGTCGGTGGAGAAGTTGGAGTTTGAGGGTGATCGGGAGCAGCCCATCGTCAAGAGGACCATAAGTGGGGGAGTGGCCACCTATCCTTCGGATTCAAAGGACTCCTCGGGCCTGATCGTCAAGGCCGATGAGGCCTTATATGAGGCAAAGGAGAGTGGCAGGAACAAAATCTGCATAGCCCAATAAACCCGCTTTTGAAAATTACTTTAATTTGCTGAAGGTGAAAAGAGGTCGACGAAGAATAATTAGGAAGCAAAGTTCATAATTTCTCCGAGCCACGTTTCCCTAAACCCCGCCATCGGCGGGGGATGGAGCGTGGCCGATAGGGTTTAGTCGGAAACGATTAGGCCTCCCGTGTTTGGAAAGGAGAAAGTTAGCATCGCCACTTTCTTGCGCGGGAGTGGCATTTTTATTCGGTGAACCCGATCAGGGTTCAGGGGCCGGAGGCGAAGGGCGAGGGACGAAGGACGAAGAATTTTTTCTCTAAGCTCTGTGCTCCAAGCTCTAAGCTAAATAGGAACCAGGAACCGTTAGGGGGTTATCGGAAATGTGTTGTTCTTCGGATAAGGTTAGGGAGGTAGTCAAAGAGAAAGCGAGGGATGGGAAGCTTTCCTGTCCGGAGGCGCGAAAAATAGCCAAGGAGCTTGGTGTACCGACAAGAGAGGTTGGATGCGCCGCTAACGAGCTCAAGATCAAGCTCTACGGCTGTGAGCTAGGCTGTTTTTGATGTAATTGTCGGCTTTTTATAAGTCGCCGCATCAGGTGGATACGATGGGCAGTTTTACATACGATGACGATCGCCGGAAGGAAGGATTCAATGTGGAAACTAGATTAACGAGGTCGATCGTTGTTTCTTTCCTGTTGCTTGCTTTGGTCTTTGGCCTGATTGGTTGCCTGGCGAGCGTGACCAGGCCAAGGGTTGATCGAGGAAATAATGGGGAGGATGAACTAAAAGGGGACTTGATTGTTTTTCACGCGGGGAGCCTGAAGGTCCCACTGGAGAATCTGAAGGTGGAATTTGGAAAGGAACACCCCAATGTTGATGTTCTACTCGAAGGAGCGGGGAGCCGTGACACGGCGAAGAAAGTCAGCGAGTTGGGCAGAAACTGCGATGTCATGGCGTTGGCCGATTACACGGTTATCGACACCTTGCTTAAACCGGGTCACGCTGACTGGAACGTTAAATTTGCCACGAACAGAATGGTCGTTACCTACACCGAGAAGAGCAAATACGCCGATGAGATAAATACGGGCAACTGGTACGAGATCTTTCAAAGAGATGGGGTTAGGTATGGTTATTCCGATCCCGATTCCGATCCCTGTGGCTATAGAGCGCGCCTGGTTTTTCAACTCGCCGAGGAGTATTACGGTATGGAAGGCTTGAACGATGCCCTTGTCGCCCACTGTCCAAAGGAGAACATCAGGCCCAAATCGGTTGAACTTGTGGCTCTCCTTCAGGCGGGTGAGATGGACTATGCGTTCGAGTATCATTCCGTTGCCAAGCAGCACGGATTAAGGGTTCTTGAGTTGCCCGGTGAAATTAATTTGGGGGAAGAAAAACATGCGGACTTTTATGCTAAGGTTTCCGTAACTCTTTCGGACGGGGAGATGAAAAAGGGCAAACCAATCGTTTATGGAGTGACCATACCCAAGAACTCCGAAAATCCCAAGACGGCCATGGCATTCGTAAAGATGCTCTTGAGCGAGAAAGGGCAAAGGATCTTTGAAGAAGCTGGCCAGCCTCCATTGATTCCACCGCTCACCCCAAACGGGGCAGCTCTTCCAGTCGAGTTGAAGGATGTGGTGAATAGTGAAGTTTAAGCGCTCGAGTCTTATGTATTATTTTTTTTCCTTGATTGGCGGGTTGCTGATTCTATTTATTCTGCTCCCGCTTCTTCACTCGATTCTGTCTCAATCTCCTCCGATACTCCTCAAGGAGGCCACCGACAGAGGGGTGCAAGAGGCCATATTCAACAGCGTTTTCCTCGCGGCGGTCACCGCGATGGTAGCGGCTCTCCTGGGTGTTCCCCTGGCGTACATCCTCGCTCGAAGGAATTTTTTTGGAAAGTCCCTTGTGGAATCCGTAGTTGATATTCCCCTGGCAGTACCCCACACCGTAGCCGGCATCGCCCTTCTCTTCGTGTTCGGGCGATATGGTGTGGTGGGAGGCCCCGTGGAGAAATATTTGGGTTTGAGATTCGTTGCCACTAGACTGGGAGTCGTTGCTGCCATGCTCTTCGTCAGCCTCCCCTTCATGGTGAACTCCGCCAGGGAGGGTTTTGAATCTGTCGATGTAAGATTAGAACAGGTGGCGAGGACTCTGGGAGCTACTCCCTTTGAGGTCTTTCGCAGGATTTCTTTCCCCTTAGCGATGAGGGGGATACTGACGGGATGGGTTTTGACTTGGGCCCGGGCCATAAGTGAGTTCGGGGCGGTGATAATCCTGGCTTACCATCCAATGACTGCCCCCATCAAGGTTTGGGATACCTTCACTCAACTGGATTTGAGACATTCATCAGCCGTAGCTGTACTTTTGTTGTCGGTTTGTTTAGTCGGCTTCGTCTCATTCAGGTTGCTGGCGTACGGTGGGATGAGGAAGGGTAATGGGAAGTGATAGAAGCGAAGAATCTCTCCATTGACCTGGGAGAGTTTAAGTTAGTGAGCGTGAATCTTTCAATAGAGACTGGGGAGATATTTGTGGTCCTCGGTCCGAGCGGCGCGGGCAAAACGGTTCTCCTTGAAACGATAGCGGGTTTTTATTCCCCCGACGAAGGAAACATAATTCTCGGAGGAGAGCTTGCAAATGATTTGCCCCCCGAGAGGAGAAATATTGGTTTCATGTTCCAGGACTACGCCCTCTTCCCGCATCTCACTGTGGAGGAGAATATCCTTTTTGGGACTCGCTACAAGCGCATCGAAGGGGCTGAAGAGAAATTCAAGGAAATTGTGGACACACTTAATATAGGGAACATATTGCACAGGCTTCCAAGAACCCTAAGCGGCGGCGAACAACAGCGGGTGAGTCTTGCCAGGGCTCTCATTGTGGAACCGCAGTTACTTCTCTTTGATGAACCCCTCAGCGCCTTGGATGAAAGGGTGAGAGAGAGTTTAAGAGATGAGCTCAGAACGGTGTTGAAGAGAATGAACCAGACTTCTCTTTATGTAACCCATGATCAGACCGAAGCGCTGGTCATTGCCGATAGAATTGCGGTTATGCACGATGGGCAGATAGTTCAGACGGGCAAGCCTGATGAGATATTTAATGCCCCTGTCAACGAATTCGTGGCGAACTTCGTCGGAGTGGAGACAGTTTTGGAAGGGAAGGTCATCTCACACCACGATGGCATAGCCGTAATCGATGTAGGTGGTGTCGAAGTCGCGGTAGCTGCCGATATCCCCATGGGCGGCACGGTGCTTCTCGGTGTCAGGCCGGAGAGCGTTGTCTTGGGTACCGTTGATAAAGTTAGAGAGTCGAGCGCTAGGAACAACTTTGAGGCCAAGGTAACGAAGTTGACACCTTTGGGCGCCGTGGTTAAAGTTGGTCTTGATTGCGGTTTTCCGCTCGTCGCCCTCCTGACGAAACAATCTATTGAGGAGCTTGGCTTGACTGAGGGCCGGAAAGTTTTGGCGAGCTTCAAGGCCACTGCCGTGCATGCGATAGCAAAGTAGTAGTTAGCTGATAGCAGGTGGCTGATAGCTAATAGCAGATGGCAGATAGCAGATGGCTGATAGCAGATAGATGGCAGGGGCCAGAGATCAGGGGTCGGGGTACAGGGGGCAGAGACCAGTTCGAAACTCGAAATTAGGAATTCGGAATTAGGAAAAACTGAACGACTAACCAATTTCTAATAACGAATAACGAAAGATGCTCTAGGCTCCGAGCCCTAAGCTGATGAGATCTGTCATCTGTGAACTGCCTGCCCGCCAATGCCTAACGGCATAATAGGCGTAGGCAGGCGGGTCAACTAATTCCTAATAACGAATTCCGAATAACCAATAACGAATACGGGAGAGGGAATGATGATTGAACCGAAAGAAGCACTGGAAATAGTCTTAAAAGAGGCAAAGGTTTTACCTATCGCGGAGGTTGAGCTCCTTGATTCTTTGGGGCTTGCCCTTGCCGAAGATGTAAATTCCGATGTCGACATCCCACCTTTTGATAACTCGGCTATGGACGGCTTCGCCGTCGTCGCGCAGGATACCGAGAGAGCAAGAAAAGATAGACCAATTCGCTTAGTGGTAGCTGACACGGTGACTGCAGGTGGCACGAACAAGACGATGGTGGTCACCGGCACGGCAGCCAGGATTATGACCGGGGCTCCGGTTCCACTCTTTGCCGATAGCGTGATACAGAAGGAGGACACCGAAGTCGATGGCGAACTGGTGTGCATTTTCAGGGAGGTCAAACCGGGTGAAAATATTCGTCGAGCCGGCGAGGACATCGCCAAAGGGGAGAGGGTTTTTGAATCGGGCACGGAGATCGGCCCGGCTGAGATCGGCCTTTTGGCTTCTCTGGGAAGAAGCAGAGTCAAGGTTTTTAGGCGGCCAACGGTTGCCATAATGAGCACCGGGAACGAGTTGGTCGAGCTCGGTGAACCCCTGGAACCGGGGAAGATCAGAAACAGCAATACTTACTCCCTTTATGCCCAGGTGCTGGCCTGTGGTGCTCACCCGGTTTCCCTGGGCATCGCCCGTGACGACAAAGAAACCATCCGCGAGGTGTTGACCAAAGGAGCCGATTCCGATGTGATCGTGACCACGGGTGGTGTCTCTGTGGGCGATTATGATCTGGTCAAGGATGTGATGACGGAGCTGGGAGCGGAGCTGAGGTTTTGGGGAGTGGCCCAAAAACCGGGCAAACCCCTTGCCTTCTGGACTTTTGAAGGGAAACTCGTCTTCGGGTTGCCGGGAAATCCAGTGGCCACCATGGTTTGTTTCGAGGAGTATGTGCGCCCAGCTTTACGCAAGATGGTGGGAAAGTCCAGGCTCTTCCGCCCGGAGGTTGAGGCTACTCTGGAAGAAGAGATAAAGAAGAAGAGCGGGCGCTTGCATTATGTAAGGGTAAGGGTTGAGAGGCGGGACGGCGAATACCGAGTTTCGAGCACAGGTCCCCAGGGGTCGGGCATTTTAAAATCAATGTCTCTGGCCAATGGACTGGCTCTCATTCCCAAGGATGTTTCTCTGGTAAAAGCGGGGGAGAAAGTTAAAGTTCACCTCATAGATCAGCCGGAGGATCACTAAACACACCAGCAATCCAGCAGAGAGCACAGAGCGATCAGTCGCCAGGGGCCAGGTATGAAAAACAGTCAAGAGTCAAGGGACGAAGGACGAAGGACAAAAGAAATAAAGTTCTTTAGTTTCCTGGTTTTCATCCGACATCTGACATCCGACATCTGACAGAGAAATGAAAGTGATGTCCTTGCTGAATAAAAAGAACATATCGCTGACCATATTTATCTTGTTGTTCTTGGCCGCTCTTGTAACCTGGCTGGCTCCGGCTGAGCAGACACTGGGTGATGTGGTTAAGCTGGTTTACCTTCATTTGGCGGTCATGGGAACGGGCATCCTTCTGTTCTTCATCGCTGGCCTACTTGGCCTCATCTTTCTGGTCTCCGGTGGGGAAAGCATCTATAAGTGGTCCTGTGTTTTTGAAACTACCGCCATTTTCACCTGGATTTTCAATTTGCTTTTGAGCATGCTCCTTACCTATCTTGCCTGGGGTGCGCTTCTTTGGGCTGAGCCCAGAGCGAGAGCCACTCTGGCCGTCTTGCTCATCTCGGCGGGTTTTTATCTCCTCTCTCATTTTATTGAGAGGCCCAGGGTGGTTGCCCTCTTCAATCTCGGCGTGGCCGCAATCGTTGGTTTTTTGGTTTTCACTTCGGGAAGAGTATTCCATCCGGCCAGTCCCGTCCGCGAATCGGGGGAGGTTTTGCTCATCGCCTCGGTCGTGGTCATATTCCTTCTTTTTATGGGCGTTGCCTTGCAGTTGACCCGGCTCGTCGAGGCCAAGGGTTTTTGGGCGAAGGCTGGGCTTAGAAAAGGAGGTGCATTGTGAGGATAGCTATTCTGACCATCAGCGATAAAGGCTCTCGCGGGGAGCGCGCCGATGAGAGCGGGAAACTTATTCAGGAGATGGTGGGCGAGGTTGGCGCTGAAGTGGTCTCATATCAAATAGTTCCCGACGAAAAGAGCGTCATTGCCAAGGATCTCCGATTGTTGGCTGACAGAGACCGAGTTGATTTGATCCTTACCACCGGCGGGACGGGTCTCTCTCCGCGAGATGTGACCCCGGAGGCCACGATGTCGGTGATCGACAAGGAGGTTCCTGGTTTCGCTGAGGCCATGCGCCAGAAGAGTTTGCAGATAACTCCGCATGCAATGCTTTCTCGGGCCGTGAGTGGGGTGAGAGGAGCAACGTTAATCATCAATCTTCCCGGAAGCCCCAAGGGGGTCAAGGAGTGCCTTGAGGTGATTTTGCCCGCTCTTCCTCACGGGATAGAAATTCTTCGTGGTCAGGCCGGAGAGTGCGCCTCAAAGCTATGACCGTGCTTCGCTAAAGCTATGCGACGGCGAGGAATTATTCGCAAATGGGGCGGGCTTGCGTTGATTCGGTCAGGATGGATTTGAGGACATCGGCCCGGCTGATGATCCCCACCAGTTTCCCATCTCTCAATATTGGCAACCGCTTTATGCGTTTCTCGAGCATCAGGGTGGCGATCTCTTCAATGGGCGCGTCCTCGGTGGCGTAGATTAAGTTGGTACTCATTATCTCCCCAGCTGTGGTGGCCATCATCTTCCAGCGCTCTTCCTTGAACTTCTTTCTGTCCGCCCAATAACTGGTGGTGGGCAGCATGGTCTCCAGCTTATAGACGAGATCACTTTCGGAGACGATGCCCAGGACTTTCCCGGTCTTGTCGATTACCGGCAGGCCGGTGATTCTGTTCTTCAACAGGAGATCGATTGTCTCTCTGACGGGAGCTTCTTTCTTTACGGTTATCACTTCCTTGGTCATGAGATCCTTAGCTTGCACGAGTTGATCCCCCTCCCGGTTTGGTCATTCCCCGGAGTATATCCGCTTTACTCACCACGCCCACGAGCTTTTTGTCCCGTGTGACAAAGACCCGCTTAATATCCTTCCTTATCAGCAGGGAGGCGATGTCCACCACATCGCTGTCTTCTTTAACGCAAATGACGTTTGAGGTCATAATATCGGCGGCTTTCTCTCCCCGAAGCTTTCTGTGTTCCTCGGCCAGTTGCTCGGAGTTCATATAACGGCCCAGGTTATAGATTAACTCCAAGGGCGTGGGTAGCCTCTTCTTTTGGATGAGATCGGCTTCTGTGACAACCCCTGCAACTCCGTTCTCCTCGTTCACAATGGGCACACCGCTGATCTGGTGTTTCAATAGCAAGCGAATGATCTCTTTGACCGGCGTATCTCTCTTTGCCACGATGACATCCCTGGTCATTATGTCTTTTGCTTCCATATCGATTGCCCCCCAACTTTTCCAACTTCATTTTATCCCCTTGTTGGTATCAATGCTAGTACCGTTACAACTATTTCCTATACCACTTCCTTAAAGTTGTAACGGTACTAGGAGAATTTTCCTCATTTCGTTAGTTGAGAGCAGGCATTTTATTGTCTCTACTGGAAAATTCCTATATAATAAGTTAGCTTTTGGTGAAGGGGGAGAGGAATGGAAGCTAAAAGAAAGCGGGTGATCATTACCACCGCCGTCATCCTCATTCTTTTGGGGTATCTAGTTTATTCCACGGTGGGCAGTTCCTTTTTGTACTACCGGACGGTCAGCGAGGTGAAGGCGGACAAATCCCTCTATGGTGAACGGGTGAGGGTGGCCGGAAAAGTGGTGGAGGACTCCTTCGAGGAGACGGGTGACAGATATGAGTTTAACATCACCGATGGAAAAGAGGAGATTAAGGTGGTCTACGCGGGTGTTTTGCCCTCTTCTTTCAAGGAGGATGCCGAGGTGATCGCCGAGGGTGTTTACCGGCCGGAGACGGGAATAGAGGCAAAGAATCTCCTTGCCAGGTGTCCTTCAAAGTATACCTCTAAATAAGCTCTGAATAAGGGGAGAATATGCCCAAACTAGGGGAGATAACGATCTGGTTTTCCCTGATAACGGCGGTTTTGACCACCGCCTCTTTAATATATGGGCTCACACTCAGGCGCAAGGAGTTCGTAAAAGCTGGCCACTGGGGAATTAGGATTCTCTTCGGATTGAACACTCTCATCGCATTGATTCTTTTAGCCGCTCTAGTGAGCCGGGATTTCTCCATTCTTTATGTCGCCAGCTACACCAGTACCGATCTTTCCCTCCTCTACACCCTCACTGCTTTCTGGGGTGGACAGGAGGGTTCTCTTCTCCTTTGGTTGTGGTTACTTTCCTTTTTCACCCTGATCTTGCTTTTTGCCGAGAAGCGGGGGAAGCTCATTCAATCCACCTTTTCCATACTCGCTGGTGTCCAGGCTTTTTTTCTTCTCCTTTTGGCTCTTCCGGCCAATCCCTTCAGGCTCTCCCCAATGCTCCTTGTGGAGGGTCAGGGCCTGAACCCCCTACTTCAGCACCCTCAGATGGCTTTCCATCCCCCGGCGTTGTTCGTTGGTTACGCCACTTTTGCTATTCCCTTTGCCCTGGCTATCTCCGCCCTTTTGACCAACCAGCCCGATGTGAGCTGGGTTGAGAGGAGCAAAAGGTGGACGCTTTTTGCCTGGCTTTTTCTGGGGATTGGCATCTTTCTGGGAGCGCTCTGGTCTTACGATGAGCTTGGTTGGGGGGGTTACTGGGCCTGGGACCCGGTGGAAAACGCCTCGCTCCTGCCCTGGCTGACGGGGGCGGCTCTTTTACATTCCTACACCATGTATAAGAAGCGGGGGATGTTTAAGATTTGGACCATCTCCCTGGCGATAACGACCTTCCTTCTTTGCATTTTGGGTACCTTCATCACCCGAAGCGGTATCATCACCTCGGTTCACGCCTTCGGGGAGTCGACCATCGGAGCCTATTTTTTGTGGTTCATGGTCTTGGTTTTATTCGCCTCCCTTGCCCTGCTTTTCTATCGGCGGAAGAGATTTAAGGGGAAAGAGATACGTTACCTTTTTTCCCGGGAATACGGCTTCTATTTGAACGACTTCACCCTGGTTTTATTCACGATCATCGTCACCGCGGGAACCTTTTACCCCGTCCTTTCGGAGCTTCTAACCGGCGGTCAAATATCTCTGGGGGCGTCCTTTTACAACAGGTTGGCTGCTCCCCTCGGCCTGGCTTATCTTCTTCTGCTCGGTGTTTGCCCGATCTTGGGTTGGCAGAAGACCAGCCTGAGACATTTCGGTCGAAACATCCTTTATCCGGCGATCTTTGGTTTGGTGGGAGCCGTCCTTCTTTATCTTTTCTGGGACAAGAACTTTTGGGGGAGCATGGGTTTCTTTGTTGCCTTTCTGGTCATCGGGACGATTCTTCGATCATTTGTTCGGGAGGTTCTGGCGCGCTCGCGCCTGAAGGATTCGGGCTTTTTTGAAGCCCTCTGGTACCTGCTTAAAACCGGGAGGAGTCGCTATGGGGGACTTATTGCCCATATGGGCATTGCCCTCATCTGCGTTGGGATAATTGGCTCCTCTGCCTATGCTGTTCAAAGGGAGACTTGGTTGAAGGTGGGGGAGAGTCTGAAGGTGAGGGACGTGAGCGTGAGATACGAAGGGACTTTCGAGGAGACCCATCCCGAGCGTCAGGTCTTCGGTGTGAGACTCACTTTCTTCGAGAATGGTAAGGAGAAGGGGGAACTTCGGCCTCATCGGGCTTTTTACTTCGCCTGGGGCAGGGAGCCAACCGCTGAGGTGAGTATCGGAAGGGGTCTCTGGCGCGACATTTTCACGGTTTTCATGGGGTTGAGGGAGGATGGTTCCGCCAAGGTGCAGGTGAAGCTCAATCCCCTCGTCTCCTGGATCTGGGCGGGGGGCGTCATTCTTTTCCTGGGTGCAACTCTGGCCCTCTGGCCGGGTAGGGAAGGCGAGGAAGTCGATGCCTGAGAGCGCTACTTCCTTGATTTCCGTTCGCGGTCTCTCCAAAACCTTCGGTCGGAGAAGGGTTTTGGAGGATATAGATTTTGAAGTCGAAAAAAGGGAATTTCTGGCCATCTTCGGTCCAAATGGAGCTGGCAAGACCACCCTGATCAAAATTTTGGCCACTTTGATTCTACCCTCATCCGGTACCGTCTGTCTGGATGGTATCGAACTCAAAAAGAACCCCCTTGCCGCTCGGGAGAGAATCGGTCTCATCTCTCACGAATCCCTGCTCTACGGGGATTTGACCGCCCACGAGAATCTGCGATTTTACGGGAGGATGTTCGGGGTCTTGAATCTGGAGGAGCGGATATCCCATCTTCTGGAAAAGGTGGAGCTGGAACACCGAAAGTTTGATCTGGTCAGGACATTTTCCCGGGGAATGCAACAGAGACTCTCCATTGCCAGAGCCCTACTTCACGAGCCATCCATCCTTCTCCTCGACGAGCCCCACAGTGGTCTTGATCCGCACGCCACGGAAATCCTCGATGGTATTTTGGAGGACTTGAGAAAGGATGATCACACCTTCATCATGGCCACCCATAATTTGGAGAAGGGCTTAAATCACGCCACATCCGTTCTCATCTTGAGCCAGGGAAGAACCGTCTTCGGTGGGAGAAAGGATGCGCTGGATATCTCCGACTTCAGGAAGACTTACGATGGCTATGTGGGGAGTCACGTATGAATTATCTCAGGCGGATTTTGACCATAGTTGGAAAGGATATAGCGGCGGAGATCAGGACCAAGGAGATGATGAACTCCATGATCGTCTTCGTCCTTTTGACCCTGGTCATCTTCAATTTCGCCTTCGGTGAGAGATTCGAGGGCGCCGCTGAGGCATCGGCGGGGATTCTCTGGGTGGCCTTCCTCTTCGCTGCTGTTCTGGGTCTCAACCGGGTCTTCGTGCATGAGAAGGATGAGGGCTGTTTAGATGGTCTGATGCTCTGTCCCGTCGATCGCTCGGTCATCTATTTCGGGAAGGCGCTGGCCAGTTTGATCTTTATCTCCGTCGTCGAGCTGATTGCTCTTCCCATCTTTGCCATCTTTTTCATCCGCACCATCTTTTTAGCCAACCTCTGGCTGCTCATCTTAGTTCTCATCCTGAGTAATGTGGGCATCGCTGCCGTGGGAACGCTCCTTTCGGCCATCTCCATCAACACTAAGGCCAGGGATTTGATGTTGCCCATCCTCTTTTTCCCGGTGATCGTCCCCATCTTGATTGCGGCGGTAAAGTCGACGGGCCTGATAATATCCAGTCCGAGCTTTCCGGAAGATGTTTTGGTCTGGCTGAGGATGCTGGCCATTTATGATATCATCTTTATACTGGTTGGTTTTCTGACCTTCGAATATGTTCTCGAGGAGTGAGAGATGAGGGACTGGATCCAGCGAATTCTTTTCTGGTTTTCCTTGATCGGCATAATCGTCTCCATTTTCATGGTATTTTTCTATGCCCCCATCGACAGGAACCTGGGGATCGTCCAGAAGATATTCTATTTCCACCTGCCGGTTGCCATCACCCCCTACTTTGCCTTCCTCGTCGTTTTCGTCTGCAGCATCCTCTTTCTCTGGAAGAGGGAGAGGAGATGGGATGTCATCGCCCTGGCTTCGGCCGAGATAGGTCTGGTCATCGATACGGCTTTACTGGTCACGGGGACAATCTGGGATAAACCCACCTGGGGGGTCTGGTGGGTCTGGGAGCCGCGGCTCACAACGTCTTTGATAATGTGGCTTCTCTACGCCGGCTATCTACTTCTGAGAAGGTCGGTTGGGGAAGAGGCGCGCCGGGCGAGGTTTGCCGCCGTCTATGGCATTGTCGCTTTCATCAGCGTCCCCATATCCTTCATGTCCATCAGGTGGTGGAGAACGCTCCATCCGCTTGTCTTCAAGCCAACCGGGATCGAGCTGGAGCCTCCGATGATATTCACGGTGTTCGTCTGCCTGATCGCCTTCTTTTTTTTCTACCTGTGTCTCCTGAGGCAGAGGATTGGCCTGGAGTTTTTGAAGGAAGGAATCGAGGATCTCAAGGATAGTTTGGGGGGTGGCTGAGATGCCCTATCTGGTTGCGGCCTATGTGGCGGTTTGGATCATTCTTTTTGGTTATATTTTTGCTATCGAGAGGAGAACGGCCAAACTTTCTCGGGAGCTGAAGCTCCTCAAGGACCTGGTGGAGAAGGAGAAGGCCCGATAGGGGGTTTGAAAAATGGAGAAAGCGAGCGTCTTCCTTTTCTGGTTTTCTTTCACTCTTTATACCGCCGCCCTCCTCTTGTACGCCAGTTTTTTTGTCTCCAGAAAACAAGCCACGGGCGGTTTGGCCACGGGGACGTTGATCGGCGGGTGGCTGGTCCACACGGGTTCTCTAGTCTTTCGGGGTCTTGCCGCCGGCTCTCTGCCCGGCGCCACCGCCTACGAGTCCCTCTCCGTGGTTGCTTGGCTGGTCATCGTGGCTTACCTGATCGTCGAATATTTTTTCAGGTCAAAGGTTCTGGGTATATTCATCACTGCCGTTGATTGTCTCTTTTTGATCAGGGCCTGGGGTCATTATCAACCACCTGGCCCTCGTCTCTCGATACTGCAAAGCTCTCTGGTGGATGTTCATTTCATGCTCATCTTCATCGCCTCGGCCGCTTTTACCGTGGCCGCCGGCTGTGGCCTGCTTTACCTCCTTCAAGAGGGACAGGTGAAGAGGAGGAAGCCAAGCATTTTGTTCCGTCGATTGCCCTCCTTGGAGGTCCTGGATGAGGTCGGCTACGGGGCGGTCTTGGTTGGGTTTTTGTTCTTCACCCTTTGCGTGGTAAGCGGGGCCATTCAGGCCCTGGGAGTATGGGGTACTCTCTGGGATCCGATCGTTGTTTCTTCCGTTATCGCCTGGGCGATTTACGCTCTCTATCTATTGTCTAGAGTGATGGCCGGCTGGCGAGGCAGAAGGGCAGCCATCCTGGCCGTAGTGGGGTTTTTGTTCATCATGAGCATCCGGTTTGCCATAGTTCCCTACATCAGTTATTTGCACGGCTTCAGGGGCTGAGGGGAGTTTGGTTGTGAAATATTACCCGATCTATCTGAACCTCGAAGGTAAAAAATGTGTGGTTGTAGGTGGGGGTGCCGTTGCCGAGCGCAAGGTCATTTCCCTTGTTGAGGCCGAAGGCGAGGTCGAGGTGGTCAGTCCCGAGATAACCCCAAAGCTTGCTGAGATGAAGAGTCTGGGTGTCATCTCCCATGTCGAGAGGGAGTATCGTCCGGGCGATCTCAAGAAGGCCTTCTTGGTGGTGGGAGCCACGGACGATCCCGAGATAAATTCGAGTATCTTTCGGGAAGCCAACTCCGCTGATACTTTGGTGAACATAGTCGATTCGCCGGAGGATTGCAATTTCATCGTTCCCTCGGTGGTGCGGAGGGAGGATTTGCTCATCAGCATTTCCACCAGCGGAAGCTGTCCGGCTCTGGCTAAGAAGATAAGAGAGGATTTGGAGAAGACTTACGGTCCTGAGTACGCTGACTTCTTGAAGGTGCTCAAAGGATTTCGCGACCAAGTTGTCAAGAGGTTCAAGGATCCTGAGCAGCGCAAACAGGCCTTGAGGCGTCTGCTCGACTCCGATGCGCTGGAGCTTCTCAGAGCCGGCGAAACTGAACTCCTGGAGGAAAGAATCAAAGAGTGTATGTCGTTGTAGTTGGTTTGAGTCATAAAACAGCTCCGGTGGAGATAAGAGAGAAACTCTCTTTCCCCGAAGGCAGGCTGAAGGAAACTCTGCGTCGCCTCTTGAGCTATCCTCATATAAGCGAGGGCGTGATCCTTTCCACCTGCAATCGCACGGAAGTCTACACCGTTTGCGACAATCTCAAAAAGGGCAGGGAGGATATCGTCAACTTCCTCTGCGACTATCACGGGCTTGAGAAACGAGAACTCTCCAGGTATCTATACTTTCGTGACTCCATTGATGCCATTCACCACCTCTTCGATGTGGCCGCGAGCCTGGACTCAATGATGGTCGGTGAGGCCCAGATTTTGGGGCAGGTAAAGGAGGCCTACAATCACTCTTTCGAGGTTGGGGCGACGAGCGTGATCTTTAATCGGTTGTTTCGGCACGCTTTTAGTGTGGGCAAGAGGGTTCGAACGGAGACCAGGATCGGAGAAAGTGCCGTTTCAATCAGCTATGCCGCGGTTGAGCTGGCGAAGACGGTTTTTGAGAACTTGAAAGGTCATACGGTGATGATAATTGGGGCCGGCGAGATGAGTGAGCTGACCGCCAAACACCTTCTGGCAAATGGGGTGAGCTCGGTTATAGTCTCGAATCGCACCTACGAGCGGGCGGTGGAGCTGGCCGAGCGTTTCCACGGGAAAGCGGTCAAGTTCGATGAGAATATCAAGTACATGACCGAGGCGGATATCGTCATCAGCTCCACGGGGGCTCCCCACTATGTAATCAAGAGGGAGGATGTGGCCAAGGTTATGCAGATGAGGAGGAATAGACCGATCTTCTTCATCGATATAGCCGTTCCCAGGGATGTGGACCCCAATGTCAATGATCTCTACAATGTCTTCCTGTACGACATCGATGATCTGGAATCGGTGGTCAAGGCGAATCTGGCCGAGAGAGAGAAAGAAGCAGAGAAGGCGGAGGCCATAACCAATGTGGAGGTGGTGGAGTTTGTCTCCTGGCTCCAGTCACTCGAGGTGACACCGACCATATCTGCCTTGAAGGAGAGGGCTGAGTTGATCCGCCAAGCGGAGATGGCCAAGGTCCTTGGTAAATTGGATCTTTCCGAGAAGGAGAAGAATGCGATAAACGCTCTCACGGGAGCCATCGTCAACAAACTACTTCACCAGCCGACTGTGCGAATAAAGGAGTGTGCCAACCAGAAGGACGGCTACGTATACATAGAGTCCCTCAGGCGCTTGTTTGGCTTGGAAGAGAAACCGGGGGAGTAAAAACACCTTATAACTTTTACGTGCATTATAAACGAGTTAGGTTGACACTTTGATCTTTATACAAGTAAGATCCATATTTCTTGCACATGCAGCTAAGAGCTCGGCCCACATGCCACGAAGACACGCGGTCGGCCTCTTTGTGGTTTGACAGAAGTTATAATTAGGCCGCCGCTCGGGTCTCGCCCCGCCGCAAACGTTTACTTGACTTAAAAGTTTTCCTGGCGGGACTCCGACACGGTCTTCTTGGGCAAATGGGCCTCACCCTGTATAGAAGTGTTAGCCTAACTTGCTAATAGTCCATTCCTGAGGATGCAAAAGTTCAGTTACGAGAGTTCAATGAGTCGGTGATAGTCAGTGAAGAAAATCGTGATAGGAACGCGGGGCAGTCGGCTTGCTCTATGGCAAGCCAATTTTGTGGCTGCGCAACTAAAGAGGCTAGTTTCCTGCGAGATAGCGATCAGGAAGATCAAGACGAGGGGTGACAGGATGCTCGATTCCCCTTTGGCCAGGATCGGGGGCAAGGGTTTGTTCGTCAAGGAGATAGAGACGGCCTTATTGAACGGCGAAGTTGACCTGGCCGTTCACAGTATGAAG
>JASEEZ010000018.1 GCA_030019215.1 Actinomycetota bacterium
TTCTCGCCGTCGCGGAGCTATGGCGGAGCACGGTCGGCAAATAGGCCTCGCCGTCTGAAAAAGTGTCAACTTGACTTGTTAATAGTCCAACTTTAACCATTAACTATCGACTAAACTTTTGGTGCCGAAGGCGGGAGTCGAACCCGCATGTCCGAAGACACACGATTTTGAGTCGTGCGTGTATACCAGTTCCACCACTTCGGCATCTTAGCACACTTACGTATCTAGTTTAGCATACAGCTCTCATTGCTTATAGTTACCAGCTCCCAGCCACCGGTCTGACAACCCGGCCTTACGGCCTCGATAGCCGATGGCTCGCTCCCCCGCTGATGGCGGGGTCGCTCGATAGCATCTGGCTCGTTCGCTTTGCTCACTTGATAGCATATGGCTCGCTCCCTGCGTTCGCTCGATAGCATAAACCATCTGCCATCAGCCATCAACCATCTGCCATCTGCCATCAACCATCTGCCATCAGCCATCAGCCATCAACCATCTGCCATCAGCCATCTGCCATCTGCCATCTGCTATAAGCCATCAGCTATCAGCCGCTTTCCCTTTACAGAATTGGGAGATATTTTTTCAATTCGTAGGAGGTGATCTGTCCTCGGTATAGATCCCACTCTAGCTTCTTGTTTCTGATGAACCAGTTGAAAACTTGATCGCCAAGTGTTCTTTTTACCAGTTCGCTTTCTTCCATCTCTTTGATGGCTTCGTAGAGATCCTCGGGCAGAGCTTCGATGCCGATTTTTTCCTTTTCCTCATTGGTCATCTCGTAGATGTTGTTCGTAACTGGCTCCGGCAACTTGTAGCCCTTTTCGATCCCCTCAAGGCCAGCTGCAAGCATAACTGCGAAGGCAAGATAAGGGTTGCAGGCTGGATCGGGGCTTCTTAACTCGACCCTGGTGGATTTCTCCTTACCGGGCTTATACATCGGGACTCTGACCAGCGCGGAGCGGTTTCTTTGCGCCCAGCAGATGTAAACGGGGGCTTCGTAGCCAGAGACCAAGCGTTTATAGGAATTGACCCACTGGTTGGTTATTGCACAGATTTCCTTGGCATGTTTGAGCAAGCCAGCAACGTAAGCTTTAGCGGTTTCGGAGAGGTGATATTCGTCCTTTGGGTCGAAGAAGGCATTTTTATCGCCTTTAAGAAGTGATTGATGGGTGTGCATTCCGCTTCCGGCCTCGCCGAAGAGTGGCTTTGGCATAAAGCTGGCATGGACGTTGTGTAATTGGGCGGTCTCTTTGACCACTAACCTGTAGGTCATCACGTTGTCCGCCATGCGGAGTGCATCGGTGTATCGGAGGTCAATTTCATGCTGGCTAGGGCCGACCTCGTGATGACTGCATTCCACCCCTATGCCGAATTTTTCCAGAGTAAGAACTGTTTCCTTTCTCAAATCGATTGCCAAGTCAAGAGGAGTCATATCAAAGTAAGTTCCCTTGTCCAATATCTCCGGGCTTTCTGGACTCTGAAAGTAATAGTATTCGAGCTCTGGACCTACATAGAAAGTGTAGCCCATTTCTTCCGCTCGCTTGAGGTTCTTTTTAAGGACGTAACGAGGGTCGCATTCATAAGGTGAACCATCGGGATTAAGAACATCACAGAACATCACCGCCACGTTTTGGCCACCGCTGCGCCATGGGAGAATTTGCAAGGTTGTTGGGTCGGGCATGGCCACCATGTCGCTTTCCTGAATTCTTGCAAACCCCTGGATGGAAGAGCCATCAAAACCCATTCCTTCGGTCATTGCTTTGCTCAATTCTTCAACCGTTATAGCAAAGCTTTTCAGAAAACCCAAAACATCTGTAAACCAAAGATGCACGAATTTAATCTTTTTTTCCTTGATCTCTCTCAGCACCTCTTCTTTGTGTTTGTCAGACATTTTACTCCTCCAATCTCGAGCGCAGATTCGTAAATAGTTTAAAGCAATGACCTTTATCAGACAATGATTTATTTCGAGCAAAAGATCAAATTCCCGCTTTTTTATTTCAAAAAAATCTAGGAAAAGCTTGACACGCAGGCAAGAATAGTATAGGTTTACGGTAACCGATTGCCGTATAGAGGATGAAGATGGATCAAGAGGTAGAGAGAAAAATCGTTGGCATCCTTAAGATTTTGAGCAAGGGAAAAGAACCCCTGGGAGCAAGCCTTATTTCCCGGCGCCTTAAAGATTTTGGCATCGACTTATCCGAGAGGGCAGTCAGATACCATTTAAGAATAATGGATGAAAGGGGTCTTACGGAAGGCCACGGAAAAGAGGGGCGAATAATCACAGAGAAGGGATTAGAAGAGCTGGATAACGCACTTGTCTCGGATAAGGTTGGTCTGGTGAGTGCCAAGATTGACACTTTTTCCTATCTTACCTCGCTTGATCTCGAACGCAAGACCGGTAACGTCGTTACGAACGTCTCTCTTCTGAATAAGGACGATTTCAGGAAGGCCCTCAAGGCTATGAGGGATGTTTTTGAAGCCAAGCTTTGCATGAGTGATTTAGTGGCAGTGGTCCCTGAAAATGAGAGATTGGGGGAAGTTGAGGTTCCTCCAGGGAAGGTGGGTTTTGGGACGATCTGCAGTGTTACTTTGAATGGAGTTTTGGTTAGGGCTGGCATCCCCATCGATTCTAAATTTGGAGCCATTCTTCAGATGGAAGACTTCCGGCCCCTTCGCTTTACCGAACTCATTACTTATGAGGGTTCTTCCCTTGATCCGTTGGAAATTTTCATTAAGAGCCGAATGACCAGTGTGCGAGAGGCAGCTTTAACGGGCAGCGGGAAAGTACTGGCGGGTTTCCGGGAGGTTTCCGCGGCTGCCCTGGAGAGGGTCAATGAAGTTGTGGAGGGGCTAGAACAAATTGGAATTTACGGTGTTCTGGTGGTGGGCAGGCCGAGTCAGCCTGTTTTGGAGATGCCGGTTGGGATGGATAGGGTAGGCATAGTTGTCATTGGAGGGTTAAATCCACTTGCTTTGTTGGAAGAGGCTGGCATAGAGACTGAAAGCCGAGCGATGAGCACAATGATGGACTTTGGGAAACTCAAAAGTTTTTGGGAGCTTTAAGAAATCTTACGTGTTGTTGCACGTATACTTTGTTGTGCTATACGAAGATGGGTTGAGCGCAGGTTTGTTCTAGGAGGTGAAGACATAAAGTTTGATTGGCTCCTAAGCTTAGCTTCGTTTAGAGATTCAAATCTAGTTGGGAGGGATTATTAATGAATTTACAACAGCCAAACGCAAATGATGCTACACAAACTTCAAATCGTTCGCGGAGTGTTGTGCCTGCATCTGGGTTGTGTACTCGTTGCATGGATGGGTGCAGGGGTAACTGCGAAGTGTTCAAGGCATCCTTCCGGGGACGCGAAGTTCTTTATCCTGGACCTTTTGGGGAGATAACCGCTGGTGGAGATAAAGACTATCCGATTGACTATTCGCATTTGAATATTCAGGGATACGCCCTTGGAGCCAAGGGTTTGCCCAAAGGGGAGGAAGGCAACCCAGATAACACGCTTTTTACGATGGTTAATACCGAGACTAGGTATGGTTACAATCATAAAGTAAAAATGCGTTTACCTGTGTTTACTGGTGCCTTGGGCTCAACCGATATTGCGCGCAAGAATTGGGAGCACTTTGCCGTCGGTGTCGCTATAAGTGGTATTACTCTTGTTTGCGGTGAGAATGTGTGCGGAATCGACCCTCAGCTTGAAAGGGATAAGAAAGGCAAGGTCATAAACTCGCCCGATATGAAGCGCCGCATAGAACAATATCGTCGTTATCATGATGAATATGGCGACATCCTCGTTCAAATGAATGTGGAGGATACCCGGCTTGGGGTAGCTGAATATGTAATCGGTAGGCTTGGAGTGGAGACTATCGAGCTCAAATGGGGCCAGGGTGCAAAGTGCATCGGTGGTGAAATTAGAGTAAATAGTATCGAGCGCGCTCTGGAACTTCAGAAGAGAGGATATCTGATTACCCCCGATCCATCGCTTCCGGAAAACCAGGCCGCTTTCAAAGATGGCGCATTACGCCATTTTGAAAGACACTCTCGTCTAGGGTTTATCGATGAAGAAGAATTTATGAAAGAAGTTGAGAGATTGCGCTCCCTTGGGGCAAAGCGAGTCACCTTAAAGACTGGTGCTTATCCGATGCGGGAACTTGCTATGGCCATTAAATGGGCTTCTCGGGCAAAAATTGATCTTTTAACCATCGACGGTGCCCCGGGTGGTACGGGGATGAGCCCCTGGAGAATGATGGAAGAGTGGGGTGTCCCTACATTCTATCTACAGTGCATGACTCATGAGCTCTGCACCAAACTGGCAGAGAACAGAGAGTATGTGCCTGACATCGCCATAGCCGGTGGTTTCAGCAGTGAGGACCATATTTTTAAAGTGCTTGCTTTAGGATCTCCTCACGTTAAAGCCGTTTGTATGGGACGTGCTTTAATGATTCCTGGCTTTGTGGGGAAGAATATCAATGCTTGGCTTAAGGAAGAAGATCTTCCGAAAACCGTCTCCAAGTTCGGCTCAACCAAAGAGGAGATTTTCGTCAATTATGAGACACTGAAAGCCAAGTATGGTAAGGAGGTTGATGAAATGCCTCTGGGAGCGATAGCGCTATACACCTTTACAGATAAACTAAGAGTTGGTTTGCAACAATTGATGGCTGGAAGTCGCAACTTTAATATACCGAGTATTTCTCGAAGTGACCTCATGGCTTTAACAGAAGAGGCAGCTAAGGTATCTGGAATTCCCTATGTGATGGATGCCTATCGCGAAGAGGCAATGAGGATTATCGAAGAGTAGATAATGATACTAAAGTAAGGGTTGGTGAAAGGGGCGAAGCCTCATTATAATTACAGACGGGTGATCGAATGGAGACCGAGGAACTCTCAAGGAAGATCGTCGACTGGATAAGGAATAAGGTCGTGGCAGCGGATGCCAAGGGAGTTGTCTTTGGGCTAAGCGGTGGAGTAGATTCGGCCGTTGTTGCCCTTCTCTGCAAAAAGGCTTTCCCCGGTGACTTGCTGGCTCTGATAATGCCTTGCCGTAGTGCCAAAGAAGATGTCGAGGATGCACTTTCTTTTGCGCGGAAATTCGATGTGAATCACCAATTGGTGGTCCTAGACGAATCGTACGATAAATTGGTGAGCGAGCTTGAGAAAGGTGGGTTTTGCGAGGGATTGGATTCCGGTCGGAAACGTTTGGCTTTTGCCAACATCAAGCCAAGGCTTCGAATGACCACCCTTTATTATTTTGCCAACTTGCTGAATTGCCTTGTGGTTGGGACGGGCAATAAGAGTGAAATAATGGTCGGTTACTTCACCAAGCATGGGGATGGCGCGGCTGACATCTTGCCTCTAGGCAACTTATTGAAGACCCAGGTAAAGGAACTTGCACGTTATTTGGGGGTTCCAAGGGAGATTATCAATAAACCGCCATCGGCGGGTCTCTGGAGAGGCCAGACTGACGAAGCTGAAATGGGAGTGACCTATGAGGAGATCGACGCTTTTTTGTCGGGGCGCGCCTCTGCAAATAAAAGCGAGAAAGTTAGCTTGATGATTAAAAGAAGCGAGCACAAAAGGGCGTTGCCGGATATCCCGGATTTTTAAGTAAGTGTTGGCCGGAAGTCGTTAAAGAGCCCCCGATTTAATCGGGGGCTCTTTAATTCAAGCTCTTTTATTCAAGCATGGTGTGAGCGCGCCTCATTGCTTCCTCGGTTATCTTGAGTTCGTGCATTAGGTCGGCGATGACGCATTCGAAGAAGCACATGGCGGAGAGTTCGAACAGGGAACCGAGAGGAGCGATCGTCACCTCCCCTATCAGTTGCCGCGAATCGTAGCTTGTGATCTCGTCCTTCTTTCTTGGAAGGGGGATGTGAATGACGGAGTCGGCCAATTGTGCCAACTCCGATTCTTTGTTTGCGGTTACCGCAACCACTTTCCCTCCCACATCTTTGGCAGTTTTTGCTATCTCCACGACGGTTTTGGTCTTTCCTGAACCCGAGACGGCCACCAGGATGTCCTGCTTGCGCATGGCGGGAACGACTGTTTCCCCCACGACATAGGTTCTCTTTCGCAGATGGACCAGGCGCATTGCGAAGGCCTTGGCCACCAGCCCGCTTCTTCCTGCGCCGACGATGTAGACCCTTCGAGCTCCCTTGAGGATTTCGACGAACTTTTTGAAATCCTCCGAACTTATCTGCGTGGTAACGTGGTGGATTTTATCCAGAAGCTCTTGGTAGTACATTTCTTCCCCGCGGTTCTTTAGTCTGGCCAGAGACGGTCGATTTTTTCCTTTATTGCCTTTGCGGCCTCTCGGGGGTTGTCCTTCTTGGTTATTCCGGCGCCCACGATGATGATCGCCGGCTGGAAATCGGCGAGTTGGTCCAGATTCTCCAGTTTGATTCCCCCGGCCACCGCCAGGGTTATATTTTTTATGGTTGCGATCTCCTTGAGATCTTGAAAAGGGGTCTTTCCCTTGAGCTGCTCATCAATGCCCGTATGCACGCAGAAATAATCGGGCCCGAGTCCCTTCAGTTGCCGTACCTTTGTCGACTTCTTTACGGTGCCCACCAGGTCCACCATGACCTGTTTTTCGTGAATCTTTGCTTCGAGAATGGCGGCCTCGATGGTTGAAGGATAAGTACAAGCCAGGACGGTGGTAATGTCCGCTCCGGCTCTGAAGGCCATACCCGCCTCCACCGCTCCTATGTCTGCTGTTTTTAAGTCGGCGGTCACCTTTTTTTCGGGGGCCAGCTTCTTTAATTTACTTACGATTTCTATTCCCTCTGCCTTAATAAGAGGCGTTCCGGCCTCCAAAATGTCCACGAAGTCTTTGACCTCCCGTGCCAGCGATAGGGCCTTTTCCCCATCGATGACGTCCAGAGCCACTTGAAGCAAAGGCTTCATTCATTCCCTCCCTTCAGAAGATGTCAATTTTATTAAATCATAATCAGAGGTTGGAGGAAAGGATTTAGATAGACGCTAGCCACCAGGTGCCAGAAGGCAGAGAGCGGAGAGCAGTGAGAGTGAGCACAGAGCACAGAGCGTAGAGACAAAAGATTTTTCTCTAAGCTCTAAGCTCCGAGCTCTAAGCCGGTGTGTTAACTGTCAACTAATTTCTAATAACGAATTCCAAATAACCAATAGCGACATCTGTCATTCGACATCCGACAATGCGGGAAACAAGAAACCAGGCACGAGGCACACTGTGGTGGGCGAGAGGTTTGTCAAACTTTATTGGGGACTGTACAATTTAAAAGGAGCTGCAAGGGAATGAAGGGTTTGCGAAAGAAAAAAGTAATTCTCATCGACGGAAATAGCCTGGTTTACCGGGCCTTTTATGCTCTCCCCACCACTTTAGCCACCAAGGCTGGTCAGATAACCAATGCTGTCTATGGTTTCACCGGTATGCTCATCAGACTTTTGAGGGAACAGAAGCCCGATGTAGTTGTGGTTGCCTTCGATAAGGGTATGCCCCTTAGAGTCAACCAGTACGAGGAATATAAGGCCCATCGACCCGAGACCCCGGATGAACTCAAGAGTCAGTTCCCCCTTGTTAAGGATGTTCTCTGTGCTTTGAACATTCCCATATTCGAGGTTGAGGGCTTCGAGGCCGACGATGTTTTGGCTACCCTTGCTAAGGAGGCTGAAAGTGAGGGGTACGAGGCTGTGGTCGTAACCGGTGATCGGGATGCTTTCCAGCTTATCTCACCAAGTGTGAAGATAATGACAACAAGAAAAGGTATATCCGACATCGTTCTCTACGATCGGAGGAAGGTTGTGGAGCGCTATGGTATCCCGCCTGAGAAGATGCCCGACATGCTGGGCCTGAAAGGGGATGCCTCCGATAACATTCCAGGTGTTCCGGGGATTGGGGAAAAGACTGCCTCCAAGCTGATTCAAGAGTTCGGAAGCCTAGAGGGGGTACTTGACCACGTGGATGAACTTCCAAACAGGTTGCGAGAGACCTTAATTGAGCATAAGGAGCAGGCTAGGTTGAGCAAGCAGCTGGCCACCCTTGATTTTGACGTTCCCACCGAGGTCGATTTGAAGAAGTACCGTTGGGGCAAGTGGGATGAGACCCGGGTGCGCGAGCTTTTCTCTTGCCTCGAATTCAACACTCTCCTCGAAAGGTTATTGGGTGAAGAGTTTTCTGAAAAGGACACAGAACTGGTTTCATTGGATATCAGGCCAGGGGTCATCCTTTCCCTTCGAGATCTGGAGAATCTCCTGAAAAAGCTGAATCAAAGTTTAGAGATGGCACTGGAGGTGTGCTCCAGTGGTGTCTCTGTCGATCAGCATCTGGAGGGGTTGGCCATTGCTCTTGAGACGGGAGGCTCCGTGCGGGTTTACTATATTCCCCTCGCCGATGAGGGTGGTGTCATCCAGGATAAGCTCTTTGCCTCGGAGGGGGAGCTTTCAAGATCCCTCATTTTGAGCAGGCTTAAAGGCTATTTGGAGTCGTTGAGGCTTTCAAAATTGGTCCACGATGGCAAGATGGGGATACTCTGCTTCAAGAAGGAGGGTCTGGATTTAAGGGGGATTTCTTTTGATACGATGATCGCTGCCTATCTCCTGGATCCCGGAAGAGGCGACTATCCTTTGGAGAACCTATGTCGAGAATATCTGAGGGCGAAGATTTCCGGCGATGGGACCCAGAATACTTGCCAGAGAGCTCTGGCTACCCTGAAGCTTCAATCCATATTGAAAGCGGAGCTTGAGCGGAGGGGGCTCCTGAAACTCTTCAAGGAGATCGAGGTGCCGCTTATTCCTGTTCTTGCCAGGATGGAGTGGGAGGGGGTGGGCATCGACGCGGAGGTTCTCGAGGTTCTTTCCTCAGAGGTAGACGACGTTTTAAGAACGCTTGAGAAAGAGATATACAATCTGGCTGGAGAGGAGTTCAATATAAACTCTCCACAGCAGTTGGGAAAGGTTTTGTTCGAGAAATTGAGATTAGAGGTGGGTAAGAGAACGAAGACCGGCTATTCCACAGATTTTTCTGTCTTGATCAAGCTGGTGGATGAGCATCCCATCATCGAGAGGATTCTACGGTATCGGGAGCTATCCAAGTTAAAATCGACCTATATTGATGCCTTGCCGAAGTTGATTAATCCTCAAACGGCCAGAGTCCACACCTCTTTCAATCAGACCGGAACCGCCACGGGGAGGCTCTCCAGTAGCAATCCCAATCTGCAAAATATTCCAATCCGCACTGAACTGGGCAGGAGGATAAGGGAGGCTTTTGTGCCGTCCAGATCCACCGACGAGTTCCTGATGGCCGACTATTCTCAGATTGAATTGAGAATCCTTGCCCATTTATCTCAAGATGAAAATCTTTTGAGAGCCTTTAGAGAGGATAGGGATATTCATCAAGCCACGGCTTGTGAGGTTTTTGGAGTGGAGCCCAAGGATGTCGATCCCGGGATGAGGAGGGCAGCTAAGGCTGTGAACTTCGGGATTGTGTATGGCATCAGTTCTTATGGTCTCTCCGAGCAGCTGGGGATATCCAAGGAAGATGCGAAGCTTTATATCGATAAGTATTTTAAGCGCTATCCCGATGTCAGAAAGTTCGTCGATAAGGTAGTGGCCGGGGCCTACCGGGATGGTTTTGTTGCCACCATTTTTGGTCGGCGTCGCTACATCCCGGAGCTTAAGAGCAGCAACTACAGGATCAGAAATTTGGGGGAGAGATTGGCCATCAATGCCTGTATACAGGGGAGCGCTGCTGATATCATCAAGGTGGCTATGATAGCTCTGGATCGGGAACTCGGCAAGCGTAGGCTTGAGACGAAGATGATTTTACAGGTTCACGACGAGCTTCTGTTTGAGGTTCCCTCGTCGGGAAAGAAGGTTTCCACCATTCTGATAAGGGAGGTTATGGAAGGTGCCTATCCCCTAAAGGCAGGGTTGAAAGTGGATATTACCAGCGGTCCTAGGTGGGGAAAAACTCTGTAGGTTGGATTGTTGAGTTTTTGCGGAAAGACTTGGGCTGGTTTTTGTGGTAAACTGGTGGAGAAAATAAAGCTGGAGGGATAAAAAAATAATGGGAAGAAGCGAAAAGGAAGAAGTCAAAGACTACATGAAATTGGACGAGGAGGGCAGGTTAGTCCCAGACTACGAGCGGACGATAAAAATCTTCGACGAGGGAGATATAGTTTCGGGGACGGTCGTCAGAGTCGATAGGGATGAAGTTTTGGTAGATATCGGCTACAAATCGGAGGGGGCCATCCCCGTTCGGGAGCTTTCCGTAAAGACGAACGTGGATCCATTTGAGGTTGTCTCCGTCGGCGATGAGATCGAAGCTTTGGTGTTACAGAAGGAGGATAAGGAGGGAAGACTGATTCTCTCCAAAAAGCGAGCCGAGTACGAGAGGGCCTGGGATGAGATCGAGCGGATACGCGAGGAAGGTGGCACTGTAAAGGGAAAGGTTATCGAGGTCGTCAAGGGCGGGTTGATTTTGAACATTGGCCTGAGGGGATTTTTGCCTGCCTCTCTCGTGGAGCTCCGCCGCGTCAAGGATCTGGGCGATTACGTTGGTCAGGATTTGGAATGCAAGATAATCGAGATAAACAGGAGTCGAAATAATGTGGTTCTCTCCCGCAGAGCGATTCTGGAGGAAAAACATAGGGAGGAACGTAGGGAGATTCTGGCCAGGTTGGAAAAAGGACAGATACTCACGGGAAAGATCTCCAGCATAGTGGATTTTGGGGCCTTCGTTGATTTGGGAGGGGTCGATGGGCTCATTCACATCTCGGAGCTCTCATGGACCCGTATCAATCATCCCTCTGAGGTCGTCACCGTGGGCGATGAAGTCAAGGTGCAAGTTTTGGACGTCGATATGGAACGGGAGCGGGTTTCCCTGGGTCTTAGGCAAACTCAGGAGGATCCATGGCGAGAGCAGGTAAGCAAATATTCCGTGGGTGACGTCATTAAAGGGTCTGTAAGCAAACTTGTCTCGTTCGGCGCCTTCGTGGAAATTGGTGAGGGGGTCGAGGGCTTAATGCATGTTTCTGAACTGAGTGATGAGCGGGTTGAATCGCCTGAAGAGGTGGTAAGAGTTGGTGAAGAGGTGGAGGCCAGGATCATCGATATAGATCTGGATCGAAGGAGGGTGAATCTTACTCTCAGAAAGGCAGAGGAGAAAAAAGAACTAGAAAAAAAACCAGAAGAGAAACCAGAGGAAAAAGTAGAAGAAAAGGTAGAAACGAAAGAAAAGGCGAAAGCAAAAGCAAAAGCAAAAGAAAAGGCGGAAGAGAAGGAAGTTGCAGTTAAGGTAGAGGAAGCCGAGGAGAAGGTGATGGAGCTAAAAGAGGCCTCGGAGGAAGCGATAGAGGAGGAATCAGAGAAAGAGATTCTCCCCGAACCGACCTCTCTGGAGGCGGTATTGGAAGAGATGAAAAAGACCCGGGGGAGGAAGAAGAAGACGTAAGCAGCGCCCCCGAATAAACGACTCTCAGGCCTCGCAAATTGCGGGGCCTTTGTTTATTTGACCTCTTTGCTCTGTGGTAAACTTAAATTGGGCCCGTTAAAGGAAGGTGAAGATGAAAATAGTCGGTGTCACTGGGGGAATTGCTGTTGGCAAGAGCACTGTCGCCGGGTTTCTGGCCAAATGGGGGGCGGCGGTGATCGATGCCGATGAGATTGCCCAACAAGTCGTTCTCGAACCTGAGGTGCACCACCGGATAGTCGCTCGTTTCGGTGGGGATATTCTCCGAGCCGATGGGGGCATCGATCGAAGAAAGCTGGCGAAGGTGGTCTTCTCCGACCCACAGAAGCTCAAGGTTCTAAATGAGATCGTTCATCCCCCAGTAATAGGGATGGTCAAGGAACGGGTGGAGGAGCTGAAGGAGAGTCTCTGCGATGGCGTGGTCGTGTTGGACGTACCCCTTCTGGTCGAGACCGATTTGCTTTCACTAGTCGACTTGGTTGTTGTGGTGACCGTGAGCGAGGAAGCTCAACTAGAGCGTTTAAAGAAGAAGAGTCTCTCGATGTGTGAGGCGAAGTCGAGAATCTCGGCGCAGATACCTCAGGAGGAGCGCTTGAGATATGCCGACTATGTGATTGAGAACGATGGAACACTGGAGGCATTAGAGAGAAAAGTGGATGGTTTGTGGAAGAAAATAGTTGGCTGATAGCTAATGGCAGATAGCTGATGGCTGGTGGCAGATAGCTGAGAATGAAGGGTGAAGAAAGTCTTTAAATTCAAAATCCTAATCTCTAAATCTTAAACAAATCCAAAACCCTAATTTTCCAAATGTTGTTTTGAATTTTGTATTTTGAACTTTGTGCTTGTTTAGAATTTGGTGCTTAGAGCTTTGAATTTCTTGCCTCTGAATTCTTAATTTTAGTGGCTGGAAGCTGGCGACTGATTGAATTGGTGATTTAAATGGCAAACTTTAAGGCTTGTGCCCCTTTTGAGCCCAAGGGGGATCAGCCCAGGGCAATAAGGCAGTTGATCAAGGGAGTCAAGAGAGACTATCCTTATCAGACTCTTCTCGGGGTGACGGGGAGCGGTAAGACCTTCACGATGGCCAAAGTCATCGAGGGTGTCCAAAAACCAACCCTGGTTATCGCGCCCAATAAGACACTGGCTGCCCAACTTTGTGGCGAATTCAGAGAGTTTTTCCCCGAGAGTGCCGTCGAATATTTTGTGAGCTATTACGACTACTATCAACCTGAGGCCTATCTGCCCCAAATGGACCTCTACATCGAGAAGGACGCTTCCATAAATGATGAGATCGACCGGTTGCGACATGCTGCCACGTCTGCTCTTCTCTCCCGAAGGGATGCCATCATCGTTGCCAGCGTTTCCTGCATCTATAATCTTGGCTCGCCGCAGGATTACTTAGCCAGGGTGGTCCTCCTTGAAGCGGGAAAGGATTACGAGCGTGATGAGATTTTGAGAAAGCTCGTGTCCGTCAAGTACCAGAGAAACGACATGGATTTCTCTCGGGGGAGATTTCGTGTCAGGGGCGACGTTGTAGAGATCTTCCCAGCCTACGAGGATAGGGCATTAAGAATTGAGATGTTCGGCGATACCGTGGAACGGATTCTGGAGATAGATTCTCTGGTGGGGGAGGTAGTACGCGAGCACGAGAAGATCGCGATCTATCCCGCTACTCACTTTGTGACCATCGAGGATAAGCGGGACAGGGCGATTGTCTCCATCGAAAAGGAACTCCAGTGGCGATTGAGGGAGCTTGAGGCCGAGAGGAAGCTGCTGGAAGCCCAGAGGCTCCGGGCGCGCACCAGATACGATCTGGAGATGATCAGAGAGGTTGGTTACTGTGCCGGAATAGAGAATTATTCGAGGCATTTTTCGGGCAAGACACCCGGTGAGCCACCCGATACTCTCCTAGATTACTTCCCCGATGATTATCTCGTCTTTATAGACGAGTCTCATATCACCGTGCCTCAGATTCACGGCATGCACGAGGGAGACAGATCACGGAAGGAAGCCCTGGTTGATTACGGTTTCAGATTGCCCTCTGCTTTCGATAATCGCCCTCTGACCTTCGATGAGTTCATCAAAAAGGTGCCGCGGATCGTCTTTGTGAGTGCCACGCCTGCTGAATACGAGCTCTCTGTCAGTAATCAGGTTGTTGAGCAGATCATCCGTCCCACGGGGCTGGTTGATCCAGAGGTGATTGTTCGTCCCTCCGAAGGTCAAATTGATGATTTGGTGAGCGAGATTAAAAGGAGAGTCACCAGAGATGAAAGGATATTGGTCACTACCTTAACCAAGAGGATGGCCGAAAATCTGACCGACTATCTTGTGGAGAACGGTATCAAAGCGAGATATATGCACGCGGATGTGGAAACACTGGAGCGAATTAAGATATTGACGGATTTGAGACTCGGCGAGTTCGACGTGCTGGTCGGGATAAACCTCCTTAGGGAGGGTCTCGACTTACCCGAGGTATCTCTGGTCGCAATCCTCGATGCAGACAAGGAGGGTTTCTTGAGAAGCGAGAGATCGCTCATTCAAACCATCGGCCGGGCGGCCCGAAACGTCGGTGGCCAGGTCGTTCTTTACGCCAGTGAGGTCACGGAGTCCATGAAGCGAGCTTTAAGCGAGACCAACCGGCGGCGGAGAATGCAAATTGAGTTCAACAAAGAGCATGGCATAGAGCCGCAGACCATTCGCAAGGCCGTAACCGATATCATTCAAGCTGCTCAAGCCGCTGAATCGCGAGCTTTATATCAAACCAGGCGGAGGTTGACCGGGGAGATTTTGCGAATGCCCCGAGATGAATTACGCCGCTTGATTCAGGTTTTGGAAGAGGAGATGAGAACCGCCGCCGAGGAGCTGAAGTTTGAGGAGGCGGCCAGATTGCGTGATGAGATCGTGGAGCTAAGAGAAGAACTCACTTCTTCCTGAAGAACACTTTTCCGGTTAAATTGGCGAGGACTCTGGCCGCGATTTTCCTTCTGGCTCCGGGGCAAGAAGACTGGTAACAATATCTCTTTTCGTCACTATACCAACCAATTTACCTTCCTTAACTACTGGCAGAAGCCTCAATGCGTGCTCGAACATGACATCCAGGGTTTCGCCCAGAGAATATTCTGGGGTTATCGTGACGACCGGGGAAACCATTACGTCTTTAACGTGGCTTGCAAAGAGACTTTGGAGGCGCTCCGATCTAAAGATTTTCAACAACCCTTTTCGTCATAATTTGCTTCACTTTAATGCGAGGTAGTCTGTTTATTTCAATCATCTCTTTTCCTCGGGAACTTCATCTGCCTTAAAGATGGCCCATTTGGTGAAGGGAGGTCCCAAAATTTGAAAGATGAGAGTCGTGCCGGCGATTACGTTTATTGCTAAAAGACCTAGCTCTCTCCCTGCTGCACCGTAAGCTTGAAAATCGCGCAGGGCTTGCATCGATAAACCGATTGCTACACCCGCTTGAGACAGAAGGCAAAAACCGAGGTATTTTCTAACGGTTTCTGGGGCGTTTGATATGCGACCGCCGAACCAGGTGCCGATGCTTTTTCCCGCTACTCTGTTGATTATATAGGCTAGTCCTATGAGCCCGAGCTTAGCCAGCAAACTAGTCTGAAGCCTCGCGCCCACGAGGATGAAAAATAGAACGAATACTGGCGGGGTGATTCTTTGAACTACATCAAATACTTCGGTTCTTTTTGTAAGGTTTATAACTGTAGCACCCAGGGCCATATTTGAAAGAATAAGCGAGGAGTGGAACGTTAAGGCAAGACCCGTGCATAAAACTATTGAGCCAATGCCCAATATCATCAGGGCCTCGCGGTCGTGAACTCTCTTGATTACGAAAGATAGCAAAACTCCTATCATAATTCCTATAAACAGGGAGCGCCCTATCTCAAGGAGAGGGGCTTCTAGAAGGGAAAGGGCCGGTGGCATGCTTTCCCTAACGAGAAGACCCTTTATCATCATGGTTGCAAAGGCATAGATTATAATCGCTGTTGCATCATCCAAGCCCACCACCGCATAGAGGGTAGTTGTAAGAGGACCCGATGATTCGTACTCGCGTAAGACATCGACCGTAGCCGCCGGAGCGGTGGCGGACGCCAATGCGCCAAAGAGAAGAGCGACCGGAAGCCGTTGTGTGAAGATATAGATGGCGACAGTTACGGCAAGAAAAGCCCCGAAGCTTTCCAGTATTGTGATGGTGAAGATGCTTTTTCCAAGTCTCTTGAAGACCGCAATGGACATCTCCCCGCCTATCGCGAAACCGATGAGGGCCAGAGCAAACCAGCTTATCAAATCGAGCCTATTTAACGCTTGCTCGCTGAAGAATCCCAGGAATGATTCACCGAGTAGAAGACCGATGATGATGAAGCCTACAACCTGTGGAGCTTTAAAAAATTTTCTGCCGAATCTCCCTCCAAAAAAGCCAACCACAATGGCTAGCCCCAGTAAAGTTATAAGAGTATTGATGTCAAGCGAAGCGGCGGTTAACATTTTCACCTCTTTGAGTAATATTCTCTTATATATACCACCTGACGAGGGAAGGGTCAAACGGATCAGCGTAAATAGCCTGTTGAACTATGTTATAATCATTTTTGGGTCTCGAATTTTTGGTGAGGTAGAGAATGTTAGATGACAGGATAGTCATTCGGGGGGCCCGGGAGCACAATCTCAAGAACATCAATCTCGAGCTTCCTAGGGACAAATTGATTGTGATGACAGGAATATCCGGTTCGGGTAAGTCTTCCCTGGCCATTGATACCATCTATGCTGAGGGTCAAAGGAGGTATGTTGAATCTCTGTCCGCTTATGCCCGGCAGTTTCTGGGACAGATGGGAAAACCCGACGTCGATCACATTGAGGGGCTTTCGCCCGCCGTCTGCATCGATCAGAAATCCACCACCAAGAATCCCCGCTCGACCGTGGGAACCACAACGGAGATCTACGACTACCTCCGCCTGCTTTACGCAAGGATCGGCATCCCTCACTGTCCCAACTGCGGGAGGGAGATAACCCAGCAATCCTCTCAGCGGGTAATAGATCAAGTTCTTAAGTTGCCCATGGGGACCAGGTTCCAGATTCTGGCGCCTGTGGTGAGGGGAAGGAAAGGCGAGTATCGTGAGCTCTTTGAAAGGTTGAGAAAAGATGGGTACGTCCGCGTTCAGGTGAATGGGAAGGTTTATGGTTTGGATGAGGAGATCAAGCTGGATAGGGATGTTAGGCACAACATTGATGTAGTGGTCGATAGATTGGTAATGAAAGAGGGGGTCGAACGTCGCCTGGCCGATTCCATCGAGATCGCCCTGGATCTCGGGGAAGGGATTGTGGCCGTTGAGGTCATAGGTGGTGAGCGCATTAACTTCAGCACTCATTTTGCCTGCATCGACTGTGGGGTAAGTTTTGAGGAGCTCTCCCCCCGGATGTTTTCCTTTAATAGTCCCTATGGAGCCTGTCCCACTTGTGGTGGCTTGGGCAGCAAGATGGAGCCCGATCCCGATCTCGTCGTCCCCAATCTGGATCTCACCTTGCGTGAGGGGGCTATAGCTCCTTTCTATCACACGCGGGTTAATTTTTATCACCGGATGATCCAGGCTGTGTCCGAACAGTTTGGAATCGATATGGGCACTCCCTTCAGGGATCTGGAGGATTGGCAGCAGAATGTTCTTCTCTACGGAACGGGGGATGAGAGAGTATACATTCGTTACAGGAGCTTGACTGGTCGAATGCGAGCTTATTACACGACCTTTGAGGGGGTGATTCCCAACCTCGCCCGGCGGTATAGGGAGACGGAGTCGGACTATGCTAGGGAGAAAATTGAGCAGTACATGCGTGTGAGACCCTGTCCCGCCTGTGGCGGATCGCGCTTGAAACCCCAGAGCCTGGCTGTAACGTTGGGTGGTCTCAACATTTATGAGTTCTGTCAGATGTCGGCGAAGAGAGCCCGTCAGTTTTTGGACGAGCTCAAACTCGATGGGAGACAGATGCTCATTGGTCGCCGCATTTTGAGGGAGATAAAGGAACGCCTGAGATTTTTGGTTGATGTTGGCCTGGACTATCTCACCCTGGAAAGAGCGGCGGCTACCCTCGCCGGAGGGGAGGCTCAAAGGATAAGGTTGGCCACTCAGATTGGTTCGGGGCTGGTCGGTGTCCTTTATATTCTGGACGAGCCGAGCATCGGTCTTCACCAGAGGGATAATAGGCGTCTCCTCGATACCCTCAGGCGCTTGAGGAATATGGGCAACACTCTCATCGTGGTCGAGCATGATGAGGCGACCATAAGAAGTGCTGATTTCATTGTGGACATCGGTCCGGGGGCGGGGGAGCACGGTGGAGAGATCGTGGTCACGGGCACGCTCGGTGATATTATCGACCACCCGCGTTCGGTGACGGGTAGGTATCTCAGCGGTGAGAGAAGGATAGAAGTCCCTGAATCTCGCCGCCGCTCACGGGGGGAGTATCTGATTGTGAGGGGAGCTAGGGAGCACAATCTCAAGAATATCGATGTTCCCATTCCTCTCGGGCTCTTCATCTGTGTGACTGGGGTCTCTGGTTCCGGGAAGAGTTCCTTAGTGGCTGACATTCTTTACAGGGCCCTGGCCTCGAAGCTTTATAAGTCGAGGGAATACCCGGGTGATCACGATGCAATAGAGGGACTGGAATACATCGATAAGGTCATAAATATCGATCAATCCCCCATCGGCAGGACCCCCAGGTCGAATCCGGCCACTTATGCGAAGGTCTTTGATGACATTCGAGCGGTCTTTGCCCAGGTCCCCGAGGCTCGCGTGCGGGGTTATAAAGCCGGTCGCTTCAGCTTCAATGTTAGTGGTGGAAGGTGCGATGCCTGTCGGGGTGACGGGACCATAAAGATAGAGATGCACTTCCTTCCCGACATCTATATCCCCTGTGAGGTTTGCAAAGGCAAGCGTTACAATCGGGAGACGCTCGAGATAAAATTCAAGGGCAAATCCATAGCTGATGTGCTTGATATGTCAGTTGAAGAGGCCCTGCGGTTTTTTGAGAACATACCCAAAATAAGGAGACGTCTTCAGACGCTCTACGACGTTGGTCTGGGCTACATCAAACTCGGCCAGCCGGCCCCCACCCTCTCTGGTGGCGAGGCTCAGAGAGTGAAGCTGGCCGCCGAGTTATCCAAGAGGGCCACCGGCAGGACATTCTATATACTTGATGAACCCACGACCGGTTTGCACTTCGCTGACATCGAGAAGCTGCTCAACGTTCTGAATCGTCTGGTGGGCCAGGGTAACACCGTGCTCGTCATCGAGCATAATCTGGATGTAATCAAGACAGCCGACCATATCATCGATTTGGGACCGGAGGGTGGAGAGGAGGGGGGCTACATTGTGGTTACCGGTGCCCCCGAAGAGGTGGCGGATGACCCGGCCTCTTACACTGGTCAGTTTCTGAAACGAGTTTTGGCCCCTCAAGTCGCGAAAGTGGCTGGAGTCGAAGGAGGTTAAATGCTCTTGCTTTCACCGAACGTACTTTTTCTGTTGGGGGTGCTCGTCCTCGCTGTGGTCTGTGCCCTCTCTTACTACTTTGGTTTGTGGTTCAGACGGTGTATTGTGAGTAGATTGCCTGAAGGGGGATTCAAGAGCTTGTTCAGTCGAGATGGTCTTCTTTTTCGCCGTTATGCCAACGTGGGGCAACTGTTTTTGGATATTTTTCTTTTTTGGCTTGTTATGGGATTAATCGGCTACTCGATCGTTGTGCCCAGGGGGAGCTCCCTTCTCTTTCTTGGAATATGGATAGCCTTCTTTCCCATGCTATTTCTGGTTCAATATTTTTCCACCATTAAGGGTCGGGAAGAAAAATGACGGTGACCAAGAAGGCGATCGCCGAACAGCTCAAGATGGTGCCGGATAGACCCGGGGCTTACATTTTCAAAGATGAGCGGGGCAACGTTCTTTACGTTGGGAAGGCCCGTTCTCTTAAGAAGAGGATCCGCTCTTATTTTCGGGCCCCTACGACGGTGGGGCTTTCCCCCAAAATACGCGCCATGGTCGAGAGGATCGCCGATTTCGATTTCTATGTCACCGATAGCGAGGTAGAAGCCCTCATCCTGGAGTGTAATTTGATCAAGAAACACTGCCCCGATTTTAATGTGGATCTGAGAGACGATAAAAGTTACCCCTCTCTGGCGATAGTTTTGGAGGAAGAGTTTCCCAGAGTGCTGGTCACTCGAAAGTTGAACATCAAGGGGGCTCGCTATTTTGGTCCCTACACGAAGGCCCACGCCGTAAGGGAGACCCTCGATACCTTGAGGCGGGTCTTTCCCCTCCGCACCTGCTCCGATTCGAAGATGGCACGGGCGAGAGCGAGTGGCTCACCCTGCCTGGACTATCATATAAAGAGATGCCTCGGTCCATGCGTTGGTAAGGTCTCACCCCAGGAGTACCGAGAGATGATCGAGCAAGTCTGTCTTTTTCTAGAGGGAAAGCAAGAGAAGATAGTAGAAAAGCTCGAGGAGGAGATGAGGGAGGCCGTCGAGAAGCTTGAATTCGAGAAGGCCGCCCGTTTGAGGAACAGGATCCAGGCCGCTCGCCATGTCTTGGAGAGGCAGAAGATGATGCTTCCCTCTTTGGAGGATCTGGATGTGATTGCTCTGGTGCTCGGAGAGGAGATGGCCTGCGTGGAGGTATTTTTTGTTCGGGGAGGAAAGATGCTCGGTAGCGAGAGCTTCATCCTGGAGAGGAAAGGGGCGGATGAGGACGAGTTACTTTCCTCCTTTGTTAAGCAGTTTTACCTCAGGGTGACTCTGATTCCGCACCTGATTCTTTCGGAGAGGGAGATAGGGGATAGGAAACTCATCGAGAGTTGGCTTAGTCAAAGGCGAGGTAAAAGGGTTGAGATCAGGGTTCCCAGGAGGGGAGAGAAGAGGAGGTTGGTCGAGTTGGCCCGGGAGAACGCCCGCCACACCTTTGAACTGCTCAAGGTGAAGAGGCGGGTTGAACGCGAGAGGGCCTCGAAGGCCCTGGCTGAGCTGAAGGAGGAGATCGGCCTTCCCTCGCTGCCCTACAGGATAGAGTGTTTTGATGTCTCCACCATCAGAGGCGCGGAGTCGGTTGGTTCGATGATAGTCTTCGAGAATGGCAAACCCAAGAGCGAGGACTACCGGCGGTTCAGGATAAAGTGGGTGAGGGGACAGGATGATTTTGCGATGATGGGAGAGGTTTTGAAGAGAAGGTTTGCCCGATTTTTAGAGGAGCGGGGTCAGCCCGGGAGCAAATTCGGCCTGCAGCCAGACCTCGTGATCGTCGATGGGGGCAAGCCCCAGCTCTCTGCGGCCATTGGCGCTCTAAGTGAGCTCAAGATCGAGAGCATTCCCCTGGCTGCCTTGGCCAAGGGGGAGGAGAAGATTTATCTTCCGGACATTTCCGAGCCACTGACTTTGCCCGCTTTTTCTCACGCCCTGAACCTGGTCCGAAGGATCAGGGACGAGGCCCATCGCTTTGCCATCGCCTATCACCGTGGTCTGAGGGAGAAAAAGATGGTGAAATCCGTCCTCGATGATATACCGGGGGTGGGGGAGAGACGCAAGAAGCTGTTGATGGATTACTTTGGCGCGGTCGATAATCTAACCAGGGCTTCTCTGGAGGAGCTGGAGGCGGTGCCGGGACTTCCTTCCACGCTCGCCCAGCGAATCTTTGAGTATTTTCGGGGAGAGAGGAAGCGAGTTGTCTTATAGATTTGGTTACTACGAAACCTCTTATGGGATAGGTGCCTTTGTCTTCACTGAACGGGGCCTTGCGGGGCTTGTCCTTCCTCGGGATGATTGTGGAGAGTGTAAGGCCTTTGTTCTCGGAAAGTTTCCTGGGGCTCATTATGATGAAGATTTAAATCGCTTCGGGGACCTATTGAGTCTTTATTTTGAAGGGAAACCAGTTGGATTCGGCGAATCATTAGATTTGTCGGATTTTTCTCTCTTCGAGAGGAAGGTATACCTGGCTACTCGAACCATCCCCTATGGTGAGACCAGAAGCTATGGATGGTTGGCCAAAGCGATTGGCAGACCAAGAGCCTGTCGGGCAGTTGGAAGTGCTCTGGGCAGAAATCCCATTCCAGTAGTCATTCCCTGCCATAGGGTGATTAGAGGAGATGGATCACTGGGAGGATTTAGCGCCAGATCGCTCTGGAAAGAGAGGCTTCTCGCTTTGGAGGGAGTCGAGTGCGGAGGGTTCAGTTTGATCTCCTCTAGCGGTTGTGACTCGATGTCGGGAGTGGTAAAGTGAAATTTTTGCTGCGATTGTTGATTTGTGCACTGGTGATCTTCCTTATAGCCTACTGGTTTCCCGGTTTGATCGTGGTCGATAACTTCGTCACAGCTCTTATAGCCGCTCTTGTATTGGCGGTGGTGAATGCCTCCATTCGACCAGTTGTTTTGGTACTGACCATTCCCGCCAATGTTCTCACATTGGGTTTGTTCACCTTCATCGTTAATGCTTTGATGCTATGGTTGGTATCGGTGATCGTTCCCGGATTCAAGATCGCCGGTTTTATAGCAGCTCTGGTTGCCTCCCTTCTCATAAGTGTAGTTAGTACTTTTCTTTCCTCCCTGATCATTGGGAGAGGATGAGGAGCTGGTTGAAGGGGAGAATGTGCTCACGGTGCCCTGCCAACGGCGGGGTAAAAGGGGGTTGGATTGAAAAATTGGAGTTCACTATCATAACTGGTCTCTCCGGGGCCGGGAAGACGGAAGCCGTCAGGTGTTTTGAGGATATGGGATATTTCTGCATAGATAATCTGCCCTCCACGTTCATTCCCAAGCTTGCTGAGTTGTGCTCTTTGCCGGGTAGCAGGATAGGAAAGGTTGCTTTGGTGTGCGATGTCAGAGGGGGGGAGTTCTTCGATGCTCTTTTCGAGGCCTTGAGGGAGCTGAAGAGTAGAGACATCGGTTACCAGATCTTGTTTTTGGAGGCGTCCGATGAAGAGTTGGTTAAGCGTTTTAAGGAGACCCGCCGCCGACACCCTCTAGCCGAGGGAGGGGAGCTCATAGGGGGTATTCATAAAGAACGTCAGCTTTTAGAAAGCTTTAGGGGTCGGGCGGATATGATCATCGATACGACCAATCTTGAAGCTTATGAATTGCGGGATAAAATTCGCTCTTCTTTTCTGGGAAGACAAAAGAGGAAGGCCATCTTGACCACGGTGATCTCCTTTGGCTACAAATATGGTGTGCCTCTGGATGCGGATTTAGTAATGGACGTCCGCTTTTTACCGAATCCTCACTACATCGAGGAGCTACGCGCTTATAGTGGCGAGGACGAGAGAGTACGGGATTTTGTTTTGAAGAGGAAAGAGACTCAAGCTTTTCTGAGGAAATTTCGTGATCTCCTTGCTTTTCTTCTCCCTTATTATATCTCCGAGGGAAAGACCCATTTGACCATCGCCCTTGGTTGCACCGGGGGAACGCACAGGTCGGTCGTTTTGGCTAATGAGATAGAGAAATTTTTAGGGGAGAAAGGTTACAACGTCGTCGTCAGGCATCGGGATGTTAAGAGAAGTGTTTTGCCGGCTTGAGAGGAGATATCGTAATGCCATCTTTTTCAACTTCCGTTAAAAACGAGCTGGCTAGGGTCCAGCCCGGGAAGAAGTGTTGTCAATTGGCGGAGCTTTCGGCCATAGTGAGGATGGACGGTGTCTTTCATATTCAGGGCAAGGGGTCCTATGCTCTTCATACGCTGACGGAGAATGCGGCTGTGGCCAGGAGGGTGCTCAAGCTCACCTCCGACTTGTTTCAAATCGAAACTCAAGTCGAGGTCGAACGCTCTCCATTGCAAAAGGCGAACAACTACATCGTTTTTATTCCCAATCAACCTTCCCTCGGGCAATTCCTCAATGAACTGGGTGTTCTAGATGATGCTATGAATATAAGGTATGATGTTCCCCCCAGGTTGGTGAGGAAGGCTTGCTGTGCCCTGGCCTATCTTAGGGGGGCTTTTTTGGGGGGCGGGTTTGTTGGAGATCCCAGAAAGGAATACCAGCTGGAGTTGACGACGAATAACGCCCAGTTGGCCTTCGATTTACGCGAATTAATGAAGCGGTTTAACTTGACCGCTCAACTTGTCCCTCGCCGGGGAAGTTACGTGGTCTACCTCAGGGAGGGTGAACAGATCGTGCGATTTTTGGCCCTGGTGGGAGCCTATTCCTCACTTCTTAAGCTGGAGGATGTCAGAGTTTTAAAGGAACTGAGGAACCGTGTCAATCGCCTGGTCAATTGCGATACGGCCAATCTTGGCAAGACGGTTGAGGCGGCCCTTTCACAATTACGCGACATAACTTTGATGGAGGAGGAAGTGGGTCTAGGCCGGCTACCACAGGCTCTGCAGGAAATCGCGGAGATGCGACTTCAGGCCCCTTATGCTAATTTAAGGGATCTGGGAGAGATGCGCGATCCCCCGCTGAGCAAATCGGCCGTTAACCACCGAATGAGGCGTCTCAGTCGATTGGCTGATAACCTTAGGAGAAAAGTGGGGTAGAAGCGTCAGTTGCCAGGCACCAGGGATGAAAAACAGTCAAGGGTCAAGGGACGAAGGGCGAAGGACGAAGGGCGAAGGACGAAGGACGAAGGGCGAAGGACGAAGGGCGAAGGACGAAGGGCGAAGAACCAGGTACCAGAGACCAGGGGCCAGAGGCCAGAGACGAAGGGCGAAAGACGAGGGGCGAGGTGTACAGGTTAAGAGCTTATCGGACAGTTAAGTAGGTAGCGGTTGACAAGACGGCAAGAATGAAGGATGAAAAATGAAAATGAAGAGCGTCTTTAAATCCTTAAATCATTTTCCATTTTTAGTTTTTAATTCTGATTCTTCTCCAAAAATAGTGAGTAGAACAACTAAAGCGAGATGAAGTGCAAAGAGAACTTTGGGGTTCAAGGACGTAAAGTCCCGTGGGGACAACGTCCCTATACGGGATTCCAGGAATCAAGGGTCAAGTGAAAATCCTAGAAAATAAAACACTAGAACCCTAGAATCCTTGACCCCTCGAATCCTTGACCCCTCGAATCCTTGAACCCTTTCCTAATAACGAATTACCAATAACGAGTAACGAATTCCGAATAACGAAAGATGCTCTAAGCTCCGAGCTCTAAGCTAAAGGAGAACCGGGAACTGGGTGCCAGGCACCAAGGACAAGGAGGGAGGATTATGGCCGTCAAAGTGGGAATCAATGGTTTTGGAAGGATCGGAAGGAATGTTTTTCGAGCCGGATTCGACGACGAGGAAGTTGAATTCGTGGCGGTGAACGATCTGACCGACGCGAAAACGCTCGCCTATTTGTTGCGGTACGATTCAATCTATGGTGTTCTCGATGCTGAAATCGTGGCGACTGATAATGCAATGGTCGTGGAGGGTAAAGAGGTCAAGGTTTTGGCGCAGAAGGATCCGGGTGCTCTTCCCTGGAAGGATCTCGGGGTTGATATCGTGGTGGAATCGACGGGAAGATTTACGCGGAGGGAAGATGCGGGCAAACATCTTGAGGCGGGGGCCAAAAAGGTGATCATCAGCGCTCCAGCCAAGAATCCCGATATCACAATCGTTCTCGGTGTGAACGAGGAGAAATACAGCCCCAAGGAGCACAACATAATCTCCAATGCATCTTGTACCACCAATTGTCTGGCCCCAGTGACAAAGGTTCTGGTGGACAATTTCGGAATAGCCAGAGGGTTTATGACCACCATCCACGCTTATACCAATGACCAGCGCATCCTTGATCTTCCCCATGAGGATTTGAGGCGGGCTCGGGCGGCGGCTCTGTCCATCATCCCCACGACTACCGGTGCTGCCAGGGCCATAGGTCTGGTCATACCAGAGCTCCAGGGAAAGATGGACGGCGTTGCCATGCGCATTCCCGTCCCCGATGGCTCGGTCGTTGATCTGGTGGCCGATCTCGGGAGGGAGGTAACGGTAGAGGAGGTCAACGAGGCCTTTAAGAACGCCGCCGATAAGGATAGATTTGAGGGCATTCTGGCCTACTCTGAGGACCCGATAGTCTCTGTCGACGTGATCGGCAACTCTTACTCCGCAATCTTCGATGGTCCATCGACGATGGCCAATAACAATATGGTCAAGGTGGTTGCCTGGTATGACAATGAATGGGGCTACTCCTGCAGGGTTGTGGATCTGATCAAGTACATCGCGGAATAGCAAATGGCTTATGGCAGATGGCAGATGGCAGATGGCAGATAGTTAAGGCTATTAGCTATCGAGCGAACGCAGTGAGCGAGCTATATGCTATCGAGTGAGCAAAGCGAACGAGCTATATGCTATCGAGGCCGCAAGGCCGAGCCATCGGCTATTGAGCGAACGAAGTGAGCGAGCCATCGGCTACATTGCTACATTACTACACTAACTACAACTGGGGGTGCAAAGGCTGTTTAATAAGAAAACAATAAGAGACATAGATGTTAGAGGTAAGCGTGTCTTGGTGCGGGTCGATTTCAACGTTCCTCTCGATGAAATGGGGGAGGTCGCCGACGATACTCGCATCAGAGCTACTTTGCCCACCATCGATTATCTTTGTGGGGACGGAGCGAAGGTTATTTTGATATCTCACCTGGGGAGGCCGAAGAATTTTGATGAGAGATTTCGTCTGGACCCAGTCGCCCGAGCGCTTTCGAGATTGCTGAATAGGCCGGTGAGGAAGGTGGACAGGACCGTTACCGACGAGGTTATAAAGGCTGTGAATGAGCTCAAGGCCGGCGATGTATTGATGTTGGAGAACGTGCGTTTCAACCCCGGGGAGAAGGAAAACGACCCGGAATTCGCCCGAGCGCTGGCCAGCCTGGCCGATGTTTATGTCAACGATGCTTTTGGTGCGGCCCACAGGGCTCATGCTTCCACTGCGGGTGTGGCGAAGTACCTTCCTGCGGTCGCCGGTCTTCTTCTGGAAAGGGAGGTGAGCAGCCTCTCTCGCTTGTTGGGGAACCCGGAGCATCCCTTTTTGGCGATCCTGGGAGGGAACAAGGTTTCCGACAAGATAGGGGTGATCGAGAGATTTTTGGATATAGTCGATGCTTTACTTACGGGAGGCGGAATGTGTTTCACCTTCTTGAAGGCCAAGGGCTTCAATATCGGCGATTCCATCTGCCAAGAGGACGGACTGGATCACTGTCGGAGGATGCTTGATAAGGCCGAGAAAAATGGCACTCCCTTTTATCTACCCACGGATGTTGTGGTGGCCGACGCCTTCGCCGAGGATGCGAATCATAAAGTGGTTTCCGCGAATCGGATTCTCAATGGCTGGATGGGTCTGGATATCGGTCCCGAGACGGTGGAGATCTACAGAGATGTTGTGAAGAGAGCTAGGACGATCTTCTGGAATGGCCCCATGGGTGTCTTTGAGATGGAACCGTTTTCTCAGGGGACGAGAGCGATTGCGGAGGCTATAGCCAGCTCTGGGGCCATGACCATCGTTGGCGGTGGCGATTCCGATGCCGCTTTGAAAAAGTATGGCTTTGAGGATAGGATATCGTTCGTTTCCACCGGTGGCGGGGCTTCCCTCAAGCTTCTCGAAGGGTCGCCTCTACCCGGTCTTGAAGCACTACTGGATAAGTGATGTATTATTAACAAGATAGGTTAACACTATGGTCGGGTGAAGTACTCCGAAAGCACGCGGTCGGCCTCGTTTCAGTTTAACGAGATTTTACTCTGGCCGCCGCTCGGGTCTCGCCTCGCGGCAGATTATGAAGATCTTCAAGGATTTTTACACGCGGGGCTCCGACACGGTTTTCTCCGCACTTTACCCTCCCTTCGCAGGTTTAAGTGTAAACCTGACTTGTTAATAGTCCAGGTGAGATATTAAGTAAGATATTTTGGTAGGAGGCTAATTGGATCGAGCAGAAGGAGGTCTCATGCGCACTCCATTGATGGCTGGGAATTGGAAGATGAATAAGACCGCTGGGCAGGCAGTTCATTTGGTTCAGGACCTGGCGGAGCTGATTAAAGGTGTGAAGGATGTGGAAGTGGTGGTTTGCCCACCCTTTACTGCCCTGAAGAGCATTTCCACGGTGATCGAGCTCGATAGGTTGGCGATTAAATTGGGCGCGCAGGATATGTATTGGGAGGAGAAGGGGGCTTTCACCGGGGAGATTTCGCCGATTATGCTCAAGGATCTGAGGGTGGACTATGTCATAGTGGGTCATTCTGAGAGGAGGCAGTACTTTGGGGAGACCGATGAGACCGTCAACAAAAAAGTTCGATCGGCGTTGGATCATGAGCTCATCCCCATCGTTTGTGTGGGCGAGACATTGGAAGAGAGGGAGAGAGAAGAGACCAACATTGTGGTGGAGAAGCAAATAGCGGGTGGTCTGGCTGGACTTGATCCATTTGAGGTGGAGAAGCTGGTCATCGCCTACGAGCCTATCTGGGCCATCGGCACTGGTGCGACGGCCACACCGGAGGTTGCCAATGATGTCATCCGGCACATCAGGGCGATCATTGGCTCTCAGTTTACTCCTCCTGTGGCTAAGAGGATAAGGATACTCTATGGCGGGAGCGTCACGCCTGAGAATATTGACGATTTGATGGATGAGCCGGATATCGATGGCGTACTCGTCGGGGGAGCCAGTTTAGATGCGGAAAAATTTGCGAGGATCGTGAGGTTCGGGGAGCACCAGGCATGAGATGGGATACAATAGGGTGCAGGTAAGTTCGTTGATGGCCGAAAGCGAGCACTCTTTTTTGACCCGCAACCTGCGGCTTTTTTATATTCTGGAGTGATGCGGTTGATTCGGCATGAGGGAGTCTCGAATCCCAGACCGAAGCCTCTCTGCCTGATTATTCTGGATGGTTGGGGGATCGGCGAGAGCACAGAGGGTAATGCCATAACTGCTGCGAAAACACCGAATATGGATCGGTTTATGGCAGAGTATCCCCACACCATCATCGGTGCTTCCGGGGGGGCGGTTGGTCTTCCCGAGGGGCAGATGGGGAACTCTGAAGTTGGCCACCTGAATTTGGGTGCCGGTCGGATAGTTTATCAGGACTTGACGCGCATAACCAAAGCTATTCGGGAAGGTCTCTTCTTCAAAAATCCTGTTCTTCTCAAGGCCATACGTCGGGCAAGGGAAAAATCGGCCGCGCTTCATCTGATGGGGCTCCTCTCCGATGGAGGGGTGCACAGCCACGATACTCATCTCTATGCTCTTCTGGAGTTGGCCAAGAGGGAGGGAATGAAGGATGTTTATTTGCATGTTTTTCTCGATGGACGGGATGTTCCTCCCCAAAGCGCCAAAGGCTATATCGATGAACTCGAGGAGAAGATAAAAAAGATAGGTGTTGGAGAGATTGCCACGGTCGCCGGTCGCTACTATGGGATGGATCGGGATTGGAGGTGGGGGAGGACAAAGCTTGCCTATGATGCCATGGCTCATGGCATGGGCGAGACTGCTAACACTGCCGAGGAAGCCGTCGAGCAGTCGTATGAGCGGGACGTGGTGGACGAATTTGTCAAACCGACGGTTATCCAGCGACCAGCGACCGGTGAACGACAGCCGGTTGCGATCGTCAAAGATGGAGATTCGGTCATCTTTTTTAACTTCAGACCCGATAGGGCACGACAGATAACTAAAGCCTTCATTAAGAAGGATTTTCAGGAGTTTGATAGGGGCTCTCAGCTGCTAAGTGTCTTCTTCGTGTGCATGACTGAATACGATGCTACTTTTGAGGTCCCGGTTGCTTTCTCTCCTGAAGAGCTGACGAATGTTCTGGCCGATGTTTTGGCCGAGCACGGTCTGAAGCAACTTCACATCGCTGAGACGGAAAAATATGCCCATGTCACCTTCTTCTTCAATGGGGGGGTGGAGAAGCCGAAGAAGGGGGAGGTGAGGCGCTTGATACCCTCTCCTAAGGTCGCTACCTACGATCTGAAACCCGAAATGAGTGCCTATGAGGTGACGGAGGCCGTTTTGAAGGAGATCGATGAAGGCGACTTCGACGTTATCATCTTAAACTATGCCAATCCGGATATGGTGGGACACACTGGCGTTTTCAAAGCCGCTGTAAGGGCTGCGGAGGCCGTTGACGAGTGCGTCGGGAGGGTGGTGGAGGCAGTCGTTCGGAAGAGCGGGGAGTGCTTGATAACCGCCGACCACGGAAATTTGGAGAAGATGATCGACTTAAAGACCGGCGAACCCTTCACTGCTCACACTGTGGGAAGTGTCCCTTTCATTTACGTTACGGGGAGGCGAGTGGAGCTTTACCCGGGCGGGTGTCTTGCGGACGTTGCCCCCACAATGCTCGATATTCTGGACATTTCCAAACCAAAGGAGATGACCGGAAAAAGCCTAATAGTGGAAGATGAGGCGGCGGGATGTAGATGAAACCCGCTTAATTGCCTTCTTGCTGTAGTTGTGTTAATTTTTGTTGATGTTAAAATCGAACTAAAGGAGAGATGATCTTGATCACCGTGGTTCTTGTCATACATGTAATTGCCTGTCTGGGCCTGATCGCGGCGGTACTGCTTCATTCAGGAAGAGGGGCGGGTCTGTCCTCCGCTTTTGGGGGCGGTTTGCCCAGTACCTTCTCCGGTACGTCCCTGATCGAAAAAAATTTGGATAGGATTACCATAGCGTTGGCCATTACCTTTGCCATAACCTCGGTCTTACTAACCATTTTTCTTTCCTGACGGGATGGAAAATGGCGGGGAGTTTCTTGCTCTCGATTTCAGCGAGGCGCTAGTTTGAGGACTAGCGCCTTGTTTTGTTTTTTGGGGTTCTTGCAAATTCAGGAGGAGGAAGGAACTGAGTGGAGAATATAGCAAGGTACAGGAGTACATCTACGGTCGTTTTGGAGGTGATGTATGAGCTCTTTTAAAATTTTTGGTGAAGGAGGGTGGAGAATGTTTAGAGGATTAAAGATATCCCTTGTGTTCTTGCTCGTGCTAGCGCTGGCTGTATCTTTCATCTCCGGTTGCCCCAAAAGGGAAGAGGTTGAAAAGCCCAAACCGAAGCCTGCGGAGGAGCCTGTCCAGGGAGGAACGTTTAATGCTTTTCTCATAGAGCCGGTAACCCTCGATGCGGCCCATTCCCAGGAATCGGCGGGAATCCAGGTGGCAAAGCAGATTTATGATGGCCTGGTTGATCACGATCCCGAGACCATGGAGTTAGTTCCGGCGATGGCGGAGTCCTGGGAGCCGAACGGGGATGCTACCGTCTTTACCTTCAAGCTCAAAAAGGGCATCAAGTTCCACAATGGTAGAGAGTGTAAGGCACAGGACTTTGTCTATTCTTGGAGTCGAGTGGCTGCCAAGGAGACAGCTTCCGAGGTTGCTTATCATCTTTCTCCAATCAAGGGTTTCAAGGCTTGCCAGGAGGGTGCGGCGACCAAGCTAGAGGGTGTCAAGGCCAAGGATGACTATACTCTTGAGGTCACCCTGAACTATTCTTACGCCGAGTTTCCCGTAACACTTGGGCATGTCGTCTTTTCTCCGGTCCCCAAAGAAGTGGTGGAGGAAAAAGGAGAAAAGTTTGCGGAAGAACCGGTTGGAACGGGACCACTCAAGTTCACTGAGTGGGTCCACGATCAGCGGATTATCCTCGAGAGGTTCGATGGTTATTACGGACACAAGGCCTATTTGGATAAGGTTGTCTTCAGAATCTTTGCCGATGAGCAGACCGGTTTCCTGGAATTTGAGGCGGGGAATCTCCACGATGCCCAGATTCCGCTGGGGCAGATCAAAGCCGCTCAAGAAAAGTACAAGGAGAGGTGTTTGATCAATCCCATGTTGGGCATCTACTACTATGGCTTGAACATGGAGACGGCTCCCTGGAAGGACAATCCCAACCTCCGCCAGGCGTTGAACTATGCGATCGACCGAAAGAGCATAACCGAGACTGTCTGGGAAGGGGCCCGTGTTCCCGCCACCGGCATTGTTCCGAAGGGGATTCCAGGTTTTCAGGAAGATGTTATGCCCTACACCTACAATTCGAGCAAGGCCAAAAGTCTTCTTGATCAGGCTGGCTATCCAGGTGGGGCTGGTCTTCCCAAGCTCGTTCTGGGTTACAATGTGGGGGTTGGTCACGACAAGGTTGCCCAGGCCATTCAGGCCCAAACCAAAGAGGCGGGGATAATCTTCGACATAATCGGGTATGAGTGGGGGACCTACCTTGATAAGATTCAGGCGAAGGAGGTTACTTTCTTCCGTCTGGGTTGGGTGGCGGACTATCCGACCATGGATAATTTCTTATACCCCCTCTTCCACTCGGAGAATGCGGGTGCCGACAACATGTGCTATTACAACAATCCCGAGGTTGACGGGAAGCTTATGGGGGCCAGGAAGGAGACGGATGAGGATAAAAGGGTGAAGCTGTACCAGGAGATCGAGCGGATCGTCCTCAACGATGCGCCTATTGTTCCCATTGCCTTCTATAGGACCAGTAGGGTCATCGGCCCCGAAGTTCGTGGCTACATTCGCACGGCCACGGATGATACTCCCATGGAACTGATCTGGCTGGCCAAGTAGTGAGTGCTCCTTGGAGGGCTTGCAATCCCGATGTACATCGGGATTGCAAGCCCTTTTTCTTTTATGTTACCTTTGTGAAAGTGGTAAAACCAAAGGTAGGATGATCGAATGCTGGTTTATATCGCAAGAAGGTTTTTGCAAGCAATCCCCGTCGTTATTGGTGTTACCTTTTTGATATTCCTCCTCATGTTCATCCTTCCTGGAGATCCCGCGCGGATGCTGGTTCAGAAGGGGGCTAGCCCGGAGGTCCTACAAAGGGTTCGCGAGGCTTACGGTCTGGATAAACCCTGGTATGTCCAGTATGGGAAGTATATGTGGAAGTTGCTGCACGGGGACTTTGGGACCTCCATCCGGTACAGGCGACCCGTCATCGATATGATGAAGGACCATTATCCCAACTCGGTTCGCCTGGCCTTAGTGGCTTTGATGATCGAAGCCGTCCTCGGTGTCGCCGCTGGCATAATTTCAGCGGTCAAGCGGTATTCCTTCCTTGATGTCCTCGTTACCTTGTCCACGACTATTCTGGTGGCCATGCCCATTTTTTGGTTTGCCATGTTGCTCCAGGTCTTTTTCGGTTTGAAGTTGGGCGTGTTACCTATCTCGGGCATGGGCAATGGGAGCTGGCGTTACTACGTTTTGCCCGCTATAGCGCTCGCTTCGGTGCACACTGCTTTCGTTGCCCGCCTGACTCGTTCGAGTATGCTCGAGGTCATCCGGCAGGACTACATCCGAACCGCCAGGGCCAAGGGATTGTCGGAGTGGCGAGTCATCCTCAAGCATGCTCTTAAGAATGCCCTGATCCCGGTGGTGACGATCCTTGGGCTGGATTTTGGGGGCCTCATCGGAAGCGCGATCCTCACCGAGACGGTTTTCTCCTGGCCTGGGGTGGGGAGGGTTATCTATCTGGCTATTTTGCAGAGAGATCCCCCGGTTGTGGTGGGCGGCGTCCTCATTTTAGTCTTGGTCTTCATCTTCCTGAATTTGGTCGTGGATATATCCTACACCTATTTGGACCCCCGGATTCGTTACGGGGCGAGGAAGTAGGGGAGACGATTATGTCCAATGCTAAAAGGATACCGGTGTTCCCCGAAAGGGTTTCGGTGTGGAGAGATCTCTGGAGGGGTTTGAGGAGAAATAAGCTGGCCATGTTTGGTCTGGGTGTGATCGTTTTCTTGGTGCTCGTGGCCATCTTTGCACCTCTCATTGCTTCCTATGATGAGGCCGTCGGTTTTTACCCCGATGAAATCCTCAAGCCCCCCAGCTTTGAGCATCTCATGGGCACGGATGATTTGGGCAGGGACGTTTTTGCTCGGGTCGTGTGGGGTTCTCGGGTTTCCGTGGAAGTTGGGGTCGTGGCCGTGGGCATCGGTATTGTCATCGGTTTGTTCATGGGGGCTATCTCCGGTTACAGGGGTGGGGTGGCCGATAGTCTCATCATGAGGACCGCTGATATATTCTTTGCCTTTCCATATCTTTTGGGTGCCATTGCCATAATGACCATCCTGGGCCCGGGCATCATCAATGTCTTCATAGCCATCGGTATTCTGGAGTGGGCGTACTTTGCTCGACTCTTTAGAGGTTGTATCCTTTCCGTTAAGGAGAACGACTACGTCGAGGCCGCTCGGGCCATTGGGGCGGGTGATGTTAGGATTCTCTTGCATCACATCTTTCCCAATGCTATAGCCCCGGTGATAGTTTATGCTGCCATGAGCGTGGGTATCGCGATAATAACGGAAGCAGCCTTGAGTTTCCTCGGCATAGGTGTTCAACCTCCCCAGCCAAGTTGGGGTTCCATGCTTGCTGATTCTCGGCCATTTATGGCCACCGCTCCCTGGATGATGTACTTCCCCGGTTTGACCATTCTGATGACGGTGCTTGGGTTCGTTCTCGTGGCCGATGGCTTGAGGAATGTGCTCGATCCGAGGCTTAGGGGTTTGCTTTGATGGAGAGAAGGGCGCCGATGTTACTAGAGGTCAAGGACGTAAAGACATATTTTTATACCGATGAGGGCGTTGTTAAGGCTGTGGATGGTGTGAGTTTTTCTCTTGAGCGGGGACGGATCCTGGGTATCGTTGGGGAGTCCGGTTGCGGAAAGAGTATGACCGCCCTTTCGATCATGCGTCTGGTTCCATCTCCCGGGAAGATCATCGGCGGTGAAGTTACCTTCAAAGGCCGCAGTCTCCTTGATCTCGACGAGAAGGACATCGGGAAAATTCGTGGGAATGAAATCTCCATGATCTTTCAGGACCCGATGACCTCACTCAATCCAGTCTTTACCATCGGTGATCAGATAGCGGAAGCGATTCGCCTTCATGGAAAGGTTTCTGGGAGGGAGGCCATGCGGCGAACGATTGAACTTCTGGAGATGGTCGGTATCCCCCAGGCCTACGATAGGGTGAGGGATTATCCCCATCAGTTCAGCGGGGGGATGAGGCAACGAGCCATGATAGCTATGGCTCTTTCTTGCGAACCCGACTTGCTCATCGCTGATGAGCCAACCACTGCTCTGGATGTAACCATTCAGGCTCAAATTTTGGAGCTTATCCAGGATCTTCAAGGAAGGTTCAATTCAGCAGTCATTTTAATCACTCATGATCTTGGCGTCGTTGCTGGGCTTGCCGATAATGTTCTGGTGATGTATGCCGGAAAGATTGTGGAATACGGGAGCATCGACACGATCTATTACCAATCGCGGCATCCCTACACTTGGGGCCTGATGAACTCGATACCTCATCTTGGTAGAGAGGGGAAGGGAAAGCTAAAATCCATTAGGGGCTCACCGCCGAGTTTAGTTCGCCTGCCCCGTGGTTGCAGTTTTAGCCCAAGGTGTGAATTTGCTTGGGAGGTGTGTTTCAAGGTAACACCGGTTCTGGAGAAGGTCGCTCCGGGGCATTTCTCTGCCTGCCACCGAAGACGGGAAGAGGGTATTTTTAAAATGGCTGTTGGTAAGTAGCGGATGGGTGAGATACTTAGGGTCGAAAACTTGGTGAAACATTTCCCCGTCAAGAAAGGGGTAATATTCCAGAGAGAGATTGGTAGAATTCACGCTGTCGACGGGATAAGTTTCTCTATTGGCGAGGGCGAAACTCTTGGTCTCGTGGGCGAGAGTGGTTGTGGCAAGTCAACCACGGCCAAAGTAATCCTCCACCTTTTGGGGGCCACGGCCGGCGAGGTCTTCTTTGAAGGCGAGAATATCTTCGCGTGTGATCGGGCACGGATGAAGCACTTGCGACGGGAGATGCAGATAATTTTTCAGGATCCCCTTGCCTCGCTCAACCCCCGGATGACCGTGGGAGATATCATCGCTGAGCCTCTGGTGGTGCACGGCATCGGGACCAGACAGGAGAGGTTGAGAAAGGTAGAGGAGCTACTTGAAGTCGTGGGATTGAATCCCGCTTACATTCGCCGTTATCCCCACGAGTTCAGCGGGGGGGAGAGGCAGCGAATCGGAGTTGCCAGAGCCCTGGCGCTCAAACCAAAGCTAGTGATCTGCGATGAACCCATCTCCGCCCTGGATGTTTCCATCCAGGCTCAAATAATCAATCTTTTGGAGGATCTTCAGAGGGAGTTCGGTCTGACTTACCTTTTCATTGCCCACGATTTGGGTGTTGTTAGACACACGAGCGACAGGGTGGCGGTGATGTATCTGGGAAAGATTGTGGAGCTTTCCGACCAAAGGGAGCTTTACGAGTCACCGCATCATCCCTACACGCAGGCCTTGCTCTCCGCTGTTCCCTTTCCCGATCCTGAGAAGGAGAGATTGAGGAGGAGGATAATCCTTAAAGGGGATGTACCCAGTTCAGTTGAACCTCCCAGTGGCTGTCGCTTTCGAACTCGTTGCGCGATCGCTCAGGATATCTGTACTGAGGTCGAACCCGATTTCAGGGAGGCTCATAAGGGTCACTGGGTGGCCTGTCATTTTGCCAGGGCGAATCCCATTCCTGCGTAATGACTTCGGTATCTTGCAAAGATTCTTGTAGCGGGTTATTTTATTTGTATTAGTTGATGTAGCTGGTGAGGTTGCCTTATTATCGTGCAAATTTCGAAGCTTAGACAAACGGGGTGAAATAAATGCGATCGAGATCCCTGGTTTTCTTACTAATCTGCACTTTGTTGATTTTCCCGGTTTTGTCCGGTTGTAAGTGGTTCGCCCAGAAGCCCGCTGAAACGCCAGAAGCACCGGGGGATTCAACGGAAGAATCCTTAAAAGGACCCCTGGTTTTGGATTTTTACGCCGACTGGTGCGGTGCCTGCGAGAAGATGGAACCGGTGGTGGAAAAACTTAAAGAGGAGCACAAGGATGTCGCTTTTAAGGAATACGATATTGATACCCCCGAGGGGAAGAAAATGGCGGATAAATTTGGAGTTTCTGTCATTCCCACCCTCATCTTCATCGACGAATCGGGTAACGCGGTTTCTAAGCGAGTTGGAGTCGTATCCGAGGCAGAATTCATCGAGGAGCTTGAAAAGATAGCCTGCCCGATCTGAGGATAGTGGTCTCGCCGTTGGCGGGAGACAGTACATCCAAATTGACAGCGCTTGCCCAGGTGTTATAATTTAAATGGCTGGTTAGAGGGATGTCCGAGTGGCGGAACTGGTAGACGCGCTAGGTTGAGGGCCTAGTGAACATTAGTTCATAGGGGTTCAAGTCCCCTCTCGGACACCAAGAGTACTCAGTGGCAGAGAGTTGGTTTATAATATCCCAATAAATGTACGCATAGTTGTCGGCTAACCCCGCCGATGGCGGGGTTTTATGCGGAAGTGGCTCAGCTGGTAGAGCATCTCCTTGCCAAGGAGAAGGTCGCGGGTTCAAGTCCCGTCTTCCGCTCCATTTTTAAAAGTTAGGAGTTTGTTAGTCTGTAGTCGGGAGCAAAAAAGAAGAATACTACTGACTCCGCACTAAGAGACTTTATACTTAATAGGCGACGTGGCCGAGAGGCTTAGGCAGAGGTCTGCAAAACCTTGTACGGCGGTTCGAGTCCGCCCGTCGCCTCCAATCCCGCCCTCGGCGGGGTAGCCAAGAATGAGGAGTCATTAGCTCCATTGAATTTACAAAAGCTTTAAATTAAGATTTTTAAGTTTTTGGCTATTGACTATTCACTCATGACTCGTCCCACTTTCAGCGGGACGCGGGCGCTTAGCTCAGTGGGAGAGTACTTCCTTGACGCGGAAGGGGTCACAGGTTCAAATCCTGTAGCGCCCACTATTTATGCATAGAGTTTCTCTTTAATGGTGCAATGAAGACACTAGGGGGTATGGGGGAATTTATCCCCCATGATTTTGGGGGTGACAGCCCCGCCGTTGGCGGGGCGTCCTCAGGGGGACTTGTCCCCCTAGGAAGCGCGAAGCGCTAAGCGGTTCAAATCCTGTAGCGCCCACCAGAAATTTGGTTGATAGTTGATAGTCGATGGCAAAACACTTAAATTCTTACAGGCCCCGCCGACAGCGGGGTTGTTCTTTTGAAATGCTGTGTTTTACCAACGGGGTCTTTTACTCATGTTGCCCATGGCCAGTCTCTGTTGAAGTTTGTCCATTTGAATCACTCTTATGGTGGTCTTTTTAGGGTCGACCGAGACGCCGTGTTTGGCCAGGAGTATGGTTCTTAGGGTGTCGATGATCTGCTTTTGATTCGAACCAACCTTGGTCACCAGGTGAATTTCGATTACCCTTTCGTCCGCGGTTACCACTCGGCAGGTGCTGACACCTTTCATGAGAGAGATGGAGGCCTCGAGCACCTCATTGGGGGGAAGAGGGGGAGCGGGTCTTTTTCCCGATTTCCGCGGTTGTGGCGGAATTCTTAATTCTTTTGTCTGCCCAGCTTCAGTTTTGGCTTTCGGTTTCTTCTTCCACCGCCTGATATTTCTCAATTGCCTGAGCTTTTTCATGCTCTTCATTTTGGCCTTCTGTCACTGGAGTTTTTGAGTGTGATTGACAACCTTCCCCAATTAATTTACATTTTTCACTGCCAAATCCTGCTTTTAAGGATACTTGTTGTCTTTTGAAAAGTCGATATCCCTTTGTTATACTTTTATTGGGTCTCACCCTAGAGGGTCTACGACTCGAGGGGAAAGTCGGGGGGGTTCCCGAGTGGTTAAAGGGAGCAGACTGTAAATCTGCCGGCGAAGCCTTCAGAGGTTCGAATCCTCTCCCCCCCACCAATTAGCTATTAGTTGTTGGTTGTTGGGATTGCCTAATAGCTAAAACCAATAACTAATGTGCCCGCATAGCTCAGCAGGTAGAGCACGTCCATGGTAAGGATGAGGTCAGCGGTTCAAATCCGCTTGCGGGCTCCACTCCAGTAACGTGGTGACACAGGTTCTTAGTGACATAGTTCTTTGGCTCTTGATTTTTTGGTGTTATGGTTCTAAGTTACCATGTTGCTACGTCTCTATGGTGCTAGTTTGGCGGTGTAGCTCAGTGGAAGAGCACACGGTTCATACCCGTGAAGTCACAGGTTCGAATCCTGTCACCGCTACCAATATATAGTCTATTAGTCGGGAGTGGGGAGCTGATCATAATTAAGAATTAAGAAGGAAGAATTAAGAAATTCGAAGCACTAAGCACCAAATTCTAAACCCCGTAAACCCCGTATAGAAATCGAAGATTTTTTACGGGGCT
>JASEEZ010000019.1 GCA_030019215.1 Actinomycetota bacterium
TAAGGCTCTAGACCTGATTAAGGAGCCAGCCTCTTTCCAACTGAATCATGTGCGAATGAGAGCACGGATAGATGACTGAAAAATGGTCCAAATGAGGCCGCTTGAGGAAAGACATCTGGCCAACAACTTAACACCGGTTACTTGACAGGGGCAGCTTTTTCATAGATGACCCTATTCCTGTGTATTAGTGGTCTTTTGAACAAAGCATAGTTTTAGCCTTTTTAAGACAGAACTATAAAATCTGTTGTGTCATATAGGTCTTGGCGATAAAGGAGTTCACTGCAGGCGAATTTGGCCGCCAGAAAGCAAGGTCTTTTACATCATATTATCTGACGACGGCCATACCTTAACCCATTTGTTGTCACGGTGGCAATACTGTTCGTCGTCATCATCTGTAAAAATATCTATCGGCATTGGGCATACAGCATAAGGATTGTGAACTACTCTTAAACACATTGGTCGTTCTGATTTCATGTCGTCGTCAAAATATCTTACTTTTGCCATATTTACAGCAACCGCACTTATATACGTATGCTGACTTTTAGTAAGCCGTCGGTCTTTTCCATGGAATAGTTGCATGGAGCCAACAACATTACCACTCTTTGAATCAACTTTCCCTCGGAACTCGAGTGTGCCAAATATCTGTATCAATGCTACTACATCTGTAGGAATTGAAAATTGGCGCCAATTATCGAGAACAACAAGACACGGTATGTTCCGATCTTTATATGGCGAAAGCTGTTTTGCTGCAAGTTTCACTGGTCCCCTCAAACGGTCAAGAAACTCTTTAGGATTAACTGTTCCCACTTTGCTTTGCCGACGTTCTACAGGGCCTGGCTTACTAATTGACTTAACTTCAACTAAAAGATTTCCCCAAGGCGTTTCCACAAAGAAATCCGGTCGAGTTCCTTCTACCCTGATTTTTTGTTCAATCTGATCTTCAGACCAAAATTTGTAGCCTCTTTGATTCAGAAGCCAGCAGAACCTTTGCTCTGCCACATCCATTATCTGCCTCTCCCAAGAATAGCTGTTTTCGCCTAATTCCGCTGTTTGTGAAGTCCGAAGGGTTTGAGCGAACGAATGAGCTACTGCAAACAGCGTGTTAGGCGACGTTTTGTTCTTTTTTAACTCATATTCCAATTTTATATTTGCGCTTTATGTCGGTCATATAATCTATCATATCTTTAAGTAGGTATCCGACCCAAAGCTGCATCTCAAGAATCGTCTTGCCCCACCGTTTACTGAATTCTTTCTTAAATTCCTCGATACCAGTTAAATCCTCAATCTTTTTACCAGAAACATTTCCGAGAAAGTCATATGGTAACTGGCGTATCAGGAATTTTGGCTCATTTTCAGTAAGTTTATAGTATTGCGCATATCTATTTCTAATTTGCTCTTCCAATTTTGTTAAATTTAAAAGCTGAGCTGGTAAATCTAATTTTTTCTCATATACATATTTATGGAAAGCGTCTAGAAGTCTTTCTGTAAATTCTTTATTTTCAGTAAACACCCTTTGACATACATAAGTCATAAGAAACATAAAGAGATAAAACAACTCTCGATTAAATGTCTCTATATCTTTTTCTATATTAAACTTTTTTCTAAATCCATTAATCTCGTTAGGTGCACACCATTGCAATATAACTTCAGCAAGTTCTTTGCCTATTTCTTCAGCAGTGATTTTTTGTCCCATAAAAGTTCCTTCCTATTGATTCTATTACTCCGTTTTAAAATATCGCCTATCTCGTTTATATCTGAACTACTTCGTTTATGCTCCTCCGCCATAAAGCGCTGGCGGACAAGCAAATTAGCATCATTCGCCCCTTACTATTTCCTTATCTGCCTGGTTTTTCCTCCGTATCTTTGTTGCTCAAAAAGGTATTTACACAAAATTGATTTTTTTAATAACTGATGTTGGTAAGGAAAAGAGCCTTGGCTGGAGCGGTCGGTCCGGCTTTTGTTCTTTCCTTCCCCTCGAGTATCTCCTTGACCGCTCCAGGGGTAAGATTTCCCAAGCCTACCTCCAACAAAGTTCCCACCATCGTGCGCACCATATTGTGAAGGAAAGCATTGGCTCGAACTCTGATGATCAGGAGTCCCTTTACCGGCTTATCCGTTCGCCTGCAGGCAAGCTCAAAAACTGTCCTTATTGGTCTCCCCAGCCCGCCGACGGTGGACTGCACACAGAAGGCGGAGAAATCGTGGGTGCCCACAAGAAACTGGGCCGCCTCCCGCATCGCCTTTAGATTCAGCCGACGGGCCACAAAATGAGAGTATCTATCCAAGAAGGGCGAGGGATGGGATTGATTGAGGATAAAATACTCGTACTCCCTGGAGGTGGCACTCCTCCGGGCACAGAAGGAAGAATCAACGATCTCGATGCTCTTCACAGCTATATCCTTGGGGAGTAGACAGTTCAAAGACCACTGAAGCCGATCTGCTTCAAACAAAGCGTACGTCTTAAAGCTAACTACCTGATGAAGGGCATGAACTCCAGCATCTGTCCTCCCCGCCCCCACCACCTTGATCTCCTCTCGAAGGATGATTGAGAGAGCCTTTTCCAACTCGCCCTGGATGGTCGGCTGATTGGGCTGCCTCTGGAAACCGGCATAGTTTGTGCCATCGTACTCCACAACCATCTTGATGCCACGCATATCAGCCTTCTCCGTCATGTTTTTCTCCTCTAAAATCGCCCAACCAGAATCGCCAGCACCAGGAGCACGACCGTCGCCATCCCCATCAGCCAATCTTTGCCCTCCATCCGTAGAGCCCGCATTCTAGTCCTTCCCTCCCCTCCCCGATAACACCGGGATTCCATAGCCAGAGCCAGTTCATCAGCTCTACGGAAGACATCAACGAAGAGGGGAACAAGTAAAGGCACGAGACTCCTGGCTCTCCTAAAGATGTTGCCCGATTCGAAGTCGGCTCCCCGGGCCATCTGAGCCTTCATTATCTTCTCCGTCTCGACCAGAAGCGTTGGTATGAACCTCAAAGCGATTGTCATCATCATCGCCAGCTCATGGGCAGGCACCTTGAATCTTCTGAAGGGGGAGAGAAGATACTCTATACCATCGGTCAGCTCGATGGGAGTAGTAGTGAAAGTGAGAAGCGACGTTCCAGAAACGAGCAGAACGAGCCTGGCACAAAAAAACAGGCCATTCTGTAGGCCTTCCTGGGTGATCCTGAGCGGTCCCAGCAACAATATAACCAGACCGGGGGTGAACAACAGGTGCATCACCAGAGTGAAGAGAAGAATGTAGCGAAGGGGTTTCAGCCCCCTGAGAATCCAGCTCCAGGGAAGCTGCCCCACATAAACCACCAGACAAAGAAGAAGACCCAACGCCGCAAAGCCGGTGAAGCTCTTGACCATAAATATGGCCACCATGAGTAGCATGGTGAGACAGATCTTCACTCGCGGATCGAGGTGATGAATTGGCGACTCGGCAGGAAAGTACTGTCCCACGGTCACCCTTAGCGCTTTCATCTCACCATCTCCCCGAACAGATCCAAAATGACATCAGCCGCCTGCTCTACCTCAAATAAACTGAAAGGAACCTTCATGCCTCTATCGATGAGGGACATAAAAAGAGAGGTCACGCGGGGAATATCCAATCCTATCTCCCTTAGTTTCTGCGCTTGAGAGAAGATTCGCCTCGGCTCATCATCGAAAAGGATATGTCCCTCGTTGAGAACGATCAGCCTATCAGCCAGATGAGCCACCTCATCCATATCGTGGGAAACCAGAACTATGGTCAGAGATTCGGTGTGATGGAGGTGCTCGAGACGGGACAGTATCTCCTCCCGCCCCTGGGAGTCCAGACCAGAGGTAGGTTCATCCAAAACCAGCATCTTGGGTTCCATCGCCAGGACGCCGGCGATGGCCACACGCCTCATCTCACCCCCACTGAGGGAAAAGGGAGAACGGTTCTTAAAAGAATCGTAATCGAGGCCCACGAACTCCAGCGACTTTTTCACTCTCACCTCGATCTCTTCCTCGGAACACCCCAGATTGCGAGGTCCAAAGGCAACATCGCCAAAGACGCTTTCCTCGAAAAGTTGATTTTCGGGAAATTGAAAGACCAGGCCTATCTTCTGCCTGGCCTCGGCGGGCTTGATCTCAACACCCACCTCCTTGTCCTCCACAAAAACCTTTCCCTGGGTGGGGATCAATAGCCCATTGAAGTGTTGAATTAGAGTTGATTTCCCCGAACCCGTGGGCCCAATTAGACCAATGAACTCGCCCTCCTGAATGGAAACACTTATATTCCTCAAGGCTGTCTGTGCCAGGGGAGTCCTCTCCATATAGGTGAAGCTGACGTCCTCTAACTCAAGGAGCATAAGGCTCTCACCATCTCTTCCACATCCAGAATGTCTTGGGGAACCTTCAATCCCCTCTTGGTCAGGTGGTGCGCCAGGATTGTCATGAGGGGAGGGGTGATCCCCAGAGACTTTACCCTCTCCACATCGCCTAAGGCAGCTCGAGGAGCACCATCCAGAGCCACCCTTCCCTTATCCATCACGATAACTCGCTCAGCGTAAATGGCCTCCTCGACAAAGTGAGTGATGTGAACTACGGTAACCCCCTCCTTAACATTCAAATTCCGGAGGGTTTCCATGACTTCCCTCCTCCCCCTGGGATCAAGTTGGGAGGTGGGTTCGTCAAGAACCAGGTATTTCGACTTCATCGCCAGGATGCCGGCGATGGCCACTCTCTGCTTCTGCCCTCCTGAAAGGAGGTGCGGTTCATACCTGGCATACTCTGACATATGAACAGCGGACAACGCCTCGTCCACCCTTTTTCGAATCTCGACAGGGGGAGCACCCAGATTTTCGGGGCCGAAGGCGACATCCTCCTCCACCACGGTTGCCACTATCTGATTGTCGGGGTTTTGGAAGACCATCCCCACAAGTTGTCTTATTTTCCAGAGATCCTGAGGGTCTTTTGTCGAAAGCCCATCCACACTAACCTCACCCGCGGTGGGGAGAAGAAGCCCGTTGAAGTGCCTGGCCAGAGTGGATTTCCCCGAACCATTGCGACCGAGGACTACCACAAACTCGCCCTCTTTGACGGCCAGATTGATATCATTCAGGGCGAGAATTTCATCCTCCCGCCCCGGATTGTAGACAAAACTCAAGCCCGTTATCCTGATCATTCCTCACCTAAAAATAAGGCAAAAGCATTGAGCTTTTGCCTTAGATTAACATATTCCAATAACGATCAACCACCCCGCCGTCGGGGGGTGGTTGCTTTACACCAACTCTATAAAAACCATGGGAGCGGCATCCCCTTGCCGGGGGCCGATCTTCAAAATCCGGGTGAAGCCACCCTGTCTCTCCTTAAAACGAGGGGCTATCTCCGAAAAAATCTTGTGGACAAGCCCTCTGTCCTCAATCATGGAAAGCACTTGACGTCGAGAAGGAACATCCCCTTTCTTCGCTAACGTCACTACCTCATCAATTAGGGAGCGAACCTCCTTGGCCCGCGCTTCGGTCGTTTTAATCCGCCCATGCTCAAAAACCTGGGCAGCCAAACTTTGCAGGATTGCTTTCCTATGCTCAGCGTCGCTACCAATTTTTCTTCCCTTTTTGAGATGCCTCATCTTCCCTACTCACTTTGTTTCAACGACAGATCGAGTGCAGCAAGCTTTTCTTTAACCTCTTCAATGGATTTCGTTCCAAAGTTCCTGATGTTGAGCAAGTCGGCCTCGGTATTATTTATCAGCTGTTGTAGGGTGTTTACCCCTTGCCTCTTCAGGCAGTTGTAGGAGCGCACCGAAAAATCCATGCCCTCGATGGGTAAATCGAGGCTTTTGTCTTTCTGAAGTTCATCAGCGGCAAACACAACTTCCTCGGCTTTATCCGGAGACTGTTCCATGAACAAAGCCATATGGTCATTGACAATTTTGGCAGCCAAACTCACCGCTTCCGCAGAGTCTATGCTCCCGTTGGTCTCCACCTCCAAAATCAACCTATCGTAATCCGTTCTCTGACCAACCCGGGCATTCTCAACGGTGTAGGAGACCCGTCTTATAGGGCTGAAAAGAGAATCTACGGGAATGGTCCCTATGGGGGCGGAGGGCTTCTTGTTGCGCTCCGCTGGAACATACCCTCTGCCCTTCTCCACGACCATTTCCATCTCTATCTTGCCCTCTTTATTAGCAGTGGCAATGTGGAGATTAGGATTGACCACCTCAACCTCACCGGGAAGAATGATGTCCTTTGCCTTGACCTCCTTAGGACCTTTCGCCTCGATTCTTATGGTCGCCGGCTCATCATCTTGGAGCTTTAAGACTAACTCCTTCAAATTCAAAATGATATCGGCTACATCTTCTTTTACCCCTGGTATCGTCGAGAATTCATGGGCCACTCCCTCAATCCTTATTGAGGCTATTGCCGCCCCGGGGAGAGAAGAGAGTAACACTCTCCGAAGCATATTCCCCAGAGTATACCCAAAACCTCTCTCAAGGGGCTCCACGCTAAATTTAGCTGAAAAATCGGATACTTTCTCCATAGAGATGCGAGGTTTTAAAATTTCTAACATAGATGTGCCTCCTTAACATAACAGAGCATGGTGAGAAATGGGCGATTCCTCTTCAGCTCACTACTTGGAGTAAAGTTCAACAACGAGTTTTTCTTGAATCGGAACGTCTATTTGTTCTCTGCTTGGTATCTCCAGTACTTTACCAGTGAAATTTTTGTAATCCACCTCAAGCCAGATAGGCACTTGGGCCTTCGAGGAGGACTCGGCGCTTTCCTTGATGCGGGGCACATTCTGGCCCTTGGGGCTCAGGGTGATAACATCCCCGGGTTCAACCCGATAAGATGGAATGTCAACAACCCGACCATTGACCATAAAGTGCCCATGTTTGACAAATTGACGAGCCTCACTCCTGGAAAAGGCGAAACCCAAACGGTAAACGACATTATCCAACCGGAGCTCTAAAAGCTTTAGAAGATTCTCGCCGGTAATGCCCTTCTGTCTCGCCGCCAAGGTGTAATAACCTTTGAACTGCTTTTCCAGTAGGCCGTAGAATCGCTTGGCCCTTTGCTTCTCTCTCAACTGCTTGTTGTAGTCCGATTCTTTGGCGTACTTTTTGCCCTTCTCACCAGGAGGATAAGGATGCCTCTCCATGGCACATTTATCCGTGAGGCACCTCTCTCCCTTGAGAAATAACTTTTCACCCTCTCTTCGACAAAGCTTGCAACGAGGACCTACATATCTTGCCATATCAGCTTGCTCCTAAACTCTCCTTCTCTTCCGTGGACGACAACCATTGTGGGGCACCGGAGTAACATCGGTGATGCTGCATACCTCCAAACCGGCAGCCTGGAGTGACCTGATGGCAGCCTCCCGACCAGCACCCGGTCCCTTCACAAAAACCTCGATCTTTTTCATACCATGTTCGCGAGCTTTCTTGGCTGCCGACTCCGCCGCCAACTGAGCAGCAAAGGGCGTGCTCTTTCTGGACCCCTTAAACCCCATCGTACCAGCACTTTCCCAGACAACCACGTTACCTTCAAGATCAGTGATGGTAATAACCGTATTGTTGAAGGTGGACTTTATGCGTGCGGCACCACGAGCAATATTCTTGCGCTCCTTGCGTCTCACCTTGGACTTTGCGTTTTTCTTCCTTGCCAACTCAGCCTCCTCTACGCCTTACGCTTAACGCCAATTGCCTTTCGGGGACCCTTACGCGTACGAGCATTGGTGTGGGTTCTCTGTCCTCTGACAGGAAGACCTCTTCTATGACGTAATCCGCGATAGCAACCGATTTCCATCAGGCGCTTTATATTTTGAGAAACCTCCCTCCGGAGATCCCCTTCCACCTTTAAATTCTTATCGATATAGGCACGAAGTCTCACCACTTCTTCCTCGGTGAGATCGCGAACTCGCGTAGCCGGGTCCACCTTCGCTGCGGTCAAAATCCGCTTCGCGCTAGAAGCCCCAACGCCATATATATAGGTCAGAGCGACTTCCACTCTTTTTTCTCGCGGAAGATCAATCCCTGCAATTCGTGCCAATTAACCTACCCCCAATCAAATCGGCGAATATTTTCCCGCCGCCTTCTACCCCTGCCTCTGCTTATGTCTGGGGTTATCACAAATTACTATGACTTTTCCTTTGCGCCTTATTATCTTGCACTTTTCACATATCTTCTTAACAGACGGTTTAACCTTCATCCCAATCAACTCATTGCTCGTGGTCCGTCATCGATGAGCAATTCTATAGCCTGTAACCCATCACTGTAGCCCATCGACGGTTTTTATTTAAACCTGTAAACGATCCTTCCCCTGGTAAGATCATAAGGAGAAAGCTCTAAAGCAACCCTGTCGCCTGGCAAAATCCGTATATAGTGCATACGCATCTTCCCCGAGATATGTGCAAGGACAACATGACCATTGTCCAACTCCACTCGAAACATGGCGTTGGGCAAAGTTTCAATCACTTTCCCCTCAACCTCAATTGCCTCTTCCTTCTTGGTCATAATCTTCACCCATGAGCCCTCTCAAGTCACAAGCGAATATTATACCAAAAAGAAACGGGCTCGTCTACAAGGACGTTAAGATCAACGGACCTTCCCGAGTGATGGCTACGGTATGCTCAAAATGGGCGGATAGACTCTCGTCTAAAGTCACAACCCCCCACTTATCCGGCAAAACTTTTACCTCATGACTCCCGACATTTATCATGGGTTCGAGGGCAAAGGTCATCCCCTCCTCCAACCGAGGACCTCTACCCGGTTCACCGTAGTTGGGAATCTGAGGATCCTCATGCATGGATCGACCAATGCCATGGCCCACAAACTCTCGAACAACCGAGTAGCCAGCCTCCTCCGCCGTCCGCTGAATGGCATGGGAGATATCCGAAAGATGGTTACCCACCTGGCACATATTTATTCCCTTTTCAAGAGCCCTCTTTGTGACTTCAATTAAACGCTTTGCATCCGGTGAAATGTTTCCTACGGGAAACGTAGCCGCTGCATCAGCGTAACAACCTCGATGCTCCACTCCCACATCCACACTCACGATATCGCCCAACCTCAAACTCCGTGAGCCGGGGATTCCATGAACAACCCCCTCGTTGATGGAGATGCAGACGGAGGCCGGAAAGCCACGATAACCTTTAAAAGCCGGCCGCCCATCACGTTTTTTTATATATCCGTCCACCATCCGATCTAACTCAATTGTGCTCAGACCAGGTTTAATGGCCTTCTCGACCAACCCGAGGGTTTCGGCCACAATGCGACCGGCCTCACGCATCAGCTGTATCTCATCCGGAGACTTGCGTATTATCATCCCCTAATACCCTCGAGTGCCCCTTGAATATGCTCAAAAACATCCGCCGCAGATTTTTCTCCCTGAACGTTCCTTAATAGCCCTCTCCTCTCATAAAAATCGATGAGCGGCGCGGTCTGCTCTTTATAAACCTCCAACCTTCTCCTCACAGTCTCCTCGGTATCATCCACCCGCTGGTAAAGATCACCACCGCATACTTCACAAACCTCCCCTTTTTTTGAGGGATCAAAGAGGAGATGAAATATTCTTCCACACCTCTCACAGATTCGTCGACCGGTAAGTCGGCGAATGATTTCCTCGTCTTCAACCTCTATGTTCAGAACCACATTCAGACTCCTGCCCATCCCCTTCAAAGACTTCTCGAGGGACTCGGCCTGGGCTACAGTTCTGGGGAATCCGTCCAGAATGAATCCCCGTTCGCAATCTTTCTCCTGCAGGCATTCTTCCACAACACCGATTATTATCTCATCCGGAACCAGTTCGCCCCGGTCCATATACCCCTTGGCCTTCAACCCCAAACCCGTCCCGTCGGTCACAGCCTGGCGAAGGATATCACCCGTCGAGATGTGAGGAATTCCGTATCTTCCCGAGATCATAGCAGCTTGAGTTCCCTTGCCGGAACCCGGTGCTCCCAAAAGCATGATGTTCACTCGCTCATCCCCCTCACGGGTCGTAGACCCTCCAATCTCAGAAGAAATCTATTTCAAGAAACCTTCATAATGCCTCATGAGAAGCTGCGACTCAATTTGAATCATTGTCTCTAAGGCCACACCGACTATGATCAGAAGGGCAATTCCCCCGAAGTCCCTAAAGAAGGGAATGTTCAAACCCGCAATAAACAACGTGGGCAAAACAGCAACCGCCGCGAGAAAAACAGACCCAGGTAGGGTAATCCTGCTCAAAATATGGTCAAGATGAGTAGCGGTGGGGCGACCCGGTCTTACCCCCGGAATGAATCCCCCATACTTTCTCATATTATCAGCGATATCTATGGGGTTGAAGATGATCGCCGTGTAAAAGTAGGTAAAGAAGATGATCAGCAAGGCAAACAAGCTCAAGTATACGGGTGAGGTGGGAGTGAGAAAGTTCGCTACCGACGTAAATATTTTGCCAGGGAAAAATTGAGCCAAAGTCATCGGGAAGAGCAAAACTGAGGAGGCAAAGATGATGGGTATCACGCCCGCCGAGTTAATTTTGAGGGGAATATAAGTGCTCTGGCCACCGTACATCTTTCTGCCCACGATACGCTTGGCATATTGGACGGAAACCCTTCTCTGACCGCTCTCTACAAGCACAATCGCTGCTATAACCAGCAGGACAATGGTGATCAGGAGAAGTATCATGCCCATGGCCACAGCCGGGGAGGTTTGAACCTTATAGGTTTGGACGACGGCATGGGGGAAACGAGAAATTATGCTCGCAAAAATTATCAGCGACATACCATTTCCGATTCCCTTCTGCGTTATCAGCTCGCCCAACCACATTATGAGTACGGTTCCCGCCACCAGTGTGATGACAATCAAGGCTCTGGTCTGCCAGGAAAAAATTATGGGAATGCGAGCCTGCCGGAGTATCCCCTGCATGTAGAAGGTCAATGCAACTGATTGAACGAGAGACAGACCCAAGGTCATATAGCGAGTCCACTGGGTTATCTTCCGTCGCCCAACCTCTCCCTCCTTCGCCCACTGCTGAACGGTGGGAATCACGGCCGTCAATAGCTCCATGATGATGGCAGCGGTGATATAGGGCATTATGCCCAGGGCAAAAACGGCAAAGTGCTCAAAGAGTGCCCCACCGGAGAAAAGATCCAAGAAACCGAGCAGGCCGCCACGAGCGGCCTGCTCAGCCAACTGTCCAATGGCCTCCATGCTCACTCCAGGAACGGGAACATACGCACCAAGTCGATAAACGGTCAAGATGCTGAGGGTAAAGAGGATGCGCTTCCTTAAAACGGGAATTTTAAAGGCGTTTTTAACGGCCCCTATCAACTGATTACCTCAACTTTCCCACCAGCTTTTTCTATCTTTTCCACCGCCGCTTTACTAAAGGCGTGAGCTCGAACGGTAAGGGTTTTGGTAATTTCTCCCTCTCCCAATATCTTGATGGGCAAACCCTTCTTCACCATCCCCCGCTGCAACATCACTTTAGGATTGACAACGGATCCGGCTTTGAAAACATCAAGCTTTCCCGCATTCACGGTAGTGAAAATCTTCCTGAAGGGGTTCTTGAAACCGGGGAGTTTGGGCAACCTCTGGTACAGAGGAGTTTGTCCACCCTCAAAACCAGGCCTTATGTTCCCCCCAGAACGAGCCTTCTGGCCCTTGTGACCCCGTCCTGAGGTTCCTCCGCGCCCCGACGCCTGACCCCGTCCAACTCGTCTCTCCTTTTTGACCGCATTCTTCGGCGGCCTCAACTCATGTAACCTCATCACCACTGCCTCTCACCTTCTAGAATATCGCTCAACCCCATCGCCACAATCATTCTATCTCCTCCACACGCACCAAGTGGCTAACCTTCCTCGCCATGCCCCTTATCTCTGGCCTATCCTCATGTTCAACACTCTGACCTATCCTCTTCAAACCGAGGGCACGAATGGTAAGTCTTAGGGATCTGGGTCTCCCTACTATACTTTTTACCTGGGTTATCCTCAATTTAGGAGCCATTAATTAACCACCGATAACTTCTTCGATCTTCTTCCCCCTGAGCCTGCCCACATCTTCCGCCGTCTTCAAGCTCTTGAGGGCTACCGCCGTTGCCTTGGCCACATTGATAGCATTGGGAGAGCCCAAGGATTTCGCCAGAACATCCCTTACCCCACCCAACTCCAAGATGGCTCTTGCCGCTCCTCCGGCGATGACGCCAGTTCCTTTGGAAGCGGGTTTTAGTAAGACTTTGCCCGTTCCAAAACGACCGACGACCTCATGAGGGATGGTGGAGCCAGTGAGAGGAACGGTGAACAGGTTCTTTTTTGCTCTCTGAACCGCTTTCCGAATAGCGACGGGGACCTCCCTCCCTTTGCCCATACCAACACCCACGTGGCCTTGGCCATCACCCACAGCCACCAAGGCACTGAGACTGAACCTGCGGCCTCCCTTTACGACCTTAGCCACCCTATTGATGTAAATCACCTTCTCATTGAGTTCCAGCTGATTCGGATCCAACTTTTGCACTCCACCCTCCCAATTCTAGTGCCGTTACAATTATTTCCTATGCCACCCCGCCATCGGCGGGGTAACACTTTTCATCCTTCAAGACTTCGACCGAGCTCAGTCGAGGTCCAAGCTCAGGACAAGCCTTTTGTTTATCAGTTGACTGGCCTTTTGGAAGATCAGCCATTGCACCTTCTTTGTCTTTTTCTGCTAAAAAAGATGCAGGTTAGTTGACAAAGCATTCTTATCTTAAAATTGTAACGGTACTAGAACTTGAGGCCCGCCTCGCGAGCCGCCTCCGCCAGCGCCTTCACACGTCCATGATAGAGATAACCTCCACGATCGAAGATGACCTCCTTTATTCCCTTAGCCAAAGCCCTTTCGGCGATCAAGGCACCCATCTTTCGGGCAGCCTGGATGTTCCCACCCCGATCAATTTCCTTCCTTAAAGTGGGGTCAAGCGTTGAAGCGGAAACCAGAACGTGACCTTCCATATCGTCCACTATCTGAGCATAGATATGAAGGTTGCTTCTAAACACGCATAATCTGGGCCTGCTGGGAGTACCAAAAATCCTTCTGCGTATCCTCTTGTGTCTCCTCAACCTCGCTACAACCGCTTTGGAAGTTTGCCCCATCCAACTCCTCCAATGACTCTGAAATTCCCTTACGTTACAGCCTTACCAACTTTGCGTTTGATGCGTTCACCCACATATTTAATACCCTTGCCCTTATAGGGCTCCGGTTTTCGGACGCTGCGGATCCTGGCCGCAACATCACCAACCAGTTGCTTATCCGCTCCCTTAACCACAATCTTTGTGGGTGAAGGTAGCTCAATCTTTACTCCCTCAACCTTAGGGATAGTCACCGTGTGGGAATGCCCAACCTGGAGTTCCAGGTTCTCCCCTTTTTTAACGGCGCGATAGCCCATTCCAGTTATCTCCAAACTCTTCTCAAAACCAGAACTTACTCCCGTCATCATGTTCGCTATCAGTGTCCTGGTCAAGCCGTGAAGAGACTTGTGCCGCTCACTATCGGACTGTCTCTCCACATATATTTTGTCTTCCTCTCTCCTGATAGTTAAGCCCTCGGGGATAACTCTGGACAACCCACCCTTGGGTCCCTTTACGTTGAGCGTGGAAACATCCATCTGAACTTCAACACCATCCGGAATGGTTATAGGAGTGTTGCCCACTCTTGACATTCTTGCCTCCACTTCAGAAATCAGATTCAAGAAAAACTATCACCAACTCGGCTCAGATAACCAGCACTGAAGCCAATTACCAAACAAAACAGATTACCTCTCCACCTACTCCTTCCTTGAGAGCACGTTTATTGGTCATCAAACCCTTTGACGTGGAGAGAATCGCAACCCCCAACCCACCTAACACTCGAGGAATCTCGTCCTTCCTGGCATAAACCCTCAAGCCAGGCTTGCTGATCCTTTTGATCCCAGTAATCACTCTTTCCTTATTCGGGCCGTATTTCATCTTGACACGAATTGCATCGTGATTATTCGCCTTCACAACCTGATAATCCCTTATGTAGCCCTCTTCCTTGAGAATCTTGGCAATCTCAGCTTTTATTTTCGAGGTGGGGATCTCCACCATTTCGTGATGAGCAGTATTCGCATTGCGAATTCTGGTGAACATATCAGCAATAGGATCAGTCATCCCCATATCAAATACCTCCAATCGTCACCGCATTGAAAAAGTTTTCCATGACCCTGAATCAATTTACGGGCCTACCAGCTCGCCTTGGCGAGACCGGGAATTTCTCCTCGATGAGCCAGCTCCCTCAAACAAATTCGGCATAGACCAAACTTCCTGAAATAACCACGTGATCTACCACAGCGGGCACACCGATGATAAGCGCGCACTCGGTACTTTTGTCCTCTTCGCTGCTTTTCCACTAGCGACTTCTTCGCCAAGTCTTCCTCCCGTCAAAAGTATCCGCCAATTTCACTTTCCCTTAAAGGGGAATCCCAATCTCTTCAATAATGCCTTTCCCGATTCATCGTCTTTGGCCGTAGTTGCGATGGTGATATCCATCCCCCTAATTTTTTGAACCTTGTCGTAATCCACCTCAGAAAATATCAACTGCTCATCTACACCAAACGTATAATTTCCTCTTCCATCGAATGATCTGGGGGAAAGCCCTCGAAAATCTCTGATCCTTGGCAAGGCGGTGGTAAGGAGTCTATCCACAAACTCGTACATCCTATCCCCTCGGAGAGTCACCTTACACCCTATGGGCGCACCCGCCCGAATCTTAAAACCAGCGATGGACTTTTTGGCTCTTGTGATCAGTGGCCTTTGCCCAGTGATCACCGCCAGGTCCTCCGCCGCCGCATCCAGAGCCTTCGAATCCTGGGCTCCCTCGCCTACACCCATATTCACGACCACCTTTTCCAGACGAGGAACCTGCATAGGATTTGAAAATGAGAGCTCCTTCATTAGAGCGGGGGTTATCTCCTTCCGGAATCTCTCCTGGAGACGGGGGACATACTTTTCCTCCCTCGTTCCCTCAGCTTTCCGGACGACCCTTTCCTCAGCTTTCGTTTTCGCTTTTGCCTTCGCTACCTTACCTTTTGCTTCCTTTGAGCCCATTTGCTCCGTCTCCTCGGCACCCTTTCAATATCCCACGAAACATTAAAATCTTTTAAGCTTTATCGGCATCCTCTCCACATTTCCTGCAGACTCTGACCTTCACACCCTTGGATGTCTCCCGATGACCAACTCTCGTCGGTTGGTTGCAGTTGGGGCATATCAATTGCACATTGGATGCGTGAACCGTTCCCTCTCTCTCCACTATCCCACCTTGAGGATCTTTTTGTGTGGGACGCATATGTCTCTTCACCAGGGCAACGCGCTCCACGGTCACTCGCTCCCTTTTGGGAAAGACGGCCAGAATCTTGCCCTTTTTCCCCCTGTCCTTGCCGGCAACCACCAACACTTTGTCACCCTTTTTGACACTCAGTTTAGACATCTAAAGTACCTCCGGTGCCAATGAGATCAGCTTCACGAAATTCTTATCGCGCAATTCTCGTGCTACTGGACCGAAGATGCGAGTTCCTCGCGGGTTTCTAGCATCACCGATGAGCACAACCGCATTTTCATCAAATTTTATATAGGAGCCATCCGAACGTCGCAATTCCTTCTTGGTGCGGACGACAACCGCACGAACAACATCACCTTTCTTGACAGCGCCACCGGGCATGGCCTCTTTCACCGTTCCCACTATGACATCCCCAACCCTGGCATATTTACGATTGGAACCCCCCAAAACCTTGATACACAAGATCTCTTTAGCTCCGGTATTATCCGCAACTTTAAGCCTTGTCTGTTGTTGGATCATCCTTTGACACCCCTGTCCAGCATCAAAAATCGAATGAATGATGCTCCGCTCTCACCCGCCGCAGAATTCGATGAACGGATGGATCGCATCAGCCAGATGAACCCTACTTCGCCTTCTCGACTACGGAGACCAAACGCCACCTTTTATCTTTGCTCAAAGGACGGGTCTCCATTATCTTCACCAAATCTCCCACCTGACATTCGTTTTTCTCATCATGGGTCTTGAGTTTTGAAACCTTCTTGACCGTCTTCTTATATAAAGGATGTCGGAATAAGGTCTCCACGGCGACCACGATTGTCTTGTCCATCGAATCACTAATTACTCTGCCGATCTTCACTTTTCGGCTCCCCCGCTGCGCCATTACAACCTCCTTAATCTCTTGGGATTAAAGATTCAAGCTCTACAGCTTGTCGGCCGCCTTGAGCTCCCTCTCCCTGAGTACGGTTTTAATCCGAGCTATATCCTTACGGACTTCCTTTATCTTCAGAGGGTTATCCAACTGACCCGTGGCCAATTGGAACCGCAAATTGAAAAGTTCCATTTTGACCTCGTTCAATTTCTGTCTTAATTCCTCATCGGAAAACTCTCGAATCTCCTCACCCTTCATGAAACCTCGCCACCTAACTCCTCTCGTTTGATGAACCTCGTCTTGATGGGCAATTTATGGGTGGCCAACCTCATGGCCTCTCTGGCCACCTTCTCACCGATACCAGATAACTCGAACATCACTCTGCCCGGTCTGACCACGGCAACCCAGTATTCTGGTGAACCCTTGCCACTACCCATTCTGGTCTCTGCTGGCTTCTTGGTCACTGGTTTATCGGGGAAGATATTTATCCATACCTTGCCCCCCCTTTTGATATATCGAGTCATGGAAATTCGAGCCGCCTCTATCTGTCGGTTCGTTATCCATCCCGGTTCAAGGGCCTGAAGTCCATAGTCCCCAAAATGTACCTCGGTGCCACCTTTAGCCCCGCCCCTCATTCTTCCTCTCTGAACCTTGCGATGTTTTATCTTCCGAGGCAAAAGCATTCCTTAGGCCTCCTCAGAACCCTTTGTTTTCTCTTTCTTTGCTTTATCTTTCTTTGCCTTCTCTTTCTTTGCTTTCTTCCCTGTCTTTTTTGCCTTCGCCTTACTTTCTTGAGCTTGCTCCTCCGCCTTTTCCTTCACCTTCTCCTCTACCTTCTCTTCGGGTTCTTCGGCCGCGACTTTCTCCGGAGCTACTTCCTCTTTTGCTTCCTCCTCAAGCGATTTTTCCTTCGCTTCTTCCCTCGCCTCCTCCTTCGCATAGGGAAGGATGTCGCCCTTGTATATCCAAACTTTGACCCCAATGCACCCAAAGGTGGTATGAGACTCGGCAAACCCATAGTCTATATTCGCCCTGAGCGTGTGGAGAGGAACCCTGCCCTCTCGATACCACGCGGTCCGAGCCATCTCCGCTCTACCCAATCTGCCCGCGCAGGATATTTTCACTCCCTGAGCCCCTGCCTCAAGGGCTGCGGTAACCGCTCTCTTCATGGCCCGTCTAAAGGAAACCCTCGCCTCCAACTGACTAGCCACACTCTGAGCAACCAGGCTGGCGTCCACCTCCGGTCTTCCCACTTCCCGAATGTTTATTTGAACCTGCTTATCGGTCATCTTCTCAAGCTCAGCGCGGAGAATATTCACCTCCGCCCCCTTCCGACCAATCACAATGCCCGGTCGAGCGGTATAAATATCAACATTAACCCTGTCACCCGCTCGCTCTATCTCGATCTTAGAGATAGCAGCCTGCGAGAGTTTCTCCCCGACGTGGCTCCGAATGGCCATATCCTCCCGCAAGTTCTTACTGTAATCCTTGGTAGCAAACCAGCGGGATTTCCAGTCCTCCGTTATACCCAGGCGCAAGCCAACCGGACTAACCTTTTGCCCCACGTTTTACCTCCCCTGTCTCCTGTTTCCCGAGAGCGACGGTGATGTGGCTGGTTCTCTTATGAATTCTGCTCGCCCTTCCCATCGCCCTGTGCCTGAATCGCTTGAGAGTTGGTCCTTGATTGACGTAGGCTTCCACGATGTACAAGCTCTCCCTCTTCAAACGATGATTCTTTTCAGCATTAGCCGCAGCGGAATTAACCACCTTAGAGATGATCTTCGCCGCCGTCTTCGGGGAGAATTGGAGAAGCGCCAGAGCCTCCTCCACCCCCTTGCCTCTAACCAGATCGATCACCTGCTGGGCCTTTCTAGGGGAAACACGAACATACTTCGCCACCGCCTTGGTTTCCTCCGTGGGAACCTTCGGTTTCTCAACGGGCGTGGTTTTCTCTTTTGCCTTTTTCGCCGGCGCTGCTGCCTTCGTTTTCCTTTTCCTCGGCGCCTTCTCAGCTTGCTCTTTAGCTCTAGCCATTAGATCTCCCAAGATATATCTACTTTAAAGTCGTCGATCTCTCGGTATGACGACCGTGCCCCCGAAATGTTCTAGTCGGTGCAAACTCACCCAGTTTGTGCCCCACCATATTCTCGGTTATGTAAATAGGCACGTGCTTTCTGCCATCATGCACAGCAATAGTGTGGCTAACCATCTGGGGAAATATCGCCGAATCTCGTGACCACGTCTTGATCACCCTCTTTTCCCTCTTTTTGTTCATTTCCTCGATTCTCTCGAGAAGTTTTGGATCCGCATACGGTCCCTTTTTGAGAGATCTACCCACCTTTACTCCCCCCCTAAATTCGGTGAATTTAACCTTTCCTTCTCCGAATAATATACTTGTCAGATGGCTTCTTCTTTTTCCGGGTGCGATAGCCGATGGTCGGTTTTCCCCAGGGAGTAGTCGGCAAATGCCCCTTAGCCTTACCCTCTCCCCCACCATGAGGATGATCCACGGGATTCATGGCCGTACCGCGAACGTCTGGCCTTCTCCCTAGCCACCGGCTGCGTCCTGCCTTCCCCAGGGAAATGACTTCATGTTCAACGTTGCCGACTTGGCCAATGGTTGCCCGACAATCCAGTAGAACCATCCGCACCTCACCGGAGGGAAGCTTAAGCTGAGCATAGTTTCCCTCCTTGGCAATCAGCTGAACTGCGGCCCCAGCAGAGCGAGCCAACTGGGCGCCTTTCCCGGGAGATAACTCAATGTTATGGACGACCGTGCCCACGGGAATCTTTCGAATCGGCAGAGCATTTCCCAGCTTTATATCCGCACCCGGCCCAGAGAGAACCTCATCGCCCACCTTGAGCCCAACAGGCGCCAATATATACCTCTTCTCGCCGTCGCGATAGTGGAGAAGAGCAATCCGAGCCGACCTGTTGGGATCGTACTCTATGGTCGCCACCTTGGCCGGGACACCGATCTTATCCCTCTTGAAATCAATGACCCTATACTTTCTCTTATGCCTCCCACCCAGGTGCCTAGTGGTTATCCGGCCATAAACATTTCGCCCAGATTTCCTGGGCAGGGGGGAAATCAAAGATTTTTCGGGTTCCTCTTTAGTTATCTCCTCAGATTGAGAGAAGGTGGCAAACCTCCTCCCTGGTGAGGTCGGTCTCACTTTTTTAACCATACTCGTCTCTCACTCCATCGAAAGTGCTATTTAGTCTCGAAAAACTCTATACGTTGCCCCTCTTTGAGAGTGACGATAGCTTTCTTCCAATTTTTGGTCCTACCGGCCGTGTATCCCCGCCTCTTGGGTTTACCCTTGACAGAGATCGTATTCACATCAGTCACGGCGACGTTGAAAATCTCCTCAACCGCCTGGCGAATTTCAGTCTTTTTGGCCTTTGGGTGAACCTCAAAGGTGTATTTATTCTGCTCGATCAGCCCATAGCTCTTCTCGGAAACGACCGGCCGAACGATGACATCCCTGGGATTCTTCATTCCTTTACTACCTCCGTTAGCGCACCCAAGGCATCACGGGTGAATATGAGAACCTCGTTGTCCAAAACATCGTAAGGGTTTACCTCCGAAACGTAAATGGTCTTGATCCCTGGAATATTCCGAAGCGATTTTTCCACATTCTCCTGGCCCTCCACGATCACGACCGTGGCCTTCTTTGAAACCTTCAAATTCCTCAATACTTCCAAGGCCAGCTTAGTTTTGGGTTCCTTGATATTGAAGTCATCCACGACCAGCAACTCCGAGCTTTTCGCCTTCATGCTCAAGGCCGACCTCAAGGCTAATCGCTTGACCTTCTTGGGAACAGTAAAAGAATAATCCCTAGGGGTCGGACCAAAAACCACCCCACCGCCTCTCCAGAGAGGGGAACGGATGCTTCCGGCCCTAGCCCTGCCCGTACCCTTCTGTCTCCACGGTTTAGCTCCTCCACCCCGCACCTCACTTCGGGTTTTGGTGGAAGATGTCCCCAGCCGTGAGGCCGCCAACTGGGCTCTCACAACCTGATGGACCGCGGCCTCATTTACTTCGCTCTCAAAAATACGGGGCTCGAGCTTAACTTGGCCTACTTTCCTACCCATTGCATCAAGAACTGGGACTTCCATCATTAGCAACAACCTACCGCTTCGCCTTAACCGATTGCTTCACCATGACCAAACTGCCCCGCGCTCCGGGCACGCTCCCCTTCAAGAACAACCAATTCCGCTCGGGATCAACCTTAACCACCTCTAAATTCTGGATGTTCACCCGCTTGTTGCCCGTTTGGCCCGGCATCCTCTTACCCTTATAAACCCGCGAGGGAGTAGCGCAAGCCCCAATGGAACCAGGAGCTCTATGGAAATGGGATCCATGTGAACCTGGTCCTCCCCTAAAACCCCATCTCTTAACCACTCCCGTAAAGCCTTTCCCTTTGGAGATGCCAACGACATCCGCCCGATCTCCCTGAGAAAAGATGTCCACCTTAATGACCTGTCCCGCTTTGTATTCCTCTCCCTCGGCTACGGCGATCTCCGCAAGATATCTCGTTGGAGAAACCTTGGCCTTGGCAAAATGCCCCTTGAGGGGCTTATTGACCTGTTTCTCCTTGATATCCCCGTAACCTATCTGGATGGCCGAATAGCCATCCTCCTTCTCCTCTTTCACCTGAGTAACCACGCAAGGACCAGCTTCGATGACGGTCACTGGACTTAACCTGCCATCCTCGCCAAAAAGCTGCGTCATACCCAGTTTCTTTCCCAAAATTCCCTTCATCATTCCCACGCCTCTATTCAGACCCAGTCGACAGTCCATAGTCAATAGTCGATAAATTCATTTCCTTTTTGAACTATTGGCTATGAGCTATCATCTATCGGCTGCTTCTAGAGCTTAATTTCAATATCCACTCCCGCCGGCAAATCCAGCCTCATCAATGAATCCACCGTCTTTGGTGTTGGCTCTAGTATGTCGATCAGTCGCTTATGGACGCACATCTCAAACTGTTCCCGCGAATCCTTATCCACATGAGGAGATCGAAGAACGCAGTAGAGACTGCGCCCGGTGGGAAGAGGGATGGGACCCGATATCCTGGCACCCGTTCTCTTCACCGTATCCACAATTTTCTTGGCCGACTGATCAATGATCTCGTGATCGTATGCCTTCAGCCTTATCCTTATCTTTTGGACCGCCATTGAAACCTCCGCTTACCACGGTCGCGTCCCAGTTACTGGAGTATCTTCGTGATGCTCCCGGCTCCCACAGTGTGACCACCCTCTCTGATGGCGAAGCGCAAGCCCTCCTCCATGGCAATTGGGGTGATCAGTTCGACTTCGAGTTCGACGTTGTCTCCGGGCATGACCATCTCCGTTCCCGATGGCAGGGTGGCCACTCCGGTGACGTCTGTTGTTCTGAAGTAGAACTGGGGTCTGTAGCCGGTGAAGAAGGGGGTGTGTCGGCCTCCCTCCTCCTTGGTAAGCACGTAGACCTGGGCCTTGAATTTCGTGTGGGGGGTGATGGAGCCGGGCTGAGCGAGTACCTGGCCTCGTTCCACCTCTGTTCGGCCAATTCCTCTCAAGAGGACACCGATGTTGTCCCCCGCCTGAGCGAAGTCCAGGAGTTTTCTGAACATCTCCAGACTGGTGGCCACGGTCTTCTTCATCTCCGGTCTCATTCCGACTATCTCTATCTCATCTCCCACCTTTATCTTGCCGCGCTCGACGCGTCCTGTGACCACCGTTCCCCTCCCGGTGATGGTGAAGACATCCTCCATGGGCATCAGGAAGGGTTTGTCCACATCCCTCTTGGGTTCGGGGATGTAGTCATCCACGGCCTTCATGAGTTCCAGGATGGAACTGCAGGCCTCGCACTCCTCCTTGCCGCAGCCGCACTCCATGGCCTTGAGGGCGTTCCCCTTGACTATGGGAGTGTCATCCCCGGGGAAGCCGTACTCGTTCAAGAGATCCCGTATCTCCATCTCCACCAGTTCAATGAGTTCGGGATCGTCGACCAGATCCACCTTGCTCAGGTAGACCACGATGTAGGGGACGCCAACCTGCCTGGCCAAAAGGATGTGTTCTCTGGTCTGGGGCATGGGTCCATCGGCGGCCGAGACCACCAGGACGGCCCCGTCCATCTGGGCTGCGCCGGTGATCATGTTCTTGACGTAGTCAGCGTGCCCCGGACAGTCCACGTGGGCGTAGTGACGCTTGTCCGTCTGGTACTCCACGTGGGCGATGGCGATGGTAATGCCCCTTTCCTTCTCCTCGGGAGCATTGTCGATGGAGTCGAATGTCCTCTCCTCGACATCGGGAAATCTTTTGTGAAGACACTTGGTGATGGCCGAGGTGAGGGTGGTCTTGCCGTGATCGACGTGACCGATGGTCCCGATGTTCATATGCGGCTTTACTCTCTCAAACTTTTTCTTGGCCATTGTACCTCCTTCTTTCAATCGGTAGTCATCTTCGTGGTCGGGAGTCGCCAGTCTGTTAGCGATTAGTTTAAAGTCCAATTAAGAACTAAGAATGAAAAATCTCCTTTTTTCATTGACTCCTTGCTCCCGACTAATAGACTATATATTAACGGCTGGCAGCCAATTGCCACCCTCCCTGTGTCTTGCCCGCTATTTCCGGGGCGATGTTCGCCGGAACCTCCTCGTAGCGTTCAAACTGCAGAGTAAACGTACCGCGGCCCTGAGTTAGGGAACGGAGATCGGTGGCATAACCAAACATCTCTCCCAAAGGCACGTAACCCTTGATAACCTGAGCCCCGGCTCTGAGCTCCATACCCTCAATTCGAGCTCGACGCGAATTAAGATCTCCAATAACATCACCCATATATTCCTCGGGAACAACCACCTCTATAGACATGATGGGTTCCAGGAGAACGGGACAAGCCCTTTTTATGCCCTCCCTAAAAGCCATGGAGGCCGCAATCTTAAAGGCAATCTCAGACGAGTCAACCTCATGGAAGGAGCCATTGTACAGGACCACTTTAACATCCACAACCGGGTAGCCGGCTAGAACACCGGATTCCATGGCTTCTTGAACTCCCTTATCGACGGCGGGAATGAACTCCTTGGGGATCACCCCACCTCTGGTCTCATCGATAAACTTGTAGCCAGCTCCGGCCTCGTTGGGTTCCAGCTTGATCTCGACATGCCCATACTGACCTCGGCCTCCGGTTTGGCGAACATATTTGCCCTCTATATTAGAAACGGGTTTTCTGATAGTCTCGCGATAGGAAACCTGAGGCCTGCCAATATTGGCACCGACTTTAAACTCCCTAATCAACCTATCCGCGATGACCTCAAGGTGAAGTTCGCCCATCCCTGAGATGATTGTCTGTCCCGTCTCCTCATCGGTCTTGACCTTGAAGGTCGGATCCTCCTCAGTTAATTTCGCTAGAGAAGCGGCGAGTTTATCCTGATCAGCCTTGGTTTTGGGTTCGATGGCCATAGAAATCACCGGTTCCGGAAAGACCATGGCCTCCAAGAGAATGGGATGACGGGGATCGCACAGGGTATCCCCGGTGGCCGTTCGCCTAAGCCCAACACCGGCCACGATATCCCCAGCGCGAACTTCCTTCCTCTCCTCGCGGTGGTTGGCATGCATCTGCAGTATCCGCCCCACTCGCTCTCGCCCACCCTTGGTGGCATTGAGAACCTGGGATCCGGTCTTAAGAAAACCTGAATAGATACGGAAGAAGGTGAGCTTCCCCACATAAGGATCCACCATGATCTTGAAAGCCAGTGCGGAGAAGGGAGCATCGTAAGAGGCAGACCTCTCCTCAAGCCGCTCGGTACCGGGAACTAAACCCGTAACGGGAGGGACATCCAGAGGAGAAGGCAAATAATCAACCACGGCATCGAGCAGTGGCTGAACACCTTTGTTTCTGAAGGAAGCGCCACACAAAACTGGAGTGATAGCCACCTTAAGGGTTGCAATCCTGATGGTCCTCTTAACACACTCGGTGCTGATCTCTCCCCCCTCAAGATATTTATGGAAGAGTTCATCGTCATATTCTGCAATGGCCTCCAGCATCTCCTGACGATACCCCTCGGCCAATTCCCTCATATCCTCGGGGATTTCCTGCTCCTCATACTTTGTGCCCAAATCATCGATATAAATGATCATCTTCATTCCGATCAGGTCAATCATGCCAATGAAATCATTTTCCCTTTTCACCGGCAATTGGATCGGCACGGGATGTGTCCCCAATCTCTCTTTCATCATCTCCACAACCCGGAAAAAGTCGGCCCCGACCCTGTCCATCTTATTAACGTAGGCAATACGGGGGACTCGGTATCCATTGGCCTGTCGCCAGACCGTCTCCGATTGAGGCTCAACGCCACCAACACCACAGAAGATGGCAATCGCGCCGTCCAAAACACGCAAGGACCTCTCTACCTCAACAGTGAAGTCCACGTGCCCTGGCGTGTCTATAATATTGACACGGTGATCTTTCCAAAAGCAGGTCGTAGCAGCAGAAGTGATGGTGATTCCCCTCTCCTGTTCCTGGACCATCCAGTCCATCACAGCAGTTCCCTCATCCACCTCACCGATCTTATAGACCCTACCGGTGTAATAGAGAATCCGCTCTGTGGTGGTGGTCTTGCCGGCATCGATATGAGCCATTATCCCTATATTTCTTATTTTATCGAGCGTGTACGTCTTTCCCATTTTCATCCTTCCAATCGATGGTCGAAGCATCTCGCCCATCAACCATAGACAAAAGTCAAACCTTCTTATACTACCACCTATAATGAGCAAAAGCCCTGTTGGCTTCGGCCATCTTGTGCAAATCTTCCTTCTTCTTGACCGCAGAGCCGGTTCCCTTCGCCGCTTCCATCAACTCCGTCGCTAGCCGCTCGCTCATCCTCTTGCCGCTACGAGTGCAAGCAAACCCCACGATCCAGCGCAAAGCAAGGGTGGTCCCTCGCCTCATGGGAACCTCCACGGGTACCTGATAAGTGGCACCCCCGACTCGTCTGGGCCTCACCCCCAGAAGAGGCCTCACATTCTCAACAGCCTTTTTCAATACGGATAGGGAATCTGTCTTGGTCCTCTCCTTAATTATATCAAACGACTCGTAAACGATGGATTCGGCCAAACTCTTCTTGCCCCCCCCCAAAACCTGATTGATGAGTTGGGCCACCAGCTTATTGTTGTACGCTGGATCCGGCGCTATCTCTCTTCTCGGAGCCGGCCCCTTCCTGGGCATTTCTCTACCTCCAAAAGCAGTAATCAAGTTACGAGTTTCCTTCAGTCTCCGACTCAAAATTCGCGACGATTACTTCGGTGCCTTCGCCCCGTATTTCGAGCGGGCCTTCTTCCTATCTTCAACACCAGCAGCATCAAGAGTCCCTCGCACAATCTTGTAACGGACACCGGGCAAATCCTTCACCCTACCACCCCGAATGAGGACAATGGAGTGTTCCTGGAGATTGTGCCCTATGCCAGGAACATATACTGTAACCTCCATCCTATTGGTGAGCCTGACTCTGGTCACTTTCCTTAAAGCCGAGTTGGGCTTCTTGGGTGTGGTAGTGTATACCCTGGTACAAACCCCACGCTTCTGGGGAGCACCCCTCAAGGCTGGTGTAGAAGCCTTCTTCGATATCTTTTTTCTACCTTTCCTGATTAACTGAGTTATAGTCGGCAATCTATCTACCTCTCACCGGTCTCGACAAGAGCAACCGCGTTCACCTTTATCCCGCGTGCACCCCTACCTCTTCCGTGGATGCCACTCCCATTACCGAAACTCTCCTCTCACTACAGAGACGATAAAAAGGAGTTGTTATTCAAGAGTCAGCATCCCTGGCCATGAACATATGTCGGGCGGTGTCCTTCTTCACCGCCTCGACAGTTTGCTTGGTTCTCACCACTCTGGAAGCAAGCGTCTTGAGTCCCCAAAAAAGGACCCCCACCCGCAACCACCAGTCAGAGCCACAGCAGGTAAATATAGCACCATTTCTTCTCGATGTCAACGAATCCCCGCGCTTCTTCGGTTACGGAAATCTTCATCACCTATCCAATTTCCGCTCACCCGTCGGTGGACACGGTCTCTCGAGAAGCGGGGTCCCCCGCCTTGACCTCGGTTATTTCCTGAGGGACCTCTGCCTTCTCAACTGTCACTTCTCCTTCTTCTCGCAGCTCCACTTCTTCCAAGTGCTCAGTTTCTCCCCCTACAGAAATTTTGATACCTCTATAGCGACTCATGCCCGTACTAGCGGGAATAAGTTTACCAATGATGACATTCTCCTTAAGCCCAATTAACGGATCAACCTTCCCATTCATGGCCGCATCCGTGAGCACCCTCGTGGTTTCCTGAAAAGAGGCAGCTGATAGGAAACTGTCGGTAGCCAGAGAGGCCTTGGTTATCCCCAAAAGAACCTGCTTTGCCGTAGCTGGCTCACCACCCGCTGCCTTTACCCTCTCGTTCTCCTCCTGGAAAGCGTGGCGATCGGCCAGCTGTCCGGGGAGAAGATCGGTGTCACCGGGCTCCATCACCGTCACCTTGCGGAGCATTCGCTGGATGATGAGTTCGACATGCCTATCATCGATATCTACACCCTGCGACTTGTAGACCCGCTGCACCTCTCTCGTGAGATAAAGCTGTACAGCCTGGATGCCCTTTACCCTAAGAATATCATGAGGGTTGAGAGAGCCTTCCGTGAGCTGATCGCCAGCCCGTACCTTGTCCCCATCGGCAACCTTCAAACGTGCCCTCCGAGATACCTGGTAAACTTTCTCCTTGCCGTCCTCCGTGAGGATGATAATCTTCCTGAACTTGTCCGTCTCCTTAATGGAAGCAACTCCGCTGACCTCAGCTATCTGGGCTTGCCCCTTGGGCCTCCTGGCTTCAAAAAGCTCAACAACTCGGGGAAGACCATGGGTAATGTCTTCGCCAGCCACTCCTCCCGTATGGAAAGTACGCATGGTAAGCTGCGTGCCCGGCTCGCCAATCGACTGGGCCGCGATAATACCCATAGCTTCTCCAATGTCCACCATCCTTCCTTGAGCCAAGCTCCAACCATAGCAACTACGACAAACGCCATAACGTGAATTACAGGTTAAAACCGATCGGACCATGATGCTATCGATCTTAGCCTTCACAAATTTCCCCAGGTCGCTCTCGCTAATTTCCCCATTGGCTTCGACTAATACCTCCTTGGTCTTGGGGTTGATCACGGGCTCCAGAGCAAGTCTCCCTATAAGATTCCGATTGGGTTCCTCTTCCTCGTCTAAGACACTCATGGGAATGCCCTGCTCAGTTCCACAATCATCCTCGCGAACGACTACTTTCTGAGCCACATCCACCAACCGTCGCGTGAGATATCCCGAATCCGCCGTCCTAAGAGCGGTATCCGCCAAACCTTTCCGGGCACCATGAGTTGAGATGAAGTACTCCAAAACCGTAAGTGCCTCGCGGAAGTTGGCCTTGATGGGACGATCAATGATATCTCCCCTGGGATTGGCAACCAACCCTCGCATGCCGGCCAACTGCCTTATCTGCTTAACACTTCCACGAGCCCCTGAATTGGCCATCATATAAACTGGATTGAACTTATCAAAGTTGGCTTCCATCGCCTCAGTGACATCCTCGGTAGCCTTGGTCCAAATATCCACAACTCGCTGATGGCGCTCCTCGTTGGTGATGAGACCTCTCTTGTACTGCTGCTCTATCTTTTCAACGGCTTCCTCGGGAGCATTCAGGATCTTCCACTTATCGGATGGTATTACGATATCCTCAATACCCAAGGTGACACCGGCCTTGGTGGCATAGTGAAAACCTACAGCTTTGAGTTCATCCAAAACTTCGGTCGTCTTTACCACATCGTACTTTTTGCAACACTGTTCAACAATAGAGGCGATTTCCTTCTTGCTCACCTCGGCATTCACAAAGGGATAATCATCGGGCAAAGCATCGTTAAAAATTATCCTTCCCACCGTCGTTTCGAGCCTCTTTTTCTTTCCCTTCATTCGAAGTTTAACCTTGGCATGGATATCCACCTCTCCACAATCGAAAGCAAATATGGCTTCCTCCGGGGTGCCAAAAATCTTCCCTTCGCCCTTACAACCCTCTCGCTCACAGGTGAGATAGTAACATCCAAGAACCATATCCTGAGTGGGGGTTGCCAGAGGTCTTCCGTGAGCAGGAGAAAGAATATTGTTAGTGGACAACATCAAAATTCGGGCCTCCGCCTGGGCCTCCGCAGAGAGAGGTAGATGCACAGCCATCTGGTCACCGTCGAAGTCGGCGTTGAAAGCGGTGCAGACTAGGGGGTGAATTTGAATGGCCTTCCCCTCCACAAGAACCGGCTCAAAAGCCTGAATACCCAAACGGTGCAGAGTAGGTGCTCTATTGAGGAGAACGGGGTGCTCCTTGATCACTTCCTCCAGGACATCCCAAACTACCGCTTTGGCCCTCTCCACCATGCGTTTGGCGCTCTTGATGTTCTGAGCTTGCTCCAAATCAACCAAGCGCTTCATAACAAATGGTTTGAAAAGCTCCAGGGCCATGACTTTGGGAAGACCGCACTGGTGAAGTTTGAGTTCGGGCCCTATGACAATGACCGACCTTCCAGAGTAGTCCACCCTCTTACCCAGGAGATTTTGACGGAATCTTCCCTGCTTGCCCTTAAGCATATCGCTCAAGGATTTGAGAGGCCTATTTCCGGGACCGGTAACAGGTCTTCCACGCCTTCCATTATCGAACAAGGCATCTACGGCCTCTTGAAGCATGCGCTTTTCATTGTTGACAATGATCTCAGGAGCCCCCAAATCCAAGAGACGCTTCAGCCGATTATTGCGGTTGATGACTCTTCTATAAAGATCGTTCAAGTCTGAGGTGGCAAACCTGCCGCCGTCTAACTGAACCATCGGTCGAAGATCCGGAGGTATGACCGGAATGGCCTCCAAAATCATCCACTCGGGTTTATTCCCAGAACGCTTGAAGGCAGAGAGCACTTTCAATCGTTTGATGGTTCGGCTCCTCTTCTGTCCCCTGGATTTCTTGACCACCTTCTTCAAATTGCCTGTTTCCTTCTCCAAATCCAGGTTGACCAACAACTCCTTGATGGCTTCGGCCCCCATGCCACCCTGGAAATAATCGCCGTACCTGGTCTTTAAATCCCGATAGAGCTGCTCCTCAGGAATAAGTTGCGTTGGACGCAATCCCTGGAAGAGCTCAAAAACTCTATTAAGCCACCGCGTGTCCTGGGCAGCTTTCTTCTCAATGTTCTTCTTATCCTGCTTAAACCGGGTTTCAATCTTCCTTGTCTCAGCGGCAACGGAGGGATTAGTGCTCACCTTCATCTTACCCTCCGCCCCTACACCCGTCTCGAGGGCCTGTATGCTCTCCTCTTTCTTGGCCTCTAACTGCTTGATGTCTTCGTCCCTCTGGCGCTCGATTTCAACTATCTCCTCTTGCAACTCCTCCTTGAGAAAGGACAGATCCTCCTTGCGCTTTTTCTCGTCAACCGAGGTAGCCATATGAGAAGCAAAATAAAGAACTCTTTCTAGATCCTTAGGATTGATATCCAGCAAATAGGCCATACGAGAAGGAACGCCCTTGGAGTACCAGATGTGAGCCACGGGAGCCGCCAGTTCAATGTGGCCCATGCGCTCCCTTCTCACTTTTGATCGAGTAACCTCAACCCCGCAACGCTCACAGATTATGCCCTTGAAGCGAACCCTCTTATACTTTCCGCAATAGCACTCCCAGTCCTTGGTGGGACCGAATATTTTTTCGCAGAAAAGACCATCCTTCTCCGGCTTAAGAGTTCGATAATTGATCGTCTCGGGTTTTTTGACCTCCCCGCTAGACCAAGTCCGAATCTGTTCCGAAGAAGCGAGTCCAATCCTCAGTGCACCGAAATCATTCATCTCCACCAAGCTAACCCCTCCAAATAAGCTCCTGGGAAATTAGGCCTCGTCTTCGCCCATCTCCTCTTCGGCTTCGGCTACTTCCCCTCTAAGATCGATCCCCAGCTCCTCAGCGGTCTTGTAAATATCCTCCTCGGTCGCTTTCAATTCAATCTCCTTACCCTCACCCGAGAGAACCTCAACATCCAATGCCAGACTCTGCATCTCCTTGACTAATACCTTAAAGGACTCTGGAATGCCGGCTTCCGGAATGTTCTCACCCTTGACTATGGCTTCGTAGGCTCTGACACGACCCAGGACATCGTCGGACTTGACCGTGAGCAGTTCCTGAAGGGTGTAGGCAGCTCCGAAGGCTTCCAGCGCCCACACCTCCATTTCGCCAAACCTCTGACCACCAAATTGCGCCTTTCCCCCCAGCGGCTGCTGGGTAACCAGGGAATAAGGACCCGTTGATCTGGCATGGATTTTGTCGTCTACCAAATGCAACAACTTCATCATATAGATATAACCAACGGTTATCGGCTGATCAAAGGGTTCACCCGTCTTGCCATCATAAAGGACAGTCTTGCCATCGATGGGGAGCCCAGCCCTGCCCAAAGCTTCCCTGATCTCAGTTTCCGTAGCACCATCGAAGATAGGAGAAGATACGTATATCGGTTCCTTCTTCGGTTCACCATCGTCGCTCCAACCAACCATAGCCGCCCAACCAAGATGTGTCTCCAGCACCTGACCGAGGTTCATTCGGGAGGGAACACCCAGCGGATTGAGGACTATGTCCACGGGGGTTCCATCGGCCAAGAAGGGCATGTCCTCTTCGGGCACAATTTTAGAGATAACGCCCTTATTGCCATGGCGCCCAGCCAACTTATCACCCTCGGACACCTTTCTCTTCTGGGCCACATATACTCTGACAAGCTCATTTACACCGGGGGAGAGTTCGTCTCCCTTATCCTTAGAAAAACACCTGACTCCAATGACTATCCCCATCTCACCATGAGGAACTTTGAGAGATGTGTCGCGAACCTCGCGCGCCTTCTCACCAAAGATGGCCCGGAGAAGTCTTTCCTCCGCTGTGAGCTCCGTTTCCCCTTTAGGAGTAATCTTCCCCACCAGGATATCTCCAGAGCGAACCTCCGCTCCGCTGCGGACGACACCATCCTCATCTAGATCTTTGAGAACTTCTTCGCCAACGTTGGGAATGTCCCGTGTAACCTCCTCGGGACCCAGTTTAGTATCGCGAGCTTCGATCTCGTGCTCCTCAATATGAACTGAGGTAAGAATATCCTCCCTGACTAATCTCTCACTGATGACGATGGCATCCTCGTAGTTGTACCCTTCCCAGGGCATGAAAGCGACCAGAAGATTGCGACCGAGGGCGAGTTCACCTCGATTGCTACAGGGGCCATCGGCAATGATCTGACCAGCCTTAATTGAATTGCCCTCCTCAACGATGGGCTTGTGATTGATACAAGTCCCCTGGTTGGACCGCTGAAATTTCTGAAGATTGTAGGCGTCGATGCCATCTTTCGTTTTGACTCTGATCTCATCGGCGCTGACACTTACTACTTTTCCCTTGTTTCTCGCCGTCACAACCTCGCCTGTATCTCTCACAGCACGATGCTCCATACCCGTTCCCACCAACGGGGCCTCGGTGCGCAGGAGGGGAACAGCCTGTCGCTGCATATTGGAACCCATGAGAGCCCTGTTTGCATCGTTGTGTTCCAGGAAAGGAATAAGCGCTGTGGCCACGCTCACAGTCTGACGAGGGGAGACATCCATATATTCTACTTCTCGAGGATCAACAGCTTCAACGGTATCCATCCCACCCCGCTCATGCCGCCGCACCAGTATCTTTTCCTGAGTAAACTCACCAGTTTCTGGATCAAAGGGAGCATTGGCCTGAGCAATAATATATTTATCTTCCTCGTCGGCCGTTAAATACTCAATCTTATTGGTAACCTTGCCATTCTTGACCTTGCGATAAGGGGTCTCGATGAATCCAAATTCGTTGATTCGAGCATAGGTGGAAAGCGAACCAATGAGACCAATGTTCGGACCCTCAGGGGTTTCTATTGGGCACATTCTCCCATAGTGAGATGGGTGAACATCTCGCACCTCAAAACCCGCACGCTCACGAGAAAGGCCACCGGGCCCAAGGGCAGAAAGACGTCTCTTGTGGGTCAAGCCGGCCAGAGGATTGGTCTGATCCATGAATTGAGAGAGCTGGCTGCTGCCGAAGAATTCCTTGATGGCGGCCACTATAGGTCGGATATTTATGAGAGTTCGCGGGGTAATGACCTCCACATCCTGAGTGGTCATTCTCTCTCGAACCACCCGCTCCATTCTGGCCAAACCAATGCGGAATTGATTCTGGATGAGTTCCCCTACCGGCCGAATTCTCCGGTTCCCGAAATGGTCAATGTCGTCTACCTCTCCTTCCCCACGAGAGAGACGAACCAGATATCGGACGGTCTCCAGAATATCCTCCTTGGTCAAGGTAGTGACCTTGAGAGGAATATTTAGGCTCAGCTTCTTGTTCATTTTATACCGCCCAACCTTGGCGAGATTATACCGATGGGGATTGAAAAAGAGTGTCTCGATTAGGTTTCTGGCACTTTCGATGGTTGGGGGTTCGCCCGGACGGAGTCGCTTATAAATTTCAATCAAAGCCTCCTCCTGAGTCTCACTGCAGTCCCTCTCCAAGGTTTCCTTGATCAAGACCGCGTCGCCGAAAAGCTTGAGAAATTCATCGTCTCCCCAAAAACCTAGGGCTTTGAGAAGGACGGTAACGGGTAACCTCCGTTTCCGATCGATCCTAACCGAGATGACATCCTTTTTATCCGTCTCCAATTCCAGCCAAGCACCTCGGCTCGGAATAATCTTGGCAAAATAGAGCATCTTATCGGTCTGCTTGTCCATCTCCTTGTTAAAGTAAGCTCCAGGTGATCTCACAAGCTGGCTGACAACCACTCGCTCGGTTCCATTGATGATGAAAGTGCCCCTTTCGGTCATGAGGGGAAAATCGCCCATGAAGACCTCTTGTTCTTTTATCTCACCAGTCTCTTTATTGATGAACCGGGCAGTCACAAACAGGGGAGCCGAATAGGTCATATCCCTCTCTTTACATTCCTCGACAGTATACTTGATCTCCCCAAACCTATAAGGGCCGAACTCAAGGGCTAAATTGCCGGTGAAGTCCTCAACGGGGGATATATCTTGGAAAGCTTCAGTCAGACCTTCCTTGAGCAACCAATCAAAGGAACCGCGCTGAATGTCGATGAGATTGGGAAGTTCCAGAACCTCGGGGATCTTGCCAAAACTTCTTCGTTTTCTAATACCTGAATCCGCTTTCATCAGGCATTCCACTCCTTAGAAAGAGACGATTGAGGATATAACAGACAAAACAACAAAATAGCATATTAAATAGGGAAAGTCAAGGCTCCAGAAATGGCTTGATCAAACAGAAGGCAGGCAAAGAACAGCAACAATTGCTGATTCTTCGCCCGCTTAATCTGCCCGCGATGGAATCTTTTTCCACCGTTCAAGCTATTTGAGTTCAACAGTGGCCCCAGCCGCCTCAAGTTCAGCTTTGATTTTTTCAGCCTCTTCTTTAGCGACACCCTCCCTAACCGGCTTAGGGGCACTGTCCACCAGATCCTTGGCTTCTTTGAGTCCCAAAGTGGTAAAGCTGCGAACCGCCTTAATGACCTGAATCTTCTTATCTCCAGCGCTGGTCAAGATAACATCAAACTGCGTTTTCTCCTCCGCTGCCGGTGCAGCGGCGGGAGCCCCCGCTTGAGCAGGAGCCGCAACAGTAACCGGGGCAGCAGCACTCACACCAAAGATCTCCTGAAGTTCCTTTACCAATTCGGAGAGTTCAAGAACGCTCATCCCCTTAATGGCTTCGATGATGTCCCCGGTAGTCATTTTCACTTCCTTCTTCGTCTCTTTCTTATCAGCTTTCTTTGTTTCCCTCTCCTCGGCTTTCTTTTCGGCCTTCTTCTCAGTTTTTTTCTCCACGCTTTCTGGCACCTCATTCACCTCCTCAACCGTTCTAAGATTTTCCCGTTTCAGGCAAGGTCTTCTGTTGAACAACAGCATTCAAAGTACCCGATAGATCTCGTATTGGCCCAGCGAGCACATTCACAAGACCACCAAGAGATAAGCCAAGGCTGCCAAGAAGCCCGGCCAAGAGTTCCTCCCTGGGCGGCAAACTCGCCAGCACCTCGATTCTAGCAGCATCGATTACCTCTCCTTCCAGAATACCTGCTTTGATCTGTAAGGCATCATGCTTGCTAGAAAAGTTCACGATGGTTTTAATCAAAGAGATGACATCACCGTAACCGAAAGCAAACGCGGTCGGTCCCACCAAATATTTCTCCAGTTCTTCCTGCCTTGACTCCCTGGCCGCAATCCGGACCAAAGTGTTCTTGAAGATCTTGTATTCTGCACCCTCCTCCCCGACTTTCCTGCGCAAATCGTTGAGCTCATGAACATCAAGACCCCTAAAATCAGTCAATATCACTCCCTGAGCCCTTTGGAGCTTTTCCTTGATTTCCTTAACTATGGCTATTTTTTCGGGTCTAGCCATGAGACACTCTCCTTACGCCAACGCTGACGAAAAAGATAAAGACCTCCGTAGACAACAGAGGTCTGATAAGCTCGAAAAAATAACTCCCAACCTCGGTAGGCGATTTTGAATCATTAAGCCCTTTCCAATATCTTCGCTGGTCGGGCACCTACTGTCTACGGCCTTAAACTATCTCCGATAGAAGGAAAATCTATCAGAGGAGAAACCCAATGTCAATATCCACTAAGACGGCGAGGGATCACACAGCTTCCCCTAAAGAATCCCTTGTCTTCGTGGGGTCGATCTTAACTCCTGGACCCATCGTGGAGACAATCGTGATGCTCCTGATATACCTTCCCTTGGTCGCCGCTGGCTTAGCACGAATTATCTCTTCCAATAAAACCGAGTAATTTTCGACGAGTGCTCGTTCCGGGAAGGAGGCCTTCCCCACGGGCACATGAATTACACCAAACTTATCCACCCTGTACTCGATCTTTCCGGCCTTGATATCCTTAACCGCCTTGCCAACATCGAAGGTGATCGTCCCCGCCTTTGGATTGGGCATGAGACCTCTGGGCCCCAATATCTTTCCCAGCTTGCCAACGATACCCATCATATCGGGCGTGGCAATGGCAGATTCAAAATCCAGCCAGCCCTTTTGTATCTTCTCAGCGAGATCGTTTCCTCCCACCACATCCGCCCCCGCCGCCTCGGCTTCCTTGGCCTTCTCGCCTTGGGCAAAAACGGCGACCCTGACGGTTCTGCCCGTCCCATGGGGGAGCACCACAACACCCCTAACCTGCTGTTCCGCCTGACGGGGGTCGATTCCCAACCTGATGTGAACTTCCACAGTTTCATCAAAATTGGCCGAAGCGCTCTCTTTCACCAACTTAACAGCCTGCAAAGGAGAGTAGAGTTTACTCCTATCGATTTTTTTAAGGGCCTCCTGATACTTCTTTCCCCTCTTCATTGCCATTCCTCCTCGTGGTAACAGCGGTTTTACCCTCCCACATATCGAATCTAAAACCGATTAATCTTCTATCTCTATTCCCATATTTCTGGCTGTGCCCTCGATTATCCGCATGGCCGCCTCTAGGCTCCCGGCATTTAGATCGGGCATCTTGATCTGGGCTATCTCCTTGATCTTATCCCTCGATACGCTGCCCACCTTTTCGCGATTTGGTTCGCCAGAGGCAGTTTCAACGCCAGCCGCTTGCTTGAGAAGAATCGACGCCGGAGGAGTCTTTGTTATGAAAGAAAAGGATCTATCCTCGTAGATGGTGATTTCTACGGGGACAATCGTTCCAGCCTGAGAAGCGGTCTTCTCGTTGTAGGCTTTGCAGAACTCCATGATATTCACGCCATGCTGACCAAGAGCGGGACCGACTGGGGGAGCCGGATTTGCTTGCCCAGCTGGAATCTGAAGTTTTACAACCGCGATGACCTTTTTCGCCATTTAAGCCTCCATCCATCAAACTTTACCTGCCTGCCGGCAGGTAAAGTTCGGCTATAGCTATAGTTTAGCAACTTGATCAAAGGAAAGTTCAACAGGAGTTTCTCGACCAAAGATGGAAACGAGCACCTTGAGCTTGTTCTGATCTAAATTAATCTCGGAAATTGTCCCCGTGAAGTCGGCCAGTGGCCCTGAGGTCACTCGAATAGTTTGGCCCTCTTCAAACTCCGTCCTTGGCTTAGGCTTCTCCACCCTAATCTTGTGCAGAATCTTTTCCACCTCTCCATCGGAGAGAGCAGAAGGACGAGCCCCGGAACCCACAAAGCCAGTGACCCCCGGAGTATTCCGCACCACATACCACGACTCATCGTCGAGTTCCATGTGCACAAGGATATACCCCGGGAAAACCTTCTTCGGGGTAACGACCTTTCTGCCGCCCTTAATCTCCATAATATCCTCGGTGGGAATGACCACATCAAATATCTTTTCCGTCACGCCCATTGAGGAAATACGCCGCTCCAAATTGGCCTTGACTTTGTTTTCATACCCCGAATATGTATGAACAACGTACCATCTTTCCAGCATACCCAAAGCTCCCCCGCCATTGGCGGGGAACTCTCACCCCCCAAAAAATTTAACTAAGCCCAACCTGAGTACCTGTGCAAAAAAGAAATCCAAACCACCGATGAACAAAGCAAAAAAAATTACCACTATCAATACGACGATGGTCGAGGCAACGATCTCCTGCTTGGAGGGCCAAGTGACTTTCTTGAGTTCCCTCCTCACCTCCCGCAGGTACTGGCTCAAACGGGTCAACAAACTTTTCTTCTCAACCATCCACCCTCGTCCTTCGCCACAAAACAGATAAAGGGATTTTTCCTCGGGACGTATAGAACGTCCCCTCGGAGTGGAACCCCCGAGGAGAGCCCATCCAGTACTTTCTGATAGCACACAAAGAAGCAGGCCTGGAGGGATTCGAACCCCCAACCGCTTCGCTTCCAGGGGCTCTGCCCCTAGGACGCCCCCGATGAAATCGGGGGCTGTACCCCAAAAGCCTGGGGGAAATCCTTCCCCCAGCCCCCCCATGGGGTTGGGGCCCCAATCTTTTCCATCCGCCCAGCGCCTTCTGGTAACACACAAAGAAGCAGGCCTGGAGGGATTCGAACCCCCAACCGCTTCGCTTCCAGGGGCTCTGCCCCTAGGACGCCCCCGATGAAATCGGGGCTGTACCCCAAAAGCCTGGGGGAAATCCTTCCCCCAGCCCCCCATGGGGTTGGGGCCCCAATCTTTTCCATCCGCCCAGCGCCTTCTGGTAACACACAAAGAAGCAGGCCTGGAGGGATTCGAACCCCCAACCCCCGGTTTTGGAGACCGGTGCTCTAGCCAGTTAGAGCTACAGGCCTGTCTGCCAATAGGCAGGCCTATCAGTCGCTCACAGTCTTCTTCAAAATTATTTTTAAACCAGCCATTCCCAAATCTCAAAGCTTAAGACCTGCAACAATAGTATATCTAGCGGGTCTCCTTGTGTAAAGTATGGCGCCGACACCACCTGCAGTACTTCTTCATCTCTATTCTATCAGGGTCATTGCTCTTATTCTTGGTGGTCGTATAGTTTCTCCGCTTGCACTCGGTGCAGGCCAAAGTGACTAACTGTCTCACCGCTCCTCCTACAATCCCCACTCCAGACTCAAGAACTTCAATAAGCTAACACTTTAGACTAAGTCTGTCAATACTGCGCCCTTCGGGCACCCATTAAAAAGAGCCCCGCCGGCGGCGGGGTCTCCTTTATGGTAGGTACAGAGTTCAAGTAGGATTAGGCCAGTATCTTCGTGATGCTCCCGGCTCCCACAGTGTGACCACCCTCTCTGATGGCGA
>JASEEZ010000001.1:0-13835 GCA_030019215.1 Actinomycetota bacterium
CAATCCCAGGTTAAGGGAGTCGCCTCTCTATTTCAACTAAAACTGGGACATGCTCCTACATTCTCCTCTTAGTATAATCCCCATCTTTTTTGTTTCCAGTGTCCGAATTTGTTTCAGAGCGATGGATCTCCATAAGAAATATCAAAAGTCTACTTTAACTTTGAAAAATAGGGTGACGATACTAGGTTCGCTCTTTGAGCATCTTTAGGGTCTCCTCGAGCTTCTTAATTTCCTCGCCGTAGCCAGCCCAGTTGCCCTCCCGCTGATACTCGATGGCCTTGTTGAAATGCTCGACGGCGGCCTCGATGAGTTTTTCCTCCGTGAGTTTTTCCTCCGGCCGCGCCTCCGCCCTCCCCCCAAACACAACGAGCAACGCTTCCTCCAAACTTTCTTCCATGGTAACGCGGTCGCCATGAGCAATGATCACTCTTGTGAGCTCAGGCAGAGCAGTCTGTTCCGCCTGAAGATAAAGCGGCTCCACGTAAAGAAGGGAGTCCTCGATGGGGATGACGAGGAGATTGCTGCGGATGACGCTCGATCCCCTCTGACCCCAAAGCGTCAGCTGCTTGGATATTTCCGGATCCTGATCGATCCTCGCCTCGACTTGCGATGGGCCGTAGACCAGCTTCTGTTTGGGAAACTTATAAACCAGAAGATCACCATAGTTAGGCATATCGCATTTGGCGCAAATCCAGGCGATCATGTTCCCTTTGCTGGCCGGGGTGAAAAGGAGCATTAAGATGAACTCCTCCTCGGGGTGACCGGGCAACCTCATGATTATGTAGTAAGGTTCCATCTCTTGCTCGCTCTGTTCGTATATCTCCTTGGGAACGGCCCACAAATCCTCCTTGTTGTAAAAGACCTGGGGATCGCGCATATGATAAGTGGCGTACATCCGTGCCTGGATCATGAACAAATCTTCGGGGTACCGAATATGACTCCGAAGATCAGAAGGCATCGCCTTAAAGGGCTTGAATAGGGTGGGAAATATCCTGGCATAGGTCTTAACGAGGGGATCCTTCTCATCGACTATGTAAAATATCACATCTCCGTTGTAGGCATCGATGACAACCTTGACAGAATTCCTAATATAGTTGCCACTGCCGAAGGGCTCGGAGTAAGGATACATATCGGTGAGGGTATAGGCGTCCTGAATCCAATAGAGTCTCCCACCGGAGATGACCAGATATGGATCCTTATCGTAGGAAAGAAATGGAGCTATGTTTCGCACCCGCTCCCCGATCTGTCGGTGATACATAACTCTACTTCGGGAAGTGATGGCGTCGGAAACTAGCAGTTTAAGGCTGCCAAACCGCCAGGCAAAGACCATTTTCCCCAGAGGGGAACCAACGGGAACCCCTCCACTACCCTTGTAGGTAGTGTATTGATTCTTGTCCCCCTTGGGGTAGTCGAACTCCAGGGTCTTGGTCTTTACCACCACGTAATCGCCAGCTACCTCGCCATAATAAATCTCGGGGCGACCCACCTTAATTCCCACTTTCGACTTCGGCGGGATGTCCTTGATCAGTAAATCCGGTAGCCCCTCCGGGGTAACGGTGCTAACTGGGTTCATCACCAGACCATGCCCGTGGGTATAGACCAGATGCTCATTGATCCATGTCCTGGCGGTCTCCGGAAGTTGTTCGGGAACCAACTCCCTGGGTGAGATCGCGACCTGCCGATAATCGCCGTTGAGCTTGTAGCGATCGATATCGACATCGCGGAAACTATAGTACAGCCTTATCTCCTGAATCTGAGAAAAGGTCTTCTTGAGCGGCCGCCAGTCCCAGAGCCTGACGTTCCGGATGGTTGGCTCATTTCCCCGAATATCCTCCAGCGTCAAGGTCTCGGAGACCGGAAACTCCTCCTCCTTTATTCTGTCCAGGTTGTAAGCCTGGCGAGTATATTTGATATTCAGTTCGATGTACGGTTTTTCCTTGGCAATTTCGTTGGGAGAGACCCTGTACTGCTGGACGATGGCAGGATAAATAATCCCCACCAGAAACAGGGTCACCAGGAGCAGAGCTATCCCCGTCAGAGGCAATCTCCAGCCCCGATAGTAGATGTTTATCAGGAAAAGCGCGGCACATATCACCGCCATGAAGATTAAGATCCGAAGGGCGGGCAGCTGAGCATGAAGGTCGGTGTAACCCGCTCCAAAAGCGGCCCCCCGGGGGGAGTAAAGGAGCTCGTATATGTTCAGTTGAAACCCCCAGGCGATGACCAGAAAAATCAAACCGCAGAGAACAGAAAGGTGGGCTTTCACATGGGGGGCGAACTTTTGAACATATCTCCTGACCCTGATGGCCCCATCAAACCAGTGAACGAGCACGGCGACGACCGTCGTGATGATGAGAGAGACGAGAAGCCAGGCCCAGATATACTTCAACAACGGAAGGGAAAACACATAGAAAGCAATGTCCCTTTTGAAGATGGGGTCGCTTAAGCCAAAGGGTGTCTGATTCAGAAAGCGGAGGTAAGAAATCCACTTTTCAGCAGCGCCACCCGCCACCAGCAGGCTGAAAAACAGGGAGATTACCAGAAGAACGAGATCGAAATATGGTCTGGCCACCGTGCGGTAAAGTTGTACTACCTCGTTTTCAGTGGGAACGTATTTGGGAGCGAGACGTCTAGCAATCAGTATGTTTCCATAAAGTAGAATAAAGAAGAAAATACCAAAGGCCAGAGCCAGCTTTAGTTTGGAGAGAAGGGTGACCCAGAAGACAGAGGTGAAGCCGACCTCTTTAAACCAGAGCCACTCGGTATAGAGATAAACCACCCTCCCCAGGCTAGCCAAGATGAACAGGAGAAGAAGGAACAAAGCCCACTTGATCCACCTGGCCATATCGACCTCCAATGCTCAACGAGCAAAAAGCTTTCCTTCATTATAGACGCAGCCGCGTCAAATTTGCCAACCTACAAATAGTTTTACAGGAGCTTCTTTTCCTTGGCCTCCGAGAAGGCTTTGTTGAGCACTATCCACATCGCCCCCAGAGCGAAGAGAATATAGGCGAGTCTGATGAAGAAACCAAGAATGGGAATCGCACCAAGAATGCTCAACACAACGATGCCCAAAAATAGCGACCAGAGGATGTGAGTCTTCGCTCCTTTCCTAATGTAGGCAAGAATCCGCTCCCCAACCAAAAGACCAGCAAAAACCTTGCTCAGGTAAATTGCCAATATGTAGGCAAACAGAAGAATTAGCCCAACGGACAAACCAACGATGGTAATGGAGATGATGAAAGAAGCAATGGGAACCACTATCAGGAGAACGAATCCCAGCCCCAGGCTCTTCCAGGGAACGCTGGCTATCGTTTCGGCGACCAATAAAGATTTCTTTGGAGCCACCGAGACGATGATTCCTCCAACGATAGCAACGGCAATCAAGGAAAGGAAAAAGGCAAAGATTCTCCCGGTTATAGCGGCAAGGATTGCGAGACCAGCTGGTTTTTCAACTTTTTTCTCCGGTACAGGTGGGAGCTTATGGGCTATCCGGCCCGATACCTTTGCCCCCTCTTGAATTTTTGCTTTTTGCTGACTGGTGTAGGTCAAATCCCCTCCAACTCGGGAGCCCGACGCCAGAGTGAGAGAATCGCAACCTATCTTGACATTTCGCCCAACGTCTCCAGTAATCTCCATACTGCCGGTACCGCCTCGGACATCCCTTCCCACACTTCCCGCCAAGCGGACATTACCGACTCCCAGCAGCAAGTCTCCGGCTATCCGGCTGTTGCTCGAGATATCGAGATTTCCGCCCGCTACCAGAGCATCGCCCCCAATCTCTCCATCAAGGGTTAAATTTCCCCCAGCTATCCGCACATCATCGGAGACCTTCCCGGAGATGGTGACCATTCCTCCAGCAACCATAACATCGCCGTTCACGGTTCCACTCACCGTCACCATCCCGCCAGCGGCGATGACGTCTCCATTCACGGTACCATCGATATTTACCGTGCCCCCACCGATGTAAAGATCATCATCGATTACCTTCTCTGCGGGAATGGTAACAACGTTTTCGCCACTCTTAAATGTCATAGCCGTCGCCGGGATGGAAAAGAAGGCAAGGAGAAGTAAAACAAGAAAAAGTGTAGTCCATCTTCTCACAAGTTTTTCACCTCCTCCCATGAAAGCATAGTGCAAGTTTTTTGAAGTAGTCCTTGCAGCCAATTTAGTCTCTGTTCTTTAAATTCTCTAAATCCTCTCAAAATCCTATATGCCCTGCAAGGGCAAAGCAAAAACCGCTCTCGCGGCTTAGGGTGAGATGAACTGCATCTCGGTCTACTTTCTTTTGTACGCTTTCGCTCTGTGTTTAATCCTTACAACTGCGACTAATTTCCTGTCGTCATCAATGGAGTAAAGAACCCGGTAATCTCCCTGGCGTACCCGCCACTCTTCTCTATCCGTAAGCTTTGACAACCAGCTGGGCGGGGGGATCTTTTGCCAGGGACCGAATGAGTTGGGCCATGCGCCCACGAAAGGACGGTGCCAGCTTGTGCATGTCCTTTGGGGCCCGTTCCTTGATTTTAAGCTGATACACTGGATTTTCCTTCCAGCCCAGCCATAAATTCCTCGAAGTCTTTAACCGATTCCCCTTCGGCAGTGCGAAAATCGGCGATATCCTCAAGATCCTCGATGAGGTCCATCAAAGCATTATATTGGTCTATACCAACTAAAACCGCTTTCGCTCGACTGTATTGCGTGATAAAAATTGGTTCCTTGTCTCTGCTCAGTTCCTTTAGTATCGAAGCGATACGATCTCTAACTTCACTGCTGGGAAGAATCTTGACACCCATTTTCTCGCCCTCTTGTACGTTTCGTAGTAATACAGTGAAAGGTATCTTGTCAAACGCGGTGATCTCAACGCTCATTCAATTCAAGCCCGACCCCAAGTCTATACTTCCTTAAATTGTTCCTTAAACTCCTTCGTCAACCACTTATCAATCATTTTTTGAGGCCTCAACTTGTCGAATGAATTCTTGAAAAATACCAAGCACATACTGCTTAAACTGCTCATCATTTAGATTAGGAAAGGCAGCCAGGGGTCTTTGCCCAGTAATCAAACTGACTCCATCAGATGTAATCGCAGAAAAATAAGTTTTTAGATTCTTCTTGAAAGTCTTAAACCAACCAGCAGGATAAGCCTCTCTTAACTTTTTTAACTCTGCAATTATTCGTTCTTTTAGCTCGGGGCAGTTAGCGAGAATATCGAAAATGTAGTAGAGATCCTTGGCTTTCTTTTGCTCCCTCGCGCGCCGAGCAAAAACTAATCCCTTGTGAAATATATAAGCTCCCGGTGAAGGAACTTTAACTTTTAAGAGTGGTAATCCATCTCCGACTGGAAAATCATCTATTTCAACTTCAATGGTATTGTCTATTGAAATCGAAATAAATCTTAAAGATTGAGCCTTCAGACCCTTTTGAACCTCAACTACCGCATCCTCCCTGGCCCCTTTCTGGTGCGTCAGAAATTCTATTTCGACCTCATAGCCATCGATATTTCCCTCATAGCATATAACTGGTGGCGTCTCTAGATTTTTGAACTTCGCTTCCAAGCCAGCTTCCGAAAGCAATTGATCTACTGTTTTGGACCCAATAACAGGAAGCTTCTCACGAACCATTAGGTCAATGTCTCTGGTCCGAATAGGCTCCTTCGACTTGTCAGCTAGAAGATAATGATAATAAACGAGGGGGACCCACCCACCGCCGATAACAATTTCAGATAAGTAATCTTTGAGGATCCAGAGGGTCTTTAAAAACCCAGCTTTAAAATCTTTTGGCATGAAGGCTCCTGAGTTTTAATGAGTTTTTTCAGACGCTTCTCGTAAAGATGTTCAGCTTGCTCTAAACCTCGAATTGGGTAGTTGTAAAGATCAAGGTAGAGCTGAAGGTCTGAAACAACCCACAAACCTTTAATCTTTTGCTTGTCATAAAAAACCGAATGTTTGTAATAAGGAAACAAGAAAATAACATTCGCACCTTGTTGAACTTCTTTTAACTTCAATCTTTTTACAAAAAAGTCAATGCTATCTTGGTTTAGGACATAAATGTGAACCTCTTTATAGACCGCATATGGAGAAGCAAGATTAGCACCCGCGTGAAGCCCGAGCGCATACTGAATCTTCTCAGGAATATTAACATCGCGTAGTTTGTCTAGAATTTCATCAGGACTTTCCCTCAAACAAAAATATCCAAATTCACGATTCTTCTTATAATCATACTCGTGAACCCAATCTTCTAGGGCACTTTGGGGGTCTCGCAATTTGAGTTTAGAATTCGAACGTACAACATAGTTTCTTTTTTCGAGTTCTCGCGCCATTCGTGATACAAAACCGGGGTCAAGATTTACTAATTCAGCAAGCTCTCTAACTCCCCAAAGCCTTTCTTTATTCAAGAAAATAGCTCTAAGAATTAGTGAAGCCTTGTCAGAAAAAGGTCCTCTACCCCTTCTTCTCTCAGGAAAGCGATTAGGAAAACCTACACGCTCAATATACAAACTCTCATACTCCAAAAAAACATTTCCAGACATATCCAAGAAATAGACTCCAGCGTTTTTGCACTGTTTTCTTCTAGCGGGACTTAGGTATTCCGCTATAATAATCGGTACTAAGTTTGGATTTTGGCCAACATACGATTTTAGATGCGCTATTTTATCTTGAAAAATCGAAGAACTTTTTTGAACTACAACTTCTCCAACTATTCTGAATTGCCAGTTTTTAAAAGAAGCATGAGCTAAAAAATCAGGACGCCATAATTGTTCCCGGGAAGGTTGCAACTCAAAACGAAACCTTAGTCCCCTAACAGGAACCAAATCCTCTATATTGTTTTTGAGTTGTTCAATTATTTCAATTTCTCTTTTCATGTTGCCTCTTAAAGTAATGTTGCCCATTTGGACAACATTATAAATCAAAGCAACAAAAATCTCAAGTAAGACTTTCTTTTCCTCATCTTTCTAGATTTTCTAAATCTTCTTAAAATCCTATATACCCTGCTCACGGACAAAAACAAAAACCGCTTTCACGGTTTAAGGTGAAAATTAGTGCCGTTACAACTTTAAGCTAGAACATTTTATCAAGTAACTTTGGTCTCTTTGGTAGGAAGAAATAAAACCCGAGGATAAAGTTAATCTCTCACCACAGGTGGCTGTGCCAAAGCCAAGTTGAGCCGAGGAAGAAAAGTGAAAAGGTGTTTATTGAAAGAAGTGATATAGGAAATAGTTGTAACGGTATTAGATTTAAGGATTTATCGTAGCTGGTAAACTAGGGTGAGGGGGTCTGACCCCAAGTTTCACAAGTTTCAAAGCTACGTGCGATCAGGAACCTGTGAAGTAAATATTCCCACCTCGTCGTTATCAGGATTCATTTCCGCTCGCAACTGTTTTTCACGATGTCGAGCGGCGGTTGGATTACCAAAGACTTCAACAGACACCGGGATGCCACTTTCAACTTTTACCACGACCCAAATAACATCTGAATTAGCTCTTTTCATATTTTAGCTTCTCTTTACATCTATTAAAGGCACGTTGGTGCCACCTATAGACATTTGTATATTCAAAAATGTGCCGTCTTTCCAAATGTGTAAATGATTTGGTCAACGAACTCTTCCAGAAAATCAAAAACTTACTTTCCATTTGGTCTTGGTATGTGCCCGTTAATTCCGTGTTTATTGTAATTGTCAAAAACGTCTTTGCAAAAATTAATTACTCTCTCATCGCCTTTAGCTACCGCTTCTTCATAGATCTTTATAAAAAGTCTCTTGCCCATCTCTGTCTGTGAATAGTTCTTTTTAAGTAAATTATGGCCAGCGCACAGTGTCTGACCGTTATCTACTGTGTTGGTCCCACCCCTATCTCTTGGTTTTCTATGATCTGCACATATCTCGACCCCATCTTCTCGACCTCTGCCACAAACAACACACTTATAGCCATCTCTTCTGAATATCTCTTCCTTGACATCAGGCGGAAAATCTAACAGGGTTACATCACTAATAAAATCGGGGTCATATCTATAGACCCCCTTTCTAACCTTTACCAACTTGCCCTCTTGATATAACCTTCGAATTCCTCTCCATGTATCACGGGGCTTTTTGCCATAAAGCTGAAGATATTGTTCTTCCACCCAATCAACCACGGGCCCGTGCGGCAAATCTTTCCTCGGATGCATTTGAAAGTATTCCATAATCAAATCGCTTATAGTTTTCCCCACTACCTACCTCCTGCAGCAAGGTTAAGCTTAAGTTGATTCACCTTTCCCTCTCTTATTAACCTCTGTTTTGCCATTTCGCAGTAGCTTCTGTCGATCTCAATGCCAATTCCTTTTCTGCCCGTCTCAACACAAGCAATCAATGTGGTCCCACTTCCAAGAAAAGGATCAAGTATTGTGTCACCAACATAGCTAAACAATTTTATACATCTTTTCGGCAATTCAACTGGGAAAGGGGTAGGATGACCAATTTTCTTTTTGCTTTCACCGCTAAAGTCCCACATGCCATTGGTCCAATTCATAAACTCTTCTTTGGTGATATCCGATTTTTTGCTTCCGCTAGTCTTTTTCCATCGCTTTTTATAAAGGACAACAATGACTTCAACAGGAGCTATAACATAAGGAGCCGAAGCACTCAACCAAGACCCCCAAGCAGTACGTCTCGAAATATTTTGCTCATTCCAAATAATTGTAGAGTGATATTTCCAACCCACTTGTTTTGCAATCGTGGTAATATCCGCGTACACGCTCTGTTGGCCACCCTTATTCTTATCAAGCGGTATATTTAAACAAAACCTTCCATCGTCTTTAGCTAGTTTGTAACATTTGGTTAACCACTCTCTCGTGAAAGCCAAATAGTCTTTATAAGACATCCTGTCATCGTGCGAACTGTACTTAATGTCTACGTTATAGGGTGGGGAAGTGATGATTAAATCAATTGTTCCCTCTCTCATACACTCTGTTTTCAAAATATCATCGTTGTAAATACGTATTGATTCGGCTTCAAAGTACAATTTCTCTTTCATTGCCATCTCCCTCGCATTGCTTCATTCTCCAACTTTATTTTATTACACCAGAGCGACAAAAACATCATAAACTAAAAGCATTATACAAACAAATGTTCGGTTTTTCAAGAAAATTTTATAAAGTATTGATTGCCTGTATTCCTTTTGGTTCTGAACACAAACAGCAGCAGGAAAGGGCTAAGCGGGAAGGCGTTTCAGGCGGCTTTGATACATCTCGATGATCTCTTCCTCGGTGGTGGCATCCTCGGGAGCTTTGTCCAGCCTGTAATTACCGGTGAAGCGGGGAAATCTTATCGCCAGACCGCTCCCTTTTCTAACCTTATCCAGACCACAGATATGAATCGGACTCAAGGTAATCTCCGCGCCGATGATCTCCAGAACAACCGATGGAGTAAACCAAACATCCGCCTCCAACTTAGCAACCACTCTGGAATGACGATGGGATATTCGATAATCCTCGAACATCTTGGGCAATCTGGCCAGATCGTCGTCGGTGAAGCCCGCCCCGCACTTGGTCACGGTCTTGAAGGTGTCCTCCCTGGGATCATAAGCGCCCAGAAGAAGGGCCCCATAGGTTCCCGCCCTCCTTCCCCTGCCGTGAAAGGCACCGACCACAACCAGATCAACGGTGTCCGTCATCTCGCTCCGGTAATCGCGCTTGTACTTTATCCACAACCAGCCACGCGCCCCAGCCTGATAGACGGCGTGAGAGCCAACGGATTTACAGACGACCCCTTCGCAGCCATCCTGGATGGCCTCCTCGAAGAACTTCTCCAGCTCCTCGGCACTCCGGACCAACCTGTACCTGGTCAAGCCCGCCCGATCGGAGACCGCCAGGACCTTCTCCAGATGCTCTCTCCTCTCGGGATAGGGACGGGAGGTCAGATCATCTCCGTCCACGAAAAGGAGGTCGAAGGCAAAGATCGAGATGGGATAAAGTTCCATTGCCTCCTTGATCCCGTACTTCCTTCTCCTGTGCATCAACTCCTGGAAGGGTCTTAGCTCTCCCGTCTCAAGGTCAACTGCCACACACTCGCACTCGGCGATGGCTTCCTTGGCCCTGATGCTCTTCCTCGTCAACTCCACGACATCTGGATATTGATGGGTGATGTTCTCCAGCCTTCGGGAAAAGAGTGCAACCTCACTCACCCTCTTGTGAATTTGAATGCGCTCGCCATCGTATTTGTATTCGGCGGCGCACGCCCCACCCATCTTCTCCAAGATATCCTGCGGTGTTCTCAACCTTTCAGCCAGCATTGACCTGATGGGTTTGCCCACCTGAACGCCGAACTTCCTGATGGCCGCAAGGCCTCCCCTGGCAACGGTGCTCGCCACCGCTCCAAGGTCCGATGAGATGTTGTAGGCTCGCTCGACCTCCCCGCGAGCCCCCTTGCCCCCGGCATAAACCACGCTCAGGGCATCCAGCATGGTCATATCGGCCACGCCCAGCCTCAACTTGCCGGTAACGGTGCGCACTATGTACTTGGCCTCCTTTGGGCTCGTCTCGCGTAGGAGATTTGAAAGCAAATTCATCTTCGTCTCGATGGCACCCCTGCCGCTGGTCCTGGCGATCTTATCCAGCGTTTCAAAGACCTTCTCCACCGTCAGCGGCCTCTCGACCTTGAAGGCCTTCCCTTCGAGAAGCTCCTGAGCGGTCTCTCCGAGATCGCCGGTGCGCTCAAAGCTCTTTCTCACCACCTTCTCATCCACCTTCGTCGCCAGAGCTATGGCCCTAATGGCCAACTTCTCAGCGATTCCAATTTCTATTCCCGCGTAATCGGGGTAAAGCTTTCCCTGGGTAAGATAGACTACCTTGTCGATGAGCTCCTTTGGAGTGCGCTCGATGAGATCGACCAGATGATCGGTCATCTCCAGCCGCTTGCTGGTAGCTTCCATCCTCTCATAGGTATCGGCGATCAGCCCGTATTCCATTTGAATCACCATCAAAATTTTAAAATCGCTTACCGAACCTTTACGTTCTTAGATAACCAGGGCAAAGGTTAGGCCTCAAGAAAACCGTCTCGGAGGCCGAGCGGGCACGGTGTCCGCCGTAGGCGGACGAGCGAGGCCGAGAGCCGAGCAGTGGCCGCCTCGCTGGGGCGGACAACTGCGTGTTTTCGAAGGTCTAGCCTTTGCCAAAACTAATTATCTGCTCATAGTTTTTAAAAACGCAAAAGTCTAGTCGTTAAGATTTCGACAAAATTCCCCCGAGGAGTTCCTCCGCCCGATAAGAACTCCTCACGAAAGGCCCCGCCAAGACGGCTCGAAATCCCATCCCCCAGGCAACCGCCTCCAGCTCGGCGAACTCCTCAGGGGGAAGAAACCTCGCCACGGGCAACTGTTCTTTAGAAGGTCGTAAATACTGTCCCAGGGTGAGAACATCGCAACCGGCCTCCCGCAGATCCTCCATGACCCGAAGTACCTCCTCTTTTCTCTCTCCCAAACCAAGGATCAGACTGGATTTCGCCAAAACCGCCCCGTCCAGCTCCTTGGCCTTCCTTAAAACACAGAGCGATCTCTCATAATCGGCCCCAGGGCGCACGAGTGGATAGAGCCGAGGAACGGTCTCCAGATTATGAGCAAAAACATCTGGTTTTTCCCTCAACACCAGGGTGAGGGCATCGATGGAGCCTCGAAAATCCGGTGTCAAAACCTCGACCCACGCCCGCGGAAGCATATCCTTAATCGCCCTGACCGTAGCGGCGAACTGAGAGGCACCCCCATCAGGCAGATCATCCCTGGTAACGGAGGTTACAACCACATATCTCAAACCGAGTTTCCAAGCCGCCAGGGCGACCCTTTCCGGTTCATCTTCCTGGAGCGAGAGAGGTTCACCCTTTCCAATGACACAAAATCCACATCTGCGAGTGCATCTGGTCCCCAAAATCATGAAAGTGGCCGTGCCCCTTGAGAAGCACTCACCCAAGTTCGGGCACCGGGCACTCTGGCAAACGGTACTAAGACCAAACCCCGCAAGAATTTCCCCGACCCATCGGAAATTTGAGCCTTGAGGACCGTGCTTGATGAGCCAGGGGGGTAATCTCTCTGGTATCTGGTCTCTGGTTCCCAATTTGTCGGATGACAGTTGTCGGATGTCGGATGTTCCTAGCTTGTCCTGAGTTTGTCGAAGGATGCCTTGTACCTGGTGCCTTGTACCTGGTTCCTGGTTTTTAAGTAGGGTAGATTTCCTCGCCATAGATGCTTCGTGCCGCCTCCACAAATCCCTCGGAGAGTGTCGGATGAGCGTGCATCGTCTCGATCAGGTCGCGAGCAGTTGCCCTCAACTTTATGGCCAGCGTCGCTTCGTGAATCAGCTCGGTGGCGTTGTAGCCGATTATCTGACAACCCAGAATCCTATCGCCGGCAGCGTCCATCAAGAGTTGGATGAACCCTTCGGTCTCTCTTAGAGTGTGAGCTCTGCCACCCGCCGCGAGGGGAAACCTGCCCACTTTGACCTTGAAACCCAACTCCCCGGCCTTCTCTTTGGTCAAGCCGACGCTGGCCAACTCGGGAAAAGAATAAACGCAGTTTGGAATGAGTTCGTAGGTCATCTTCTCGTCGCCATCCAGAGCGTTACTCCCGGCCACCCATCCCTCGACCATGGCCACGTGGGCGAACATAGCCCTGCCAATCACATCCCCAACGGCATAGATATCCGGAATGGAAGTCTCCATCCGCTCATCGACGACGATGGCCCCATTTTGCACGAAAACGCCCACCTCTTCAAAACCAAGATCGGCCACAGTGGGCTTTCTCCCCAGAGCGACCAAGATTTTTTCCGCGGAGACGGCCTTTCCTTCAGATAACCTTACCAAGACGCCCTTGGGTTTATAGTCCACCCCCTCGACTTTGGTCCCCACGACAACTTTAACTCCACGCGCTTCCAGTCTCTCCCGAAAAGCCGTGCTTAACTCTGGGTCCTCCTGAGGTAGAATCTGGGGAAGCACCTCGATCAAGGTGACATTGGAGCCAAGTACATTAAAAAGAGAGGCAAACTCAACGCCAACTGCCCCGCCTCCGACCACAACCAAGCTTGAGGGAAGATGCTCGATCTTCAGGGCCCTGGAGGTCGTCAAAACAGCCTCCCGTTCCGCGTCGACAAAGGGAGGTAGCAAATCATCCGAGCCCGTGGCCAAGATGATCTTATCCGTCTCAATTGTCTCCGGTCCACCGTTTGAGGTATCCACACAAAGGAGATTGGGCGAGAGCAAGCGGGCCCGCCCACCCACGATATTAACGTTGTGTTTTTTTAAGAGTGATTCCACCCCAAATCTCAACCGTTCAACCAACTTATTTTTTCGCTCGACCATCTTTTTGAGATCAACGCGTGGGTTCTCGGAGACGAGCCCAAAATCATCGGCCTTTTTTAATAGGGAGAAAACCTCGGCCGAACGGAGAAGAGCCTTGGTGGGAACGCACCCCTTGTTCAGGCAAACCCCGCCAAGATGATCCTTTTCGACGAGCACCACCTCGGCACCGAGCCGGGAGGCACACATGGCTGCATTCAACCCACCTGGCCCAGAACCAACAACCGCAATTCTCACTCTTTGTTTCCCTTCACCGCTAGATCCCCTATTCCCCGCTTAGAGCTCGGAGCTTAGAGCATCTTTCGTTATTCGGAATTCGTTATTAGAAATTCGTTATTCGTTATTAGTAATTCGTTATTAGTCATTCGAAATTGGCTAATTCCTAATTTCGGGTTACGAACTGGTCTCCGGCCCCTGGCATCTATCTGCTATCGGCCATCTGCTATCAGCCATCTGCCATCAGCCATTTGCCATCTGCCATCTGCTATCTGCCATCAGCCATTCGCCATCTGCCATCAGCCATC